>JANQJJ010000178.1 GCA_028281725.1 Pirellulaceae bacterium | reverse complement strand
TCGCTGAGTTAAATTGGCCGCGACCGCCGAACCGGCAACCACCATCATGACTGCTAGTGTGCAAACCAGAATTCGCATAGGACCGCCGTGGTTAGAAAGACGCCATTCCATGTTCGTTCAGCGTAACCGATTTATTGGGCCGGGTTCTAGGAAAAAATGGGTGGTGCCGCGGATTTGGGATTGAGCCCGCTTTCACCTACTCTGTGAAAGCTAGGCACGATCTGGCTTGTGCTGGCACTTCCCCTTCGCGGTAACATAGATAACCGTTGGGAGAAACTCAGCGCCTGACCGGGAAGGGTGGGTGAAATGAAGACTGGAGCAGATGTTGGATCACGCCGCAAACGACTGCGATTGCGATTCCGGCTCGGCAGTCTGTTGTTGCTGACGACTCTTGTACCCATCAGCTTCGTATCGTGGCGTGCATATTGGGACTCTAGGGCTTGGTACGCGGACCAAGAGCTTGAGCTTGCTCGTCAACATTGGAACGAACTGGCACGCGAAAACGCCGCTCAAAGTCACGAGGCAAATGCCAGAGCCTCGTACTATCAGTGGCGTGCCGAACGAGAGACGGCTCTACGGCGAGCCGATGTGCAGGGCAGTCTTCGGAGTCTGCTTGAGTCCATAGGGGTAGAATAGGGAGTGAAGCAACTGCAGGATGCTGATACGAATGGCTACATCCGCGCGTTCTTGACAATCAGCCGCCGAGGTGCGAAACGAACCAGCCAATTGGCAACGCCAGCGCCACCAGCACCATCATAGGTAGGGCGACGGCAAGGCCCCGCGTGCGATAGATGCGTTGGTCCCATGCGGCTCGTGCAAGCGCCGCTTCCAGATCGCGAACTTGCTCGCGAACTGATGCGAGTGCGGCCTCCGTATCTGGCCGCCATTGGCACCCTCCCATAGGGGCGATTCTCCCGTCTATCGTGGTGCCACATCCCCCGCAGCAGATGCCGGCCTTGCAGGTGTGTTCATCAAGTCGCTGCTCAATGTGCGTCAACTCGTTGATTGCCGCGGCGAGTCGATTGCTCAGTCTTTGCGTGGTCGAACTATAGTGCACATCGCTGACTCGAAAGCACGACAGAGCGATAGCCGCCAATACGACTGCGATAGCCGCGTGACGCATTCGGAAACTAGGCCAGGGATCGTGACGCACTGCGAAGCTCCGCTGCGAGGTCGTTCACTCCAGGCTCTAAACTACCAGAAATTTGTCACTCAACGTACTCACTACCCCGGCCAAAAATCGTTGTAGAAACCGCCCAACCATTTGATCTAATGGGGTTGCTGTATGGTGTAGTGGCAAGTGACTGGTGGTTGTTGGTTATTGGTTGTTGGGCCAGATCATCGGGTGTCTCCCCAAGTGGGGCAAAGGAATCGATGGGTTTTGCCCCACGTGGGGCAAAACGTGTGGCAAAACTCGGTGGTGCGTGCTGGCCGTCGATCGCGTAATCCCTTGATTGAGAAGGGTTTAGGGAATCGTCGACTCGCCCTGGGAGTCGAGTTTTGCCCCAACGAATCGTGTTTGCCAAAGCGGTGCTGGGGCACAACTCCAAAGCTTTGCGCCGCAACAGCTTAGGGAAACCGGTTTTGCCCCACGTGGGGAACAATAGCAGAAACCGGCTTTGTGTCTGCCGCTAGTCGCTAGCGCAGTAGCCGATCGAACGGCCGACGGCCTGCGGGCTTCATTCGGATTGCTCTGGTGGCTTGCGACGTGCGGGCGGATCCCAATGCAGCACCTGGTACTTTGGCGATTCCATCCAGCGACGCAGGCGTGGAAACAGGAGCCACACTAGGCAGAAACCGGCCAGCATGAGCGTGACGACGGAGACTATGAAATTGATTCCCACTTGGATTCTTCTTAGTTATGGTAAAAGCTCCGGATGTAGCGGGCCAATAGCGTCCGCTCGGCGTCGCTCAGCTTTTCTCTCCACGCCGGCATCGCAGTGCCCGGGACACCGTCGGCGAGCGTCGACTCGGCCAAGCGCCGTGTGGGGCGTACCAGTCGAAACACCGTGGGCGCCGGCGCCAGGTTTGTTGCGTATTCGGCAGATCCTTCCCCATTCGCGCCGTGACACTGACTGCAATTCGCCAAGTACAACTTGCGAGCCAGCTTTAGCTCTGTCTCATCGAGGTCGGGCGCATCTTCATCGGGAACCTCTAAGGATTGAACAAAGACGATGAGCGACTGTAATTCTGAAGTCGGCAGATCGTGCCAGCCCGGCATGGAGCTTCCTTGGCGACCGTGCCACAGCGATTCGCTTAACACAGTGGTCGAGAAGCGTGCGGCGGTGAGGTCTTGCGGTCGAGGCATCAGCGCAGGCGACGCAGGACCATCGCCACGTCCCGTGAGGCCATGGCAACCACTACAATGATTGCGATAGACTTCACGTCCCTTGAGCACATATCGGTCGCGTTCGCTATCGGGAAGCTGCGACACGGAGAACATGGGTGCCGGACCGATTTCGCGTGGAATAGCGCAGTCGCAGAACATTCCCATTGCCTTTTCCTCTTCGGGATCCATACCCGAGAGCGCCTGTGGGCCAACCCGTCCAGCCAAGCGTGCCTCGCGGCCAAGCGACTCGAGGTAAGCGACCAAATCGAGAGCCTCCTGATTCGGACTCTCCATCGAACCATCGAAGAGCCATGGATAACCGGGCATCATTGATTGGGGGACGACGAAGCGAGGGTTCCAAAGATGCGCGAGCTGCCAATCGGGAGTGCGCCGGCCCGACTCCCTGGCCAGGTCGGGGCCCACGCGACGGGTGCCCCACATCTGTGGTACTGCGTTGTCCTCTTCCCAGGCCTGGGTTGGAGGGCCAAACCGATCGACGTCCGCAAGCGTGAACCGAACCAACTGCGAATGACAATTGACACAGCCTTCGCGGGCGTAGACTTCGCGCCCGCGTTGTTCATTGGCCGTGAGGTCTGGCAAGAACTTGGGTCTTGTTTGTCGGATCTCCTCCTCAAGGACAAGATTCGGAAGGACACCAAGAACCAAGAATGAAACGGCGAACATTCCGACACCGGCTAGGGCGGTGATGACATAGGCTCCTCGCAGCCAGGCCAGACCGTGGGTTTCGTTCCCATGCACCTCCGCTTGCCTGTTGGCGATGACTTTGGCCGGTTCTCCCAACGGACCAACCAGCATGCTTGCGGCTACCAAGAGAAATCCGGCGATCAGAATGACACCCGAAACTGAGCGAATCACCCAGTAGGAGGACGATGCGGTCACCGAATCGATAAACGGGGCCGACGACTCCCAAAGCTGCCCCTGGACCAGACCAGCGATCGTGAGATCGAGAGTCATGAGCCCAAGACCACCGGCAAGAATCCAAAATGCTCCATTCGCAAGTCTCGCTTGATAGCGAAAACCTGGGATCCGCTCCCACACGAACAGCAATCCGCCGATGGCGATAAACGACGCGAAGCCGATCATCGCCAGATGGGCGTGACCGATTACCCAATCTGTGAAATGCACAAACCGATTCACAGGCATTAGCGCCTGCATCGCGCCTTGCAGGCTGACGACGAGATAACAAATCACTCCGAGCCAGACGAATCGAAGCGGAACACTAGAGGCAACCGTCGCGGCACAACCCCGCAACGACAAGAGGAGATTGCTTACGACTAAGATGACATTGGCGCCAAGATAGACCGACGCGACGATTGCTCCTACCTGGGCTTCCATCGGGATGGACGAAAATACGTAATGATGGGTTCCGTTCAGTGGATAGATCATGAACAGCATCCAGAACCCGACCATCGATAGGAAGTGGCTAAAGATCGGCTTGCCGGTCGTCGCAGGAATCACCAGATAGGCGATCGCCAGCGCGAGAGGAGTGACGAATAGGCCCACCGCGTCGTGAATCCAAAGTCCACTGTAGGTTGCCCCTCGGGCGCCGGGCACGAGCTCCGGAACAAAATTGCCAATGGGATACGCCAGCAGAGTAAAGACCAGACCGCCAAGAATGTACCAACCGGAAACGTACAGCTCGGAAATCCGACGATTGAAGAACGGCAAGACGAACTGGATCGCTGCCAGAATGAACGCAAAGATCGCGACGGCGTCAATAATCATCGGGAACTCAGCCCATTCCAAGGGCTGGCTAACACCCGCTTGCACAAGCAACCAACCAGGCACCACGAGCAGGAAGTTCCAGACACCAAACAGCAGCCAGCCCAGCCGTACCCCCGTGAGCGGACCCTCGGCGAGGCGCGGAGCTGCGTAGTAGAGAAAAGCAAGAAACGCATTGCCAAGCCATCCAAAAAACACGCCTTGTGTGTGAGCGTAACGGAGCCTCCCCCAAGTGACCCAAGAACTCTCACTCATGAGGTCCGGCCAATGGAACTTCAAGGCGACGGTCAGACCCAACAGCAATGTGTATCCCACCATCACCAACGCAGCGACTCCATGCGCCCAAATCAGCCCGTCGTAGGCTGGGAACGTTCGGTTGCGGTCACTCGTTGGCTTCTCCCGACTGCCGCCAGCTCCACCGCGCTCGATTGGTCATTGGTCTTCCTTTCGGAAATGGCGGTGAGGTAGGCGACAATCTCCTTCTGCTGAGTGGCGTTAACCTGGGCCCCGTAGACGGTAACCATCTTCTCGACGATTTGGTGCCAACGTTCTGCTGCAAATGGAGGCTGATTGAGTGCCAATCGAGTTGAATGGCAAATGGTACATGAGGTTTGGAAGGTCGACCGATGTGGGCCGAGAGGAGGCAGGGGCTCTTCGTGCGGCATCGCGATCGAGACGATACTGGCCGTGGGAGCATCCGCAGGTGGAGCCGAGGTGGAGACCGTCGGCAGTGGCATGCTGCGAATGCCCCAAAAGGACACAGCGGCGGCACCGACGACAAGTCCCAGTAAGAAAACTGTTCGCCAAACAGCTCGATTCGATCGTCTGGGAGTTGCCATGTTTGTTACGAAGGCTAGCTGCGGTTGTGGCTCAAGACGCCGTGAGTGCTAGCGGCTCGACCACATTCCGCATGTAGCCGGCGTGATTCCAACCCGCTTCAAGCGGCTGCACTTCCCCTTCATTGTTCGTCGCTCGCACCAACAGAGCATGCTGCCCCAAAGACGGTGTCCATTCATAGCGCCACCGCCGGAAAGAGTATCTTCCATGATCAGTTCCCAGCTTCGCGGCTTGCCAAGTCTTCCCGGCGTCCGTAGAGATTTCCACTTGCCGAATCCCACTTCCACCGTCGAATGCGATCCCTTCCAACTCACAAGACCGATTGGCGGCGACGTTGGCATTCTGGTTAGGAAAGGTAAAGAAAGAGCGAACATTCATCCGGTTGATGGGAACCGTGTCGGTGGCGAGATTGTCAGGCGTCTCCACGCCGTTGGGCGTCGCCGGAATTCGGTAGGCTTTCTCCATCCAGTAGCCTGTAAAGGGTTTCGCAACGACATTGATATCAGTGAGTGCCTTAATCCACCAGGTTGCGTACCAACCCGGAAGCACCAATCGAACGGGAAAGCCGTTGAGTATCGGCAGTGGCTCACCGTTCATCGCGTAGGCAACAATTGCATCGGACTGCTTCACAAAGTCAACGCTCAGCGACCGTACGAAATCGGGCACACTTTGGATTCCTCCTCGATCCAATCCCCGAAACGTGACCTCAACCGCGCTGGCTTTGAGGCCCGCCTCTTCAAGCAAGACTCGCAGCGGGACGCCGGTCCAACGTGCGTTGCCCATCGCCCCATTTTTCCATTGGGCGCCCGGGACGCGCGGTGCAGCGAATTTCCGAGAGTTGCCGGAGCATTGGTTTACTGCCGCAATCTCCACCGGCTCGAGGTCGCGCAGATCCTGCAGAGAATACTCCTGCGTCTGTGCGACCTCCCCGCCGATCCGAAGTCGCCAGCTCTGCAAATCGACGGCGGTTGGCAGCATTTGCAAATGCCAGGGAACATAACACGCTTCGTTGGGGGTAAAGTCGGTACGAAAGTAACGCCAAGGCGTCTCCAGACAGGGAGGGCGGGAGTTGACGACGCCCAAGGGTACTTTTCCCGGGAAACGCATCTCTTCAGGAGTTGGCCAGCCGCCATCCGGCTCCGGGACTGCCCGCTGGCACCCCACCTGCCCCAGACACAATAAACTTGTTGTTGAGACTTGCCCGAGCCAATGTCGGCGGCTCAGTAGAGATCGTGCAATGGTTGAGTCACTGGACATAAACCCACTTTCCAAGAGCTTCGGATCGAACGCACCACCTCCCTGACGCTCGCCGGGCGTATTTTAGCAGATATCTCTCCTACCATCCTGTGTAAGCAATCAAATAGCAGCTACGAACTTTCGAACCACGTAAGGGCCGGCTCCGTTGAACCGTTATCGACCGAGGCCTTTTCAGTTCCGGTGCTCGATCAACAGTGCTGGCGCCCACTCACCTGATTGTCGCCCTAAGCCGATCTTGGGAGCGTGGGTCCATTTCGTTCCGCAACGCCATATGTAGCACCTGCGGTGCGCGAAATTGCGATGCTGCGATGAAAGCTGACTACCGACGCAAACGACAGCTATCCCCATTATGCCGTAGCCTGCCTAACCTACTTTTCTGCGAACGAGTATGTCGTGAGTGTTGCAAAGATAACTGGTTGCAAACCGTAGCGTCGAGCCTGATAATTGTGTGGATCG
>JANQJJ010000097.1 GCA_028281725.1 Pirellulaceae bacterium | reverse complement strand
CTGACGCCATTCATGTCATCGGCAGCTCGCTACTTGGCCTCACCCTGAACTGCGCCCAGTGCCACAACCATCGCTACGATCCAATTCCACAGACCGAGTACTTTCAGGTCCGTGCGATCTTTGAACCTGCGTACGACTGGAAGAACTGGCGAAATCCAAAGGCTCGACTGGTATCGCTGTATACAGAGGCCGACCGCAAAACTGCTGCGGAAGTGGAAGCGGAAGCCAAACAGGTCGACGCAGAGTACCAGAACAGGTCGGACGAGTTGATCGCTGAGACGCTGGAAGATCAGCTGGACCAGCATGTCCCGGAAGAACTGCGTGACGCTCTTCGCACTGCGTATCAGACACCCTCCCAAGAGCGGACTGACGATCAGAAAGCCCACCTGAAGAGGTTTCCCAAAATCCTGAAAATCTCGCGTGGGTCGCTCTATTTGTACGATCGCGACATCCGCATCAAGCTGGCCGGATTAAAGAAAACCTACAACATGAAATCCAAACAGGCTATCGAAGCCGCGCAAACGAAGGCCCTTGCTTCGCTCGCCGCAGACGTAGCCGGGCAGTTGGCCGCTGTCATCGAAATTCCGGCGGTCGAGCGGACCGAGGCTCAACGGGCACTGCTTGCCCGCCACGCCGGCGTCGAAGTAACCGCCGATAATCTAGAGCAATTTGATGAGTCGGCCGCGACCGAGTTGGTGAAATTGAAATCCGAGATCGACCATACGCGCGAACGTGCGCCGCAACTGACAGAAATCAGCAACCGAGCCAAGGCGATTCGCGCCAAGAAGCCGAAGGAAAACTTGGTCCGGGCGCTCACCGAAACTCCGGGAACGGTGCCTGACACCTTTTTCTTTGCACGAGGTGATCATCGCAACCCGATGCAGAAACTCGAGCCGGCCGTGCTAAGTGTTCCGGCGCACGGACGAGCTGTCAACATACCGGTCGACAACCAACGTTTGCCGAGCACCGGAAGGCGATTGGCGTACGCCAAGTATCTGACCAGCGGCGAACATCCACTGGTCGCTCGCGTCTTAGTCAACCGGTTTTGGATGCACCACTTTGGTCAAGGCATCGTGGCCACGCCCGGCGACTTTGGCTCGTTGGGCGAGCTTCCATCGCATCCGGAGCTGCTGGATTGGCTGGCGTCTGAATTCATGGCCCGCGGATGGAGCCTCAAGCATTTCCACAAGCTGGTCATGACGTCCACTGCTTACCGCCAGTCACTGCGCACGATGCCGACCGACGGTGCCGATCCCGACAATCGGCTGCTGAGTGGTATGTCGCTTCGTCGCTTGGAAGCCGAAGCGCTGCGGGACAGCGTGCTGGCTGTGAGTGGAAAACTGAATCCTATTCGATTCGGTCCTCCTGTTCCCGTGATGCCGGATCGTGTCGGACAGATCGTGATCGGAATCGAAAACGAAAATGCGGGCCGTCCCGGCGCAGTCATTGACATGCAGGGCGAAGAGTTTCGGCGGTCCGTTTATGTCCAAGTTCGCCGTAGCAGGCCGCTGGGGATGCTCGACACGTTCGATGCGCCGCGAATGTCGCCGAATTGTGAGAGTCGCCCGACGTCGACGGCCGCGCCCCAGTCACTGCTGATGATGAACAGTGACTTCGTGTTACAACAGTCAACCGCCCTGGCCGAGCGAGTCAAAAAAGAGGTCGGTGAAGATCGAAGAGCCCAGGTCGCGCGAGCGTGGGAACTCGCGTTGTGTCAGACGCCCAGCGACCTGCAAGTAAACCAAGCACTGGCCTTCATCGATTCTCTGGCGGAGCACCTTACCGACTCGGCGGAAGCGAAGAAGCTTGCCCAAGATGACCAGAACAGAACACCTCAGTTTTTGGCGCTGTCCAGCTTCTGCCAAACTCTCTTTAGCTCGAATCGGTTTTTGTACATCGATTGAATCATCATGAACCATCAAGAACCCAGGCGGCAGCGTTCAACCTATCGTGAGCACGTCGCTTCCTCGCGTCGCCACTTCGTGACGTCCGGATCGATGAGTCTGGCCGGATTTGCGTTGGCAACGCTGCTGCGAAATGAACGGCTGTTGGCCGAAACGCCGGAGAAGAAAGCCCCCTTTCTCCGGCCTGAGCTGGAGCCGAAGACGTTCGACGTCAAGCCGAAGCAACCGCACTTCGAACCGACCGCCAAGGCCATGATTTCTCTATGGATGCAGGGCGGCCCCAGCCACCTGGATCTGTTCGATCCCAAGCCCGTTCTGCAAAAACTGGACGGCAAGAAGTACGACGGCGACATCAAGTACGACAACGCAGCTCAGGCAAGTGCCAAGATTCTAGGTTCTCCTTGGAAATTTAAGAAGCATGGACAGTGCGGCATGGAGCTTTCCGAACTGCTGCCGGGGCTGGGCGAGGTGGCCGATGAAATCACGCTGATCCGGTCGATGCACACCGGTGTGAACAACCATGGGCAGTCCATTCAAGCTCTACAAAACGGGAGGATTTTAAGCGGCCGACCGACCGTTGGAAGCTGGCTGACCTACGGCCTGGGATGTGAAACCGAGAACTTGCCTGCGTACGTCGCACTGATCGACCCAGGACAATTGCCGGTGATGGGCGTGGAGAACTGGACCAATGGTTTTCTGCCGTCTCTGTACCAGGGCACCGTGGTCCGACCGCGAGAGCCGCGCATCTTGAACCTCGATCCTCCCTCCCATCTCAAGGGAGCCGCACAGCAACTTGCCCTGGACTACTTGGAACAACTCAATCGTCAACATCTCGCCCAGCGATCGGGCTATCACGACCTGCAGGCTCGAATCGCCAGCTACGAACTGGCCGCGCATATGCAACTGGCAGCAAAGGAAGCCGTCGATTTCAGCGGCGAGTCAAAAGCGACCCATAAGATGTATGGTCTGGAAGATCCTGCGACGAAGGAATTCGGATCGCGTTGTTTGATCGCTCGGCGGCTGATTGAACGCGGGGTCCGCTTTGTTCAGGTCTTTACTGAAAACCAGCGCTGGGACCATCACGGCAGCATCCGTAGCGGACTACCGTCGGCCTGCAAAAAGGTCGACGTTCCCTCGGCCGCATTGGTCAAGGACCTGAAACAGCGGGGACTGCTCGATTCGACCGTTGTTCACTGGGGTGGCGAAATGGGCCGGCTGCCGGTCATCCAAAACGATACAGGCCCCACGCGTGTCGGACGCGATCACAATACTTACGGCTTCAGCATGTGGGTTGCCGGCGGTGGCTTCCGGAGCGGCCACGTTCACGGCGCGACGGATGAATTGGGACACAAGGCGGTCGAAGATGTGGTCCATCACTTCGACTATCACGCGACGCTTCTGCACCTTTTCGGCTTCGAAGCCGACCGGCTCGTTTACGAGACGAACAATCGCTCCATGTCGCTACTGGACAATCAAGACGGAACGGTCGTCCCAGGACTGCTGGCCTGAGCTCAGAACGCCATCGATCGCTTTTGGCGCCCCTGCCTGCCGATCGAATCCGCGTCGAGTTTCAGGACGTCAGTGGCAAGCCGGTTCCAGGATTTAGACTCAGGGGAAGCTCGCGGGCAGGTCGGCAGTGAACAGGTGGCGAGCGGGCAACAGTCCGCATCTCGCACGGGTCAACGATTTGCGCAGGAATGCCGAGTTCGCTTCCAGACTGGCAGCGCCGCACGATCGTTCGAAAGCCCATGCTCCGCCTGATTCAACGTAGGTTGGAAGTGGGTGAAGCTATCTCGGGTTGCCGACGAGTACTAGCGGGTCGTGAGATTGGATCTCTAGTTGGTCCGAGCCGCCTCCTACGGCAACAATCGAGAACGATTCAGCAGTGGAGCCATGCGGGATCGCAATTTCAAAGCGTCCGTCGGCTTGAAATCTGCCACGAATCTCCCCAGTTTGATCTGCCCCAGCAGACCAAGTTACGTGAATCCAACGCGCGCGTCGAATTGCCAAATCCACACCTTCGATTTTGCCGCGGATCATTTCGGCTTTGGGGATGCGGATCTCAGGCAATGAGTGTTCGCCTGTTTCCGGTAGGACGATCTCATTTTCCGAGGTCACTACGTTGCAGTATCCGGCAGGAGCATGCGCAACCTCGACGTACCAAGTTCCCGGTGTCAACCTGGCGGACAGTTCGCCGTTTTCCTTCGACGTCGCGTGGACCTCTCTCCACAGCAGCCCCTGTCGCTGCGTGTAGGTTACCTCCACCCCGGCAATCGCTTTTCCGCTGGACGTTTCAACGACTTGGCCGGTGATTGGTTGCCCTTCGTCAACCTCGCTTGGGGAGACGCGCAGCTGATATGGCCCGTCTTGTCCTTCCATCGAGACGATGCGTCCCACACCTCTCAGATCTTGGTTGGAATCGAATACCATCAGATTCATCGGCCGTCCCATCAGGGCGTGCTCTATCCCTATCCTTCCTTCCGCGTCGGTCTTTCGTGTCAGTAAGATTCCTTTCGGCAGTAGATCTCCCGTGATTGGGTTCTTTGCCACGCTCGGTTCGGCCCCAGCGATCTGCTCGATGAACTCGCTGCAGGTTGCGAAAACCACCCAGCCTTTCGGAGCAGGAGTTGGACCGTTCATGATTTGGACTTGAATCGACATCGTGTCCCACAGTTGCAGAACGTGAAAGTTATCATCTGAAAACTTGCCGGCAAACGACTGGATGCCGTATCCATCGACTTCAACGTTGACGCTTTGTGCAAATTCCGGGCGAGTGCAGCGTAAGATGGCCCAACCGTCCGTTCGACTGATTGCGGCTGAGAGTTGAGCGATAGCAGCCGGTACGTTGGCTTGCAGAAACTCGTCATCAAAACCAACTTCACCGATGGTGACACGGGCGTTCGCAACGGGTCGTCGCTGTGCGTCCACAATCCGAAGCGGGACCGCTTTCATCCTGAAGAGCCGCGCTCTCGCAGGTAGCACACTCAGGTTCAGCGCACCGACTGCATAGCCTTCCTTAAAGATCATGACATAATCTGAATTGGTGGTTCTTTCGTCAATCTCGAACTCGAATTCACCTTTCGAATTGGTAACCGCTTTTTGGACGTCGTCTCGATCATCGTCAACACGCAACCAATCCATGGGAACGACGGTCGCTCCTTCTATCGGTCTATCGTCACGATCGGTTACGAACGCCTTGACATTGCGAGTGACTGGAGCTTCGGCAAGCGTTATGCCGGTAAGCAGGGAGTTGATGACCAGCAACCCCAGCCATCCGATAAGTGAATAAAAAGATTGTTTCATGATTTGAATTCCGCAAAGGGGAACTTCACTCACACCAGCGAGTGAACACGTATCCAATCCGGCGCCATCGTTTGTTGGCTTAGCACTCTTCACCTGCCAACAATATAGCGTACCGCTCTGCCGGTGCTTCTCACATTTCGGGAGCTTGCCCAAGCCCACAACATCCGGCTTCCGAGAGTTTTTCTGAAGTCTGACGAGCAGCTGATCTTTCTGGTTTGGTGGTCGGTGTTGACGCGTTTTTGCTTAAGTTCTGGTAGGCAAGATAGCGAGGACTTTTGGGCTAAGTTGGTGCCGAGCTGGGCCATCGCATCCTGTCAATTTTCTGCGGTCCAGTGAGCATCAGAATGTCCCGCGAAAGCGACCAAACGATATTTGCAAACCTCGCCACAGGTGGCTAGACTGGCGAATCCGTCTTAGCCATCGGGCGTATTTCCAGCCGCCAGGGGTAGTCTATCAGGAGTCGACTTATGGCAGGTTTCACTTTCGCAGGATATCCCGCCGCGGTGCTCGTTGACGACGGCGGCAAGCCGCTCGCCCAGAAGCTTTGGGGCAGCTTTCTGCCCCTCACGGGGAATGTGGATGGTGACTGGTTGGAGGTCAAGTTCGGGACCGATCTATTTTGGGTCCACAAGGACGAGACGCAGGCTGAAGGTGTTCTCGAAGTGATGTTCCTGGACATAGGGCAGGGGGATAGCTGCCTGCTGACGATTCCGCAAAAGAACAAGCCGCCGCGGCGGATGATCATTGATGCAGGCGCGGGAGACAACCTGGTACGTTTTCTGAACACGAAGTACCGTCGGACCGCCAAGCCGGTTGAGTTCGAAGCCTTCATTATCACGCACCCCGACGAAGATCACT
The DNA here is from genome assembly GCA_028281725.1 of Pirellulaceae bacterium. Taxonomy (GTDB): domain Bacteria; phylum Planctomycetota; class Planctomycetia; order Pirellulales; family Pirellulaceae; genus Aureliella. The sequence continues at coordinate 329 of JANQJJ010000097.1, read as the reverse complement.
ACTTCGGTTTTGATCCCGTGCTCGACGACTCGGACTTCCAAGCCGCGACGATCTATCATTCGGGACTTGTCGAAAGAACGGCTGCGAAGAAGAACGATACGTTAGGCCCGCGCAAAAAGATTGGCCGGCGTAACTATGCAACCCAGCTGGTCGCCGACAAGGCGGAACTGGACAGTCTGCTGACGCCCGCGAGGATCGGTCGCAAACAGTACCCGGCCACGTTGCGCAAAGCGCTTGATTCGCCGCGCGTAGGCGACATTCGAATGGTCAATGTCACGGACAAGCATTTGCCTGGTTGCGGCCCCCGTGATGACGTCACGATCGAAGTT
>JANQJJ010000093.1 GCA_028281725.1 Pirellulaceae bacterium | reverse complement strand
TCAGCCGCGGTGCGCCAGAGGTAGTGAATGGCATTGGCCGTCGTCAGTCCGTGCAACCCAATAATACCGGGCTGCCGCATCAACAGTTCGCCGGCTCCTACAAACACACCATCCCAGATCGACTGCGCCGCCACGCCACGGGAGAGCGCGTCGACGGCCGTTTCGGCCGCAGCCTGCGGTGATTCCCCGCGAAACACCTCTAGCAGCCGGCCAGTCGCAACATCATCGAGCGTGCCGCTGAGCCAATTCTCCGGAATACTCTCCAGCCTACCCGCGTTTTCACGCCAAGGGCGATCGGCGTCGAGGTCGTTTTCAGCCGGGTTGGGCTCGCCGCTGTGGTTCAGCAATGCAAATGCCAGCGAACGCAAGATGGGTTCTGCATGCCGCATCCCGATGATCTGCAGCGTCCTCCAAGCATTGGCCAGGTAGATGGCCTTATGACCGATCGACCGGTAGTCGCGGGCAGCATACCGCGCAAACAGGTTGAATACCTCCGTGGCCCCGGCGCTCCGAGCCAGCCCGGCGGTGGCCACATCTGCCAGTTCTGCATCCCAGTTGTCCATAGCCTGGATAAACATTTCTCGGCAGTGCGCTGCATCCGGAACACGCTCCTCGCGGACCGACTTCATTCGCCAACCGCTACGTCGGGCCTCATCGGATTGCGACGATTTAAAGTAATCCAAAGCCCAGAAGATCGGCAACCAGCGATCCTCGTCCGGCCCGGCCAGACTGGCCAAATGACACGAGTTGACGACCAGCACACAGTGAAATTTGAATCCGACCGATGGTCGCGGCTGCACATTGCGAACGCCTGCCAACAACAGAGCCGCCAGTACCTCGCGATACGATCGCCCACCGCGAATTCGCTTCGCGATCCGTTCGAGCAACTCTTCGCGCGGCGAATCTTCGATCAGCCGAACAAGCGGCTCCAAGGAATCGTCAAACTGAACCCACTCCGGCTTCAGCTTGGCTTCGTCGGCGGAGACTTGCGGCAATCGAAACAGTGCCAACCCACCGCTCATCGCCGTGATGCTTCGGGTTGAATTGCGGAGAAACATCCGCCTGGTCGTGGATCGGATCGGCATCACTCGTCTCCTCGGGAACCGCGAATCGCAAATGAATTGTCTCTCCTAAATCATACCCGCTGCAGCGCGCCTGAACCATCGGAATGGGCGGCTGTCCAGCTAGGCACCCTTCGCGCCGTCGGCATATGATCGCTAACCGGTCAGCTTACGAAGTTTTTTCTCTAGCAACTCCTTCTCGTGCGGAGCGACTGCCTTGGACAAGGCGACCAGGTAGCAATCGACGGCTTCCTGCGTGTTACCTTCCAACTCATGAATTCGGGCGAAAGCACAATCCAGCAGCAGGTAGTTCTTGACATCCTTTCGACCGCGTAGCGCTTGCAGTTGCGCCATGGCCTCGCGCCTCTGGCCCGCTTGGCCCAGGGCGATCGCTCGGTTGAGTGCGTAAATTGGTGATTCACGCAGCTGCAGAAGTCGACTGTAAAGGCGAACGATGGTGTCCCAATCCGTCGCTTCGACACTGGGAGACTTGCAGTGCTGCATGGCGATAGCCGCCTCGAGATGGAAGGTCGTTGGCCGGTCAGCCGTGGACCGCGCCAGCCAGCTTTGAGCAGCACCGATCAATCGACAATCCCACTTCGCTCTGTCTTGGTCTTCCAGCAGGACCACGGCTCCTTCCTGATCGATTCTCGCATCCAGCCGAGCGGAATGGAACAACAGCAACGCCAACAACGCCTTGGTTGCGGGCGACGAGTATGGACTTTCGCACAGCAGATGACACAGTCGAGCAGCTTCCTCGCAGATGTCGTCACGGATCGGCTCAATCCCGCTGGAAGGGCTGTAGCCTTCGTTAAACATCAGATAGAGTACGTCGTGTACGATGTCCAATCGTTGCGTCAAAAGATCGTCGCTGGGAAGTTCGAGACTCACGTTGCTCGTTGCCAAAGAAGTCTTCGCGCGCCAGATACGCTTCTTCACCGTATCGCCGGGCAACAGCAAGCCTCGAGCGATTTCGGAAACACCAAAACCGCAGAGCGTTTTCAGCGTAAGGGCGATCTGCGTTTTTCGCTCCAGCGACGGATGGCAACAGACGAACATCATCCGCAGCAAGCTGTCAGGCAGTTGTTCTTCCTCCAGCCACTTGTCCACCAACGATTCCTGATCGTCGATCGATTGCCCGGCCATGGCCGGCCTCGACAGGGCGAGGGCCTTTTCATGGGTCTTCTCGCGACGCAAGGTATCCAGGATGCGATGCTTGGCCGCACGATGAATCCAGGCGGCAGGGTTTTCCGGGACGCCGCGTTGTTTCCACGCATGCATCGCCTCCAGCATGGCGACTTGAACCATATCCTCGACCAAGTCGATGCGGCGGATACCGAAGGCACGAGTCAGCACGGCTACCAGATTCGCTGACTCGTGCCGAAAGAAATGTTCGACCAGTTGGTTGGTCGACTGCTTCACGGGGCTTGCTTTCCTACGTGTGCCAGCTGACGAACCTCGACGGTACAACCTGATTTTGGCGCAGGAGAACCCCGCGCCAGTTCGACGGCGGCGGTCAGATCCGGCGCCTGGACCATCGAATAGCCTCCGACGAGTTCTCTCGATTCTACTAGCGGTCCGTCGGTCACCGACAGATCCGGGTTCACGATGGCGCCGCCCGGCTTCAAACCATCCCCTCCGTCCAGCATCCAGCCAGCCTCGACACCTCCCTGGATCCAATCCATCCACGCCTGCGTCACTTGTTGCATCTGCTCCGGCGACGCGTGCTCCATGGCCTCGTGGCCACCGCGATAAACGAACATATACCTCGGCATGTTGTCATTCCGGTGAAAGGTTCTGGTCCCGGCGTTTATCCAGTCAGCACTTGGAGTGCTCGACCTGGAGTTGCACGCTTTCGAGACAGGGGTCGCAAGAAAGTCCATTCAGCAGATCATTAGCCCCCGCTAGCGCACTGGCGAACTTCGATCTTTCCCGCACCTGCAAGCTTCATGGTTTGCTTTGCCAACTCACACGCCGCAGCCAAATCCGAGGCTTCGACAATGCTATAGCCTCCCACCAACTCCTTCGACTCCGCGAACGGGCCGTCCATCACGCTCAAATCGGATTGGACAACCGCTCCGGTGTCGCTCAGCGGACTACCCGGATCCAGTAGCCACCCTTCGTCGGTACCACTTTTGACCCAATCCATCCAGGCTTTCATTCCGGCTTCCATTTGTTCGGGTGTCATTTCAGGGCGATTTTCACAGCCTCCACGCTGCAAGAACATAAACTTGGCCATCGCAATGGTCCTTTCCTAGAATCTAGAGGTTTTCTGATGCGTATTGATCGTACGCTAATGACGGCGAACGACCGACAGGACAGGGGACAAGATTCTTGGAGATTTTTTGCCTTGGCTTCTCAGCATGTCGATTCAAGCGGACAGGCTGCTGAAAAGGCAGCTATTCTGCCCCTTCTCGTTCAGCGCCGCCAACGACTCGTTCACCGAGAAGTATAGCTATTGCGAAGATCGCCGCTCGGATTGATGCGCCAAGGTGCGATGCACGTGCCGAAGTTCCTTACTGAACAGGGCCACTTTCACAGTAAGCAGGCTGAACAAGGTGTTTGCGCGTGGACGAACCTTCGTCAGAGATCGGTGTCCTAATCGCACAGCGCCCCACTGCACTGCGATCATCCAACCACAGCACTCAGACCTAGCGACCGCCGCCTCCTAGAGGGAAAAAAGGACCCCTGGACCCGTGACCAACGAATGGACCAAGCCGGAACATGCCGAGGCGTATCTCGCTCGGATGATGGATATCCCGCATCGGCTTGAAGGAGAAGCCACGTTGCTTTCGGAGATTCCCGAGCAATCCAGACGGGGGCTCGACCTGGGATGCGGCGACGGTCATTTGCTGAGTTTGGTTCTCTCCCACTGCCCGAATGCCACCGGCGTCGGTCTCGATTTCTCGGCGACCATGTTGCAGAGGGCGCAAGACCGCTTTACAGGAGACGAGCGCGTCACGCTGGTCGAACACAACATGGACGATCCGTTACCGCCGCTCGGCTCGTTCGACTGGATCGTTTCCAGTTTTGCCATCCATCACTGCACGCACCAACGAAAGAGGCAACTCTACGCCGAGGTGTTTTCGCTATTGGAGCCGGGTGGAGCGTTCTGCAATCTCGAACACGTTTCCTCGCCTAACCAGCGCATTCACGATCGCTTCTGCCAGGCGATGAGTATGACTGCCGAGGATGAAGATCCATCCAACAAGTTGCTAGATGTCGAAACGCAGCTCGAGTGGCTGCGAGAAATCGGCTTTGAAGACGTGGATTGTTACTGGAAGTGGCGAGAGTTGGCGCTGCTCATCGGTTTCAAACTCTAAGAAGCCCCGGGACAGAGCCCCGCCGAGAGTCAGCGGCAAAGCAGTTCCGGTAGGATGAAAGATTCGAAGTACCGCAGTGACTTCCCTCCCTCGCCGGCTCTTGGGCCCGAAAGAGGTCATCCCTGCTCGTCGGCTGAAGGACCGTAGAGACCGGGGACGGGAATGTCGTTCAGCCGGAGGTAGACACACAAATGCGCCCGGTGGTGGATGGAATGATTCAGTACCCAGGTGCGAATCACTCCCAGTTTGGGCATGGTAATGAGCGATTGCCCACCGGACAGCAGTGACCAGGACTTGGCGAACTCTTCGTCCGGGGTGACCTCGATGCGTTTCCTGGCCGTGGCAACATTCGCATCAAAAGAATCCAGTATTTCCTGCTGTGAACCGAGTTCTAGAGCCTGATAGGGCTCACCGCCTACTGGATTGAGATCCCAAGAATCTTGCGTCAGCGTGCCTTCGACCCAGCCGGGGATTTCAGCCAGATGGCAAGCGACCCAACCCATCGTGTTAGATTTTTCGTGGGCCTTCCAATCGAGTTTATCATCGGGGACTCGCTCGATGACTTTGCGAGTTCCACTCATTTCCAGGTCAAACTCGGGAAGAATCGAATCTGAGATACTCATGCTTGTTTCCTGATTTCTTGACTTCTTTGTGAGTTAATAGTTGGCGTTGCGCTTGCGATCCGGCTGCAAATCCATAGAGATCTTCTTACAATAGCAGGTGATTCGCACTGATTGCCTGCCCGTTTGTCCGTTTGCCCACTTGCCCGACGCTTCCTGCTCGTAGGTTATGAGCTATCCGATGAGTTCAAGACTCAAGTTACTCTGCGCCGTGTTGTGTCTATCGCTGTTGCCCGTCTTGTGGCTGCGTAAGAATGCGGTAGACACCCATGATCAGATGTTAGCACTCCTCGAGGAGGTGAAAAACCGGACTCCCATTGAAAACGAGTACTTGGGTAGCGCAGCGCTAGAGGGGCTGAATCAGCGGCTTGCCCATGCTGTCACGGGTTCCGATCGGATGACGATTCTCTGGGAGCGAGCCCCCTTGGCGCTCCGACTGGGCATGGTTGACGAGGCGCTGGATGATTTGCGCACTGTGCAGGAATTGTTCACTGAGCTGAGGCCCGGTTTGTCGCCTGATGCTTGCCTTGAGTTCGAAGTCGAGCTGCATTTCAATCTGGCGGTGGCCCACCTGCGCAAGGGAGAAACGGAAAATTGTGTGCATTGCCAAACCGGCGAAAGTTGCATCTTGCCTATTCGCGGTGAGGGCGTTCACGTGCATCCTGCCGGTTCGCGGCAAGCAGTTCATCATTTGCAACAGGTGCTGCAGCGACAACCGGGGCACTTGCCTGCCAAATGGCTCCTCAACGTGGCGCACATGACGCTCGGCAGTTACCCGGATTCGGTCCCGAGCCCCTATCTGATTGAGCCGTCGAAGTTCGAGTCCGAAGCTTCTTTTCCTCGCCTGGCAAATGTGGCGGCCCAGGCAGGACTCAGCACGTTCGGTCTGGCCGGCGGGGCCATCGTCGACGATTTTGATGGAGATCACCTGCTCGATGTGATCGTTTCGGACTGGAACACGAGCTCAGAATTGCGTTACTTTCGCAATGACGGAGACGGATCGTTTAGCGACCGGAGTCACGAGGCGGGATTTCGGGGTGTTTTCGGTGGCCTGAACCTCCGACATGCCGACTATGACAACGACGGCGACCTGGACATCCTGGTCCTGCGTGGCGGTTGGTTGGCAGCTGGCGCCCTGTCTCCCAATTCGCTGCTTGAAAACGATGGTGCAGGTGTCTTTCGCGACGTGACGTTCGATGTGGGGCTCGGCGATGTCCACTACCCGACCCAGACGGCAGATTGGGCTGACTTCGACAACGACGGTTTTTTGGATCTGTTCATCGGCAATGAGGACGTCCCAAGCCAACTGTTCAAAAATACCGGCCAGCGGCACTTCATCGACGTGGCCGCTCGGGCCGGAGTTGAAAATCGACGCTATGCCAAGGGCGTTACCTGGGGCGACTACAACGACGATGGCTTTCCAGACCTGTATGTCTCGAACCTAGGAAGCTCCAATCGGCTCTACCGCAACAACCGCGACGGCACCTTCACCGACGTCGCCACGGAAAAAGATGTAGCCCAACCGACAGAGAGCTTTCCCGCATGGTTTTGGGATTTCAATAACGACGGCGCGCTGGACCTGTACGTCGGCGCCTATGATATCAGGGAACGCATGCACAGCTTCGTAGCCGATTTTCTCGGGCTGCCGAACTCAGCAGAGTTCGATTTGCTGTATCAGGGCGATGGGAGCGGGAACTTTGTCGATGTGAGCGGGGAGAAACGCGTTGCGCGAGTCACGCTGCCGATGGGTTCCAACTTTGGAGATATCGACGGAGATGGTTTTCTCGACTACTACCTGGGAACCGGCTTTACGGAATACGAAGCGCTCCAGCCCAATCGACTGTTCCTCAATCGCGCTGGCGAACACTTTGATGATGTGTCGGCGGCCAGCGGTATGAGCCATATTCAAAAAGGCCACGGAGTGTCATTCGCCGACATCGACAACGATGGCGACCGAGACGTCTTCATCGTCATGGGAGGCGCCTACCCGGGTGACGGGTTCACCAACGCGTTGTTCAACAACCCGGGTTTTGACCACCACTGGATCACCATCAAGTTAGTCGGCCAGCAGACCAACCGCAGTGGTATCGGAGCGCGAATTCACGTGGCTCTTAACGAGAGTGGAAAACGGCGTTCGATCTATCGCTGGGTCACCAGTGGCGGCAGTTTCGGCGGAAACCCACTGCGTCAAGAGATCGGAATTGGCGTGTCGTCCCAGATTGAGTTCATCGAAGTCACCTGGCCAACCTCTCGGAAATCGCAGAGGTTCGAGAACGTCGGTGTCGACCAATTCATCGAGATTACCGAGGGGCAGTCCGAGTACCGCAGGCTGGACGTTCCTAGCTTCTCGTTGCCCTCAGGTGACCGCAGCCCTCGATAAGCTCGTCACTCGTGGCTCGTCACTCGTGGCTCGGCAATCCTATCGGGGCATCAGCCAGGCAGCTAGTGTGGGGGTGCGGCCGAATCTTTTACCAATCGGTCTTTCGAACTATTGCCAACGCGCGCCGCCTTGGTTACTATTCCCCTAGACAATCTTGGGGAGAGCATTGATGGCGAAGAATTCTGGTCAGTCGGACATGGTTCAAGGCACGCTCGACATGCTGGTGCTGAGAGCCTTGCAAGACACAGCTCAGCACGGCTATGCGATCGCGCGACACATTCAACAGGCGAGCGCCGAGCATTTGAGAGTCGAAGAAGGCTCGCTGTATCCGGCGCTCCACCGCATGGAGCGTCGCGGCTGGATCG
>JANQJJ010000058.1 GCA_028281725.1 Pirellulaceae bacterium | reverse complement strand
CCGAGCTCGTGGCCTCTATCGAGGTGGCAGGAATTTCGGGCGAATTGGTTGCGCAGCCGGCGAGGCTGACCAACAAGGCGAATCTGGCAAACTGATTCTTCATATGCTCGATATCTTTTTCCTATGCGGCACGGCGCCGACGGGAATTCGCTGAAGGAATGCCCGCCGAGGCTTGGAGCAGGCCATTCGCGTCGAACCACGTGACCATCGTCGTCCGCCTCTCCATTCCACCAGCAGCTTAGCGACGTCCCGCGATCGGAGGAACACCTTTTAAGCCATTATATCGCAGTGCAAATGGCGCCCGCCCTTCAAGCCGTGCACCACCGACCCATCCAGACGCTTTGTGCTGCGAACACCTGAGTCACCCCACCCTGCGGACACTGAGGCTAACACCCAAAGAAGGGTTTGCCGTCGAGACCAGTCAACCTCTGGCTGTTCTTGGCGAGAGCAAGACGATCAGAGGACACCTGGTCCACTACGCCCAGGTCGTCACCGACCGCTCCGCCGGTCGCCGCGTCCCAGCGACCCAGCGCCCCCCGGGTTCCCAGGCAAATCCCCACGCGAGTTTCAAAATCAGTGGGCTACCAAGCCTTTTAAAGCGTCACACCAGCGCTCGGGACAGAGCGCATCATGGGTTCAGTGGGGCGTCGCCCTCGCTCGACTGAACAACGATTTCGTTGATTGGCACACTATCGGCCCGCCGCAGCGCGCACTAACCCGAAGCGCCAGCGAGAAAGCGACTTACGACATCACCAGGGCAGCCCTGAAACACTAGGTCGCCGTCTGCCCTGCCCGCAATTGCCCTCCAGGCGCTGAGAATTCGTTCCCATGAGATCTCGGTTGTTTGTGCCGAACGTGGATTCTACAATAACTCGTGCCTACCAAATCCCACCTCCATCACCGTCCCGCCCAGATCCTACCTTAGGAATTCCATGCATCGGCTAAGCCTATTTGCCGTGCTCGCGGTTGTAGTTGTAGTAGTTGTCCTAGGACGCTTGCACTCCCAAGCGGATGAGCCGCCGGTCGCCTCTGCAGAGGACCAACTCTTGGAGCGATTCAGCACGGAGCTCTATCAGGCGTTCCTCGACGAAGAGACCGGCTGTGTCGATTGCCATTCGTCCGAGGGCACGTCCAGTCTCGTGCTATCCGGCAACGCGCTGGAAGATTTCCGACGGTTGCTCGATGGTCGCTACTTGGCACGCACCGGCCCGGATACGTTGCTTGGTCGCATTACCAGCGACAATCCGGATCGACGTATGCCCAAGGACGCGGCTCGCTGGTCACCGGCTCAGGTCGAGCAGCTTACCAAGTTCCTGACTTCGATTGAGCAACACCAGCTCGGCACGGGATTACGCGCCGATGAGCAGTTCCCGCGTTCGCTGCTGAACGGTTACGAGTCGGCGGAACCTCCTCAGAGCGACAATCAGTTTCTCAGCTATCGTCAACTCCGGGGAAAGATCTCGGCGATCTTCGACGACGACTGGATCCGTGGAGATCGCGATTTATTCAGTGAAAACGTGGCGTTCTTCGGCGGCGCGGACTTCAAAACCAGATTCAATGAATCCTCCGAGCCTAGCGCATCGTTTCTAACCGGCCTGGAGATGCTCTCGAGCGACGTGGCCGGTCTGGCCTACAGGCGACAGCGCGGACCGTTTGCCGGCTGGAGGGAACCTGCCGCCTCGCCCAGCGAACTCGATAGGCCGGACGACGCCCACTGCCAGTCGATAACGCAACTCTATCAGGCGATTCTTTATCGCAACCCGACATCAGATGAAGTCGAACAAGCGTTTGACCTGCTGCGTGGAGTTCATGGATTAAGCGAAGAGATCGCGACTCGTGATTCGGAGTTAGTTTTTGAACTGGTCGTGACCGATCCCGAAACCGGCTGGAGCCAAAGCAAGACAATTACCATTCCGGTCTCAGGGGACCGACTGCAACTTCGCCAGACGATCATCGATCAGCGCGGAGGAATCAGCCCGGCGATCCGACTGTTGGATCGCGCATTCCGTCCATTGGTCTCGCAAATTGCCAGGCATCTCGTTTCTGAACCGCAAGCCGCGGTACTCCAGCGGCGGACGCTTGGCGGGCCCGTCCGTTTGACGCCTGGGCAAAGCGGCCAGCGGTTGGTCATTCATAACTCGGGAACGCATCGCAACGTGTCGTTCGCCGGCGTGGAGATTCGCGACTCGGCTGGAAAGGTCACGCGTAAGATCGATGCCGACGCGGCGGCGCTACAAGTCGAAGGGGCATGGGAACTCGCTAGCGACGATGGTGCGGTGAGTTTCGAGGATCGGAATCGTCATAAGGGCCATAGTACGATCACGGTTCCGTTGTCCGTGGACCACGAAGGCGACTACAGTGTCTCCGTCCTTTGGCGAGGCGATCAAGACAACGCGGCGAATGTGCTGGTCGAGTTGTTCGCGGCCGGTGGGGAGAGTCGGCTGGTGGCCAGTGAACATCCCAGCGTGCCTCCCCAAGGGGAAGCGCGTTTTTTCTACGATTGTGGCAATGATACGGCACCGTTCGTTGAGCTGGACGGTCGATTCCAATTTGACCCAGAGGGGTACGTTGAAGTGTCCAATCGCGGAACACTCAGGCGGGTTACCGCGGGCGCTGTCGAATTCCTGAATTCTGATGATCGAAGTGAATCATTTCTAGTCGACAGCAAGGCCGCCGATGGCAGCGATGGTTGGAGTCGCTTTGATGCCGGTAGGTTCAAAGCCTACAACGTGAAGGGCGAAAAACTGCATGACGACAATAAGAACAAAGGCAAGCTCTCGCTCCGATACCTCCCCAAGAGTCAATTGGACTCCGGCTGGAAACCGGACGCGAGTTACCAGGTTCGCATCTTCTACCCGGGCAAGCGCGATCACGAAACGCGGGTGCCTGTGGTAGTTAAGGCGCAGCGGTCTTCCCCGATCGTGCAAATCGCACATCCTCGATTTGCCAAGGCCGATTCCGTCCTCCGCCTGGACGCGTCGGCAAGCTATACCGTGCAGCGCAGCCGTCTCCATTTCTCCTGGCGTCAGATCTCGGGGCCTGGAGTAGAGATTGCCGAGGACTCGAAGCCGGTACTCGAGTTTCAGGCGCCTCGGCAGAGCGCGCGTCGGGTTGCCTGGTCGGCACTGTGCGGCGCTCTGATGCGACACCCAGATTTCTTGTTCACGCGCGCTCCGTCGCTGTCCAAGGTTGGAGCCAGGGACAGAATGCAGCTGCAGCTAATGAAGTTGGCTTTGGATCTGGTAGGCCGCCCTCCCAACCGAGACGAACTGGAATTGCTGGCCAGTGGAATGAAACTGTCCGACTTCGCCGATCGATACCTGGATAGTCAGGAGTTTCAGGATTTCTACTTCCATCGCATACGGCTTTATCTCGAAAGCCAAGGCACGCAGCTCCAAGATGAACCCGCGCGGCTTTGGAGTTACGTGGCGTTCGAGGACCGACCCTTTCAAGAGATTCTCACGGCCGACTACACGGTCAGCAGCGATTTCCGCAAGGTAGATCGTCCCGACTATCACGGCAATACGGGAGTTCTGACCACGCAGGGTTTCATCCAAGGCAAGCCTGGATTGCCGCACTACAACTATGCGGCCCAGGTGTCGATGTTGTTCCTTGGATACGTGTACGAGGTTCCACCGGAAATCGTCGAGCAACGCGAGGGGGTAACGGCGCTTGGCACGACGGACCCCAACTCGAATTGTTATAGCTGCCACAAAATATTGACACCGTTGGCCTTCCAGAGATCCAACTGGTCTGATGATGGTGTTTTTAGTGACCGGGACGAAGCCGGACAGCCGATCGACGCCAGCGATCGCGGCGCGGTAGCGGAATATCCTTTCGCAGGATCTGGAATGGAAGCGTTTGCGGAGCAAGCGGTGAAAAAAGAGCGGTTCATTCGCACCATCATCAATACGCACTTCGGCTTTTTCTTTGGCAGACCGATGCGGCACCGGCAGGATGAGCGCGTACTGTACAAGAAACTTTGGGACCACGTCCATCAGCATGACTTTAAGATTCGGGAGCTGCTTCGCGCGATCGTCACCTCGCCGGAGTATCTCGACAGTGGCGATGGGCTGATGGATATCGTCGCTTCTGGTACGGAACCTTCTGAAAGTGATAAGTGATGACCGATACTTGCCAGCTGGATGAGCAGATACACTCGCGGCCCGACCAGGCTGCGACTTCTCACTGGCCGTCGCGACGGCGATTTCTTGGGCGGACCGTGGGATCGGTAGCGGGGCTAACCTGTGCCGATTTTCTTTCGTATTTTGCTGCTCACGGTATGCCGGGCGAGCAACAGGCCACGCAGATGGCTGCCGACGCGACTCACGCCGCTGAAGACCCCCACTTTCTCATCTACTGGTACCTCGAAGGCGGTTGGTGCGGATACGACATGTTCAATCCGGTCAACACGGAAAACAACGTCGTCCATCGCTTGGAGAACGTGAGCGACGAGCGGTATCGAGTCATCGACTGGGGCGCCGACGACCATACGATCAAGACGCACAACAGTATTCGTTACGGCTACCTGGCCGAACCCGGCAAGGACCTCTTCGGGGATATGGCGGTTATCAGCTCCATGCAAACGGGCGCCGGCCATTCACGCGATCGGCTCAAGGTCCATATGGGCCACTACAATCTGAAGCAGACCGAGGAGCGGCAGGAAGACGAACGGTCCGTCATGCAGGCGTTCGCCGAACAGTACGGTCAACCCTACGTGCTGCCGAATCTGTCCTGGCACTGGTGGCTCTCCGACGGGGAACTGAACGAAGTGCAGTACACTGGGCGCCGTGGATACTATCACGCCTTGGGCCCCATCCATGCTCACACGATCTATGCCGGAACGCCTGCCAAACTGCGAAAGCTCCTGATGCGCATGGAGGAGACGTCCGGAGATCAAGTTGCCGCTCACGTCGATTCTTTTTTGCAAAACGCGCACAGCGAGATACTTAAAGACGACAACATCCACGCGGTTCGCAGCTACCATTCAGCTCGAAAGATCTATCTTCAGCTCGCCCAGAGCGGGCGAAACCTCGACCGCTCGCAGTTGGCCGGGCTGTTTCAGGATCCGGCATTGCGAGAGGAATTCGGAGTCACCGCGGCGGATGAACTGATCACCTACCGTAGTGTGAACGGGAACAAAGCTCGGAGTAAGTTCTCACCGAACACCAATGTCCAGGCCCAGATGAGTTATGAAATGATGCGGGCCGGCTTGTCTTGCTGCTTCTTCATCGAGTCGCGTGACGTACGTCGGTTCGATTCCCACAACTCGCGGAAAAACCTGTGGAGGGGTAGGGACCGGACTCCGGTCGGCAACAAGGATCAGACGGACATGATGGCGGAGGATCTTTGGAATCCACTGCATGCCCTAGTCAACCGGCTGAAGAACACGGAGTACAAGAACACTCAGACCTCGCTGTTTGAGCACACAAACATTGTCATCACATCCGAGTTCGGTCGCTCCATCCACGGCAACGTGGACGGGATATTGAAGAAGAAGATTTCGGAAGAGAAGAAACAGGCCGAGATCGGCGGTCAAGACATAAGTGCTCACTGGCAAGTCACCTCGTGTGCGTTCCTGGGAGGCAACGTCCAGGGTAAGTCGCAGTATGGTCGCATCGGCGAAGCAACGTTGATGGCGATCCCCATCATGCCCGATGGCAGCCTCGACCCGGCCTACGATCGGACGACCGGCAAGCTGAAGCCGGAGCAGAACAAGCATAAGGACTCTTTCATCCCCAATCACGGAGATGTCTATGCCACCGCTCTGGCGCTCGGTGGAATTGACCCCAAGAATAAAGGGCGCAACGAGCGACCGCCGATGAAGTTTGTAGTTCGCTCGGGTTGAATTTTGTTTTGCGCCGCGTCTCCGCGCATGGCTGATGTATTCCGGATCGACCAGCACTCGCAATTGCTTGCAAAGCACCTACAGAGTAAGCAATCAGAGTGTGCTGAGAGGTGTCGGTTGTGACGCCGAGTGTTTTTTGAAGGGGCGGGAGCTCGACAGCGTTTCGGTTCCTGAAGGCGCGTGGCGTGTCTCCCAACTGCGAGAGCTGTTTAAGCGCTACGGCGCTTTCTTCAAGGTCAGCAGATATTCCACCAGGTGGACCAGATCGTCCGTCGAAAGACTCTCCGCTAGGTTCGCGGGCATCAGCGATTGCTTTTGCTTTGTTAATTGCTCAATCTCGCTGCGGTCCAAGCGGCGGTCGATCGCTTGGGCGTCCCTGAGCGTGACGGTCGAATCCGTTTGGCTGGTCATGAGTCCGACGATGATCTGTCCTGAATCGAGCAGCGCCGCGTAACTCTCAAAGTTATGGCTGATTCCAGCTGAAGGATCGAGGATCGACACGTATAACGCCTCCTTGGTCAACTTGCTGCCAATTTCAGATAGATCGGGTCCTACGTTCTTGCCCTGGTTGTTCAAGACGTGACACTTGGCGCAAGTTCCCGTCGTTTTGAAAACTTTCTCACCGACCGCCGCGTTGCCTCGACGCTCAATCAACTTTGCCAGCGGAGGCAAATCCTTCTTGGATCGCGTTTTTGGTGCGGGAAAGAGTTCCTTCGCCAGTCGACGAATTTCCGCGTTTTGACTCGACCGCAGAATCGACCCGACCACATAGCGTGCCTCGCTCGGTAGGCGACCGTTGCGAGCTACTTCCAGTATTTGTTTTGCGCCGGCGTCACTCTTGGAGGCCAGACCTTTGGCAGCGACCACGCGAGCCTCCGGCGCTATGTCGGGATCGCCTAGCGTGCTCATCAGCAATTGGTTCGAAAGGGCAGGCGCGCATTCGGCCAGGACTCGGGCCGCTCTAACCGCGACCTGCAACTGTTCCGAATGCAGTAGCTCCAGCAACGGACCGGACGCATCGCGCCTCAGCAGACTTTCGCACGCACGGACGCTGGTCGAGTTAACATCGCCGTCCATGGCCAGGGCGACCAATCGGCCCACGGAGTTCTTTACCCCGAGGTGCTCTATGACGCGAAGCTGCTGCTGAGGATCGTCAGTTCGAGCGAGATAACGCTCTACCGCACTGGCTAGCTTCGGCCGCTGTTGGATGTTGCTCCGCGGCTGTTTGAGCAACGCTTCTACGACAATCCAGTCGGCTTGGTTCTGATTCGAATTGGGCCCTTGGCTCAGACGTTCAACGACCGCAGTCAATGCAGCCGCTCGATCACTTGGTTGATGGAAGTCCAGCGCGCGTAGCATTCGCAACGCGTTCGGGCGAGACAAATCGAGTTCCGTCAGCAGCCGGGCCACGTGTTGAGCCGCTTCGGGAGCACGGGCTCTCCAGATAATGTCTTGGGCAGCCGGCGTATTGAGCTCGTCGCCCGCCTTCTTGAGGTACTCCGCGAAGCACTCCTGCCAACGCAACTCAGCACCGATGCCAAGCGCTTCGAGATACCAGCGATCTTGCCCATCATGTTGCATGGCCAGCGCCGCCCAGAGCGTAGGCATGTGTTCGGAGCGATCATGTCGCAGGGCGATAGCCAGCTCGCGCCTGACCTGCGGCGAGGAGTCGCCAAGCACTCTGCCGATGTACTGGCTCGCCTCCATTCCCAGCTGGCGGGCAAGCCGAATACCAACCATTCGGAGATCAGGATCTTCGTCGGACAGGGCAAATGCGACCGCCAAATTGCCTCCCTCAGGCAGCTTGCCGAGCGCCCATAGGGCTCGCGATCGCATGCGCGGATTCTCGTCCGTTGCCATCCTTTCGAGCTCTCCACGTGCTTTTTCACCCATCGCCTGAATTGCCCGCCACGCCAGATAACGCACCGATTGATTGGGGTTGCGCAGGGCAGCCACTGCACCTGCAGGTGTCGCGAAATCGAACTGGGCAATGGCGTACTTGGAACCGGCTGGCGCAATACGAAACAGTCGTCCCCGAGTGGTATCTCCCATGGCGTGTCCACCAACACCAGGATCGTACCAATCGGTGACAAAGACGCTACCGTCGGGCGCTACGCATACATCGGCGGGGCGAAACCAGCGATCCCGCTCACCGACAAGCAAGTTTTCCGTCTGGGCCCGATAGCCGGCACCATCGACCGTCGTGGGATAAGCACGAACGGCATTTGGGCCCGCATCGCAGTGCAGCACCTGATTATGAAAGACTTCTGGCAGTAGATCTCCTTCGTAGACCGTAATGCCGGTTGGTGAGCCGGCGCCGGTTAGCAACATCGTCGGCACCACGCCCGGATCATTGAGATGCCAGTGCTGCTCAGGAATCGTGCTTTCCAAGTTGGTGCGCGGCTCGCGCCAGCCGGCGCCGGTCAGCTCATCGCGATACCCGTAGTTTCCAAACTCCATCACATAGTTGATGCGAGTCGCGCGATTGCCATCGTCATCGTTGTCGGATTGCCAAAGTGCCCCGAAGGAGTCCACGGTGACTTCGTAGTTGTTGCGAAAATTGTGGGCCAACACTTCGAACTCGCTGCCATCCAGGTTGCAGCGAAACGGCATGCCGCCGTAATAAGGGTCGCCATCGTCCCGCACCTCGTTGCCCGCTTTGTCTACCACGATTTTGCCTGCCGCGTCGTGCACGGCCTTGCCGGTATTGCCGAAGTTCCAATAGAGTTTGCCATCGGGCCCGAACAAAAAGGAGTGTGCCGAGTGGTCGTGCTGCGGTTGTCCCGTGTTGCTGAAGAATAGTTCCTTGCGATCCGGCTTGTCATCGCGGTCTTCGTCGGTGAATACCCAGATATTGGGTGACGCCGACACAATCACTTTGTTGTCCAACACGCAAATGCCCATCGCCGAATCGATATCGCGGCCCTGGTAGAAGACTTTCGATGTATCGATCTTCCCATCGGTGTTCGTGTCTTCCAAGATCAGGATTCTATCTCCCTCGGGCCGCTCACCGTTATGACTTCGGTAATTCACCACCTCGCATACCCAAATCCTGCCGCGATGGTCGATGTCCAGATTGGTCAGCGACAGCAGATCCGGCTCAGAGGCAGTCAACGTCACCTCCAGTTCGGGATGAACCGTCAGACCGGCCACAGCATTCTGCGGCGCTCGTGGATCGGCTGGATCGACTTCAGACGTAAGCTTGAATCGCTCTCTGGTTTCCTCGGATCGATATCTGTCCGGTACCGGCTCATCCTGACCTTTTTCGAGCTTCTGTAGCGTCGGTCGCGTGACGGCCAGCCCACCCTCGGGAACGTCGCCACCGGCAATCCACACGATGGAATTGCTTACGAGCCGAAGAACATCCTCATGTCCCCAGTTCCAGTGGTAGTGCCCCCCGGTAAACCCAAAGGATCGCCCACCACCAGGCCGCTC
>JANQJJ010000029.1 GCA_028281725.1 Pirellulaceae bacterium | reverse complement strand
CCCCAGTCTCCCGCCTCATCGTGCCGGTCGCAGTGAGCCATTCTGCTCACCGAGAACAAAACTCACACACTGCTCGACCAGATGTCGACAGCCGGAATTATGTTGGTCGTTGTGCTTGTGACCTATGGATTGATGCTATCGGCAGGAGCGATTTTGCGAGTGATCGGAAGTGGCGGCGCTAGCGTCGTGAGTCGCGTGATGGGACTCATTCTCGCTTTCGTTGCGGCAACGAACGTGCTCGAGGGAACGAAAGAGTGTTTCCAGTGAACGAGCGCAGTAACTGATCAGGCAAGATTTTGCGATGAACTGCGGCAAGGTCCGGCTGCGTCGATCGTTCCTCTCTACAAGTCGCTTTAAAACCCTCTGACGGATGAAGGTCTGGGGATTTCTTGACTTTCAGCTGAAGGCAGCCGGGTTTTGAAACTCGTGCTAGTTAGCCTAAAACCACTCAATTCAATTCGGACGGCGCCCGAACTCGTTTCGCTGCAAGAGAGAAAAAAGAATGAGCAATGGGGTCGAAGCTGGAACGTCGCCTTTACTTCCAGAGAATTCGTCGGGGCCGCCGCCGGCACAGAGTTCGCAGATCGGCGGGAATGTAGCCTCCGGTCAAGGCAAAACGCAGATTTCGCGAGACCACGTAAAATCCAGCACCACAACCGCAACTCCTCTCCAGCAGAACATTAACAACGATCAACTCAATCGATCCGTGCTGGGGCATGCCTCAAAAGGAATGGCCGGCAACGGAGTCTCGGGGGCAAAGTCGGGTCGGCAGCGGACAGTCCGAAGCCAA
Source organism: Pirellulaceae bacterium (assembly GCA_028281725.1). GTDB lineage: Bacteria > Planctomycetota > Planctomycetia > Pirellulales > Pirellulaceae > Aureliella. The sequence continues at coordinate 6,313 of JANQJJ010000029.1, read as the reverse complement.
AACCAAATGGAAGTCTTGGAGATCAAGCCACCGTATCCCCGTCAATTCCTTCCGCGCGAATTTCAAAACGCCCAACCAAAAGCGTTCGCGCCCGCCGACTGGCAAAGTGCGCCCGTGAAAGCCGGCCCCAGTCCGAAGCGTGCGGCGACTAAGTGGACATTAGGCGGATCACTGGCCGGACTGCTCGGTGGGGGAGTGGCCGGAGGGCTGTTGGGAGGCGGCGTGGGTGCGCTCGTCGGTACAGTCGTGTGCCCTGGTGTGGGAACGGCGGCCGGCGCGGTGCTGGGAGCCAAAATCGGCGCTACCATGTGGGGTAGTGCTGGAACGTTGATCGGCGGGGCGGTCGGAGGCCGCCATGGATACCAGCGTGCCAAAGAGGACTGGGAGGTCGCTGCTCGATCCGCTCCGCTTCCAAAAGGTCCAGCGTTGAAACGTGTGGACGCTAATTCAAAGTTTGACTTGGACACAGCCGCGGGAATTGCTGTGGACGGCCTAGGTCAAGAGTACCCGGCTTTCCAGACTGAGCTTAGGCCGCTGATCACGAACCTGCTTGAGCAGCAGGCCGTCGCTCGTGTCCGGCTCGGTTTCGCGTATGATCATCACGCGGCGGTCAGCGACGTTGACAAATTCACTAAGCACTTCCGTCGATCCCATCGGGAGTTGCGACAAGTTCACGGACAGGTCGTTAAGAATAGAGAAAAGGACAGACTTCTCAAGAAATGGCAACGAGCCTCTTTAGAAGCCGCCAAGGGATTATCGCAGGCCATTGAAGAAGAGCAGCCCGCGATCGTCGTCGCCAAAAAGGCTTGCGCGTTGAGCTTGGCGATTCGGCGCTATGCGATTGTCAAGCGGAAATCCCGGAGCAAGGCCGCCGTGTTCAACGCCCAAGACTATCAGCCGACATGTCGCGCTGCGCTAGAGCAAATCGTAGCACAACATCTCAGGTCCCTTGACGCCAGCAGCCGCAGCAAAGTTCACGCACAACTCACTTCACGGGGAAATCCCGGGTGGGCATTACTAAATATAGAAGATCCATCCCAAACGTATCCCGACGTCTGGGCATGCCTCGCTGAGATAAGTCATCAGCTATCCAACAGAAACGGCGCCTCCGGGCGGCCGGGTCAAAGGGATGTGGGGAATTCAACAATCAATTGGCATCTGTGGAACGCCAAGGTCGCCTTGAAGGCGTGCAAGCCTGAGCTCGAGATCGACGAGGCTGTTCAGGACCATTTCTTGAGGCAGAGCCATTCGCGTCCGGCGACGAGTCATCACGCACTTATTCAATCGGAAAACGACGCGCACGGCGTCAACTCCGATGACCATGTTCGTGTACGCAATGATTCAATCTCATCGATAGAACACAACGCCTCACAGCAAGTGCCTGCTGAAAGCAACAGCTCGGCTGCCCAACAGATGCGAAACGAAATGAACGCGATGTACGAGCAGATCAGAACGCAGCAGAACACGAGTCCCAATGAGATCAAAAAGCGGCGGGACACGATTGCCAGTGAGATCGGAACGCAGGCTGGCGAGATTGCCAGCAGCGGAAATGGCGAGTAGGCAAAGAAAAAACTCATACGGCTGATTCAAGCCAACGAGGATCGCTTCACTCCGGAATACATCGACTCGCTTCCAAACAATGTCCAGCAGCTACTCCGGCGATTGGTGGCTCTGTCCTATTACGAGACCATGTCAGAGCCGAGTTCAGACGACAATGTGGACGCCGGTTATACGGAACAGCGATTCGACGCTCTGTTGGAACTGTTGAATAAAGCGCCGGCACTGGAGGAGGATGATATCCCGCCCAACATCCATCGGGGCAAGCGTGACGATTCTAGTCTCAGATTTGAATTTAGAGACAAATACAGCGCATTGGATGCCGAGGCTCGATGCTGGGTATTGGACCAGATCTATCATCGTCTCTACAAGACGGTCGACCTGGACAGCTATGACAAAAATGGGTACGGTCAAGATTCGGTCGACGCCCTAAATCGCGGCGCCGCTGGGAATGATTTGGTTTTCACCAAGCGCCGCTACATTGACCAAATTCAGGCGGACGAAAACACGGTCGCCCAAGCGATCGCGCGAAATCCTCCCGGCGCCCTCAAAGCTTCCTAGCTTCGATCGCGACGAGTCCCGCAGAACGGACCCACGTAAAAAGACGTTGGTCGATCGTGAGGTCACTGTACGCTGAGGTCACTGTACGCTGAGGTCACTGTACGCTCGGCTGGCTGCGCCCCCCGGACCATGGTTGAACATCGCTCTGCCGCCGGTGCGGTGAATCCCATGAATCGAGATTGAATCGGGATGGCCGTTTGACGGTTGAACAAACGCTGGCCATTGCCGTGGCCATCGCCCGGGGCATGTCGGCCGCACACCTTCAGGGAATCATCCACCGTGATATCAAACCGAGCAATCTGTGGGCCGAGTTGCGGGATGACCAGGAGCCGCGGGAAGGTCGCACGGCCTCTTCTCCAGTCGGATCGGCGAATTCGGGAAGTGAGCGCACGCGAATTCTTGATTTTGGGGACACTTCTCGGTCCGCGTCACCATCTGGTTACCCGGCTCCGCCTGGTAAGTGAGTGACCAATGACGGATTGCAGACGAGGCAAAGCCTCGAAGACAAGGCGTGCCAGGCAGGGGCCTTGGCACGAACCGCTGGTGTGGTGGACATCACCGAGAAGTGTCGATTTCCACCGCAGAAAGACGTATCAAATTCTTGTACCGCTTACCCCAGTCTCCCGCCTCATCGTGCCGGTCACAGTGAGCCACAGTCTCCCGCCGGCGAGTAGTGGCGCTGGGTGGCGAAGGAGGCGCTTTTATCTCAGTGGACCTAAGCTGTCCTTTGCTGGGGTACGTTTGGGGTTCGTAGAACGCTAAGGTGCCTTGCCCGGGGCTGACCCGTGTTGATCAGGGCCACCGGCGTCCGCACTCTCGTCACCGAAAGTCAGTTGCCAGCAATTCGACTGGGAAACACCAACTGCTGTCGGCTGTCCTGGCGCAGAGGCCCATTCTTCGGGCAACCATGACAAACCCCATCGGCGAACCAGATGCCAGTAGCGTCGGCAGCCGAATCTTCGAAAGTCGTTTCCACTGTTCGCGCTGCGTTTTCGGATCGCCATGGAAGCAATACTCGGTTGCGATGCGTCCATGAGTGGCCTCGTCACACGCAACCGATGCTAGTGACCAGTTGGGCCACGCTACCTGCGCAAGAGTCTCTGCAGAGGGGCTTGGTGTTAGCCCAATAGCTGCCCCTCTGCAGGTGCCTGAGGGTCGCAGGTACTATGTAAACATTTTAGCGTCTGGTCTGACACTATGCGCCGACATATATAACTTTGATATTCTCTCTGGAAATTCCTTGAAGTTCACGGGGCGACCGGTAGAATCAGGGTCGTTCTCAATTTTCGGATGTTTGTCCCTCCCCCAATACTTGATGTCCGTCTTAGAGTTGTAGGTCCTCGGACCTGCTTGGGTGATACGCCTGCGTTGGGTTGAGTGGTCAGAAGGCTCCGTAGCCCCGAGTCGCAGCTTGAGTTCGCCCTGTGATTTTATTTATCATCGAAAGATGTTGAACTAGTGCTTTGTCAACACTAAAGACTTGGGTAAAGGGGCAGGAGTCCATTGTGCACAGGACCCGAAGGGCCGCTGGCGGCAATGGACTCCTGCCCCCTTTAACCGACCCAAAGATTAAGCTTTGACAGACCACTAGTCGCTGGTTTCAATTGAGTGGTTGGCGGCCACCGTGCCAGCGGCCGCTGATCGGCGGCCGCAAGTTGCGGAGGTTTGATTTGGGTAGGCAAGGAATGTGGGACTTTCCGAAGCGTGTCCATAAGAGAGCCGAGAAATGAAAAAGCAGGCGACCGTCTGGCTGTTCAGTCCTCTCACGCTCGGCCTGACGCTGGTCGGGGTGTTGGTGGCCGCGGGCCTGTTCTTCTCCAGCCGTCCGAGGGTCGAATTGCCCGATATGGCGTCAGGCTCTCCCGCCATTGCTCGCAATCGAACCGTCGAGATCGGTGGCATCCGCCGGCCAGCCAGCGATGTGCACCGGTCGCCGGGGCGACAGCAGGTGGGCAGGTCGGAAACCGTTCGCTTTGCGTACGGCAAGACGCCAACTCTGGCTCCGGACACGAACGAGACGGTGCGAGCGACGTTCGACGCGTTGTCGGACGAGACGCGGGAAACACCGGAACGCAAAAGCCCCTTTGCGGTCGGGGCCAAGTTCGATGCGGAAAGCTACCGCCAAGATCCCCAAAGCTATCTGTCCGCCTTTGAGCGCGGTCGCGTATGGCAATCCGCGCAGCCTGGGCCAGGCGTACCGCTACTGGGGCGAATCTCGTCCCGCAACCAAACGTTGCGTCAGGGCGAGTCAATTCGTTTGCAAGTCAAGACCGAGCCAAATGCTCCGGTCTCCTTTACCTCGTTTGATCTAGGAGCTTTTCAGAATCAGCTTCCGAGTATTACGGTGGCGGCCGACGCCGATGGTGTGGCGGAGGCCGTTTTTACAGGTACGTCAGGGACGATCGAACGCGTGCATATTCTGGCGGCGTCTCCAGTTGCCACGGGACGTCTGGCCTTTGATGTGCTGGTTGAACCGGTGAATTAGTTTGCTTCCCCAGTCGGTTCGGAGGTCGTTCAGGCTGGCCGCTAGCGGCAAGTCGCCTTCGAAGGGTGGTAGAGAGAAGTGTGGAGTGGGACGATGAGTATGACCAAGCTGACCTTCCAACGCCGTTTGAAAATCTTCTGCGGAGCCTGGCTAGCAGTTTGTCTGGCGGCCAGCCACGTTTTGGGGCAGGCCGCGCCGTTTGGCCCCGATCCGGCCACCACGGGACAAGTGGCCACCGATCCGGAACAAGTGATCGAGGACGCTAGTTCCGATCCCTTCATGGAATGCGTGAATGTGTCCGGCGAGTTTGATGTGCCCTGCCCGGAGCCGAGCGAGGATAGCACGAAGAGTGAGTGCCCATCGTGCACTCCGGCTAACGGCGGTCTCAACCGCGGTATTCCCAGTGTGGGGCGCTCGGCGATCAACTCGCCGGTCAACCCGACGCCGTTTTTCACGTACGGCCAGTCGATCGTGGAAAACCTGACACTCAACTACATCCACAACGCAGACGACCTCAAGCAAACGCCGGGAACCAGCCTGTACGTGCGACGCTTTTTTCGGACGCGTCAGTTCTATCTCAGCGGTAGCTATGGTCCGGGCTGCTTTTCCAACTTTGACTTTCGGTTGGCGGTAGAGTTCAACCGCGTGATGGCCGGTGGTTTCAAGATGCAGACGGCCACGCTGTTCGATCCCGCTTCGGTGTATGAAATTCGGTTTACCTCCGATGCGGCGTATACCTATCTCCGCCCCTCGTACGCGGCTCGGGCCAAGAATTTGGAGTTCCTCGATAGCCAGAAGCAGCCCATGGATACGTCGGCCAACAATGGTTCGAACGGTCAAATCAGCATGCCCACGTATGCCCGGCTCAATTCGTGGAACGGTGATTGGTTTCTGTTCGAGCTGGTCAACGTCGAGGTAGGTCCGAGTGGCTCCGGCTGGAGTACTCCCACGGACGGTCGGCTGATTGAGGCCAAGACGAGCCACAAAGCAGGCTATACGATTTCCTACAAGAGCTGGACCAACACCGAGCTGGACGCCTCGCCCAGCCGGCAATGGCAAATGGATACGATTACCGATGTGACGGGGCCGTCGATGAGCGTGGAGTACAACGCGACGCAGCAAGGCGGCGAGTGGGTCATCAGCCGAATCGTGCTGCCCGACGGAGGCGATGTGAACTATACCTACGGCGGCGAGTTCCTGGCAACGGCGGCTCATGAAGATGGCTCGACGACTTCCTTTACTTATCTGGGCAAGCCGGCCGGGACAACTTCCTCCAATTTGGCCGAAATCGTGATCGATGATCCGGTAGCCGCCGGAGGGCATCGTCGCAAATCGGTGGCTATCTCCGGTTCGGTGGCCTTGGTCAATGGAGTTCTGGTGCCGACGACGGTGGGGCTGACGCGAGTCGTGCGGAACGGCGCCGGAGAAATCTCGTACTTCAACAGCGGCGCCTCGCAGACGATCTATGAAGGCGGCGGCCGCCTGCGAGAGGTCATCTTGTTTGGGGCTACCTGGGGGCCGGGGGCCTACTACAACGATGGCTGGAGCCTGAGCTTCACCGCCGGCTATCCGGTAGTCAGTGGCACCATGGAGAGTAGCGAAGAGGAGTTTCGAAGCCCGACCAAGGACATCTGGTCGGGGATCGTCGAATCGCACCGCAGCGAGACGGGAGTCTATCGCGAGTTTTCCTATGATACCAACGGCAGCGTG
>JANQJJ010000456.1 GCA_028281725.1 Pirellulaceae bacterium | reverse complement strand
GCGCCTCGCTGCCGAAACCGGCGAAAAAGTCCACGGGCTCGAGCAGGCGTTCGCCGCCGCGTTCGTACGGAAACAACTGGGCGTGAGCGCCGTGACCGTGAACGAGATCTGCTGATCTTCAAAGTTGATCGCCTGCCCAGTGGCTTCGTCCGTAGCCTCAACCGGACCGGGACGAATGTCTGTCAAAAATCCAGCGATGTTTTGCGGACCAGCGTCCTCGACGACATTCAGCTCAGGCGGCATCGTGAACTGAGGGGCATCGTTGTCGGCAACCAAATTGATCGTGAGCGTACTCGTATGCTCCAGTGGCATCGCATCAGCGCCTGCGACACCCGCATCGCGAATCGTCAACTCGACCAGCAGTGGACCGTCAATCTCGTTGTTGTAGTGCGCCGGAGGTGTGAAGGTGAGTACGTTGTTCGATACACTTACCGAACCGCCGACGACTGCCGGATTCGGATGGATGATGACCGCACCGACCACCTCCAACTCTTGCCCAAGTTCGTTGGTCTGGGACGGTGTTCCTTGGATGCCCTTGAGGTCGTTGCGGGTGAATTCGGCTCCCGGCCGCACGATCGTCTCGTCTTCCAACAACGTGATGACATCGTCGATGGCGGTAGGCCGATCATTGATGGGATTCACTGTGATCGTCACGGTTGCCGGAGTGGCGCTGAGCAAACGCTCGTCTTGAATGTGATAAACAAATTCGTCGGTACCGTAGAAATCAAGATCCGGCGTGTAGACGAACGAGCCGTCCTGGTTGAGAACCAGCGTTCCATGCGCGGGGGCTTGCAGCGGCTGCGTTCCCGGCGTGACCGGGTCCTGGTCAAAGACCGAAAACGTACTTCCGTCCGCATCGGTATCGTTGCCCAACACACCACCAGCGGCAACTGTCAGAACACCGTCCTCGTCGATCGAATAGGCATCCGAGTTCGCAACCGGTGGCGTACCGTCGACGATCTCCACGATGTGGTCTTCTACTTCACCGCCAATGCCAACACCACCGAGCAACAAATTGCCTCCGGTGCTGACGCGGAATCGGCTGGTGGTCAGTCCGATCGCGGCAGTGTCCGGCGTCGAGATCATGAATATGTTTTCACCCGGTTGAACCGGCGTGTTGGAAATCACGCGTTCTCCCGGGTCGCCAAAGTCCCCGTCCGCGTTCCAGTCAAACCACACGTCCAGGATGCCGGATCCGACCACGTTGACGGCGACTGGTACGGCGCTAGACTCCGAGTTGAACAGCCCTCTGAACTCGACGCCTTCTTCGTCATCTCCCAAGATGGAGACCGACCGGCCCGTGGCAGTCGCCGGCCCCAAGGTCAAGCCACGAACGACGACTTCGGCATTGATCGCATCGGCTAGCGCCTGCGCGATATCCTCGGGCGTCGCGATCGTCAGGTCGACATCGACCGGAATACTCTGGTCTCCAACCAGGGGATCAGGGCTACCGGCAGAAATATCGTTGATTTCGAATCGTCGAACTCGTCCGTTGCCGTCTCGCAGGTCGATATACTGCCCGTCAGCAACACCCACCGCTGGGAGCACCAGATCGAACGTGCCCACGGCCAGGCGCGTCACCGAAGCTGCGGCCGAAACATCCACTTGATGGTTTCGATTCGCGTTGAGGTTAACGGTGTCGCCGGTCGCGACCGCAGCCAAAGCCAGAATCTTGCCTTGAAGCACCGCACCGTTCACCGCATTTTGCAAAGCCACGGCAACGTCGGCCGCCGAGACGGCTCCGGTCAGGTCGACCACTTCCACGGCGGCACTTGACGGAGTGCCATTGGTATCAAACTCGAAGATGACCGAGTTCGACTCAATATCGGAAATGACAATCTGCTGGCCATCCAAGCCCGCTGGCGCCGGCACTTGCAGTGAAGCGGGACCGGCATCGCCGATGCTGATTCCTGGTATGGTCGTCGCGACGAGGCCAGAGTCGGTGTCATCAGCACCTCTGTCCGCGCTGGGCTGACCATCGGGATCGCCGTCCACGATGCCTCCCAGGGCCAGCAAGGGAGCATCGACTGGCAAGATCGTGTGCCTGGAGCCGTTGTCCGCTTGCAATGTCGTCGAATTGGCCCCGGGTGCGTCACCGTAATCCAATACCACCTCCGGCATGATAATGGTGAACTGCGTCAAAGAGCTGATTCGATTGGCCTGCAGTCGTTCGCCAGCCACGTCCGCGATCGCGCCGACACGGATGTTGTTTAGACCGGAAACGGCTGTGGCGCCATGCAGCATCACTGTATTGTCGCCCTGCAGGTAGGCGAAGAGTCCGGAACCGGCACCGTTGATGGCGGACATGATCTGCGCCGCCAGCTGGTTGGCCGTGTAATTGACGTCGAAAGGGACAGCGATCGAACCGGCGCCGACGGTGCCATCATTGTCGTACTCGAAAGTCAGCGTTGACCCGCCCGCGTCCACCGAGAAGATTTGACCGTCGGCGACGTCGAACCCGGTAGGCGAAGTAATACGAAATCCATCTTGATTGTTGAGCGTGATTTCATAAACGCTGTCATTCCGCCAGATGCCCGACAAAGGCGTCAGTCGGATGAGGCGGCTGCCGGCATTGTAGCCGAAGACATAGTCCACCCCCGGGCGAAGCAAGCGGCCATTCTGTGTCAAGGTGATCGCGTCTTCGGTCACCGTTGTCGGATCCGGACCGGTTCCTTCTGGTTCGAAGAGCAGGATCGAGAAGAAATCGAGCGTTCCCTCCTGCAACCGGATAGACGTATTCGCACGATCGATGTCGATATTGTCCGGATCGTTGTCGATTGGCTGCTGCAGAATCGCTACCGGTCCGATGAAATCGGCCCGATCGAAAGCCCCACGATCCTTGAACGGATTCGCTCCGCCACCGCCGGGGTTACTGATAGCTGGGTCGTCGACTCGCAGCTGCCCCGTAATATCGGCATTCGGTGCAAGAATGGGACTGGGTGAGATTCCCAACGGATCTCGAACGCCTATCATGGCCGAACGATCTTCGAGCGAATCGGTCGAACTGTCGATAGCTCGGGAACCGGCGGCCAGGTAGTAGTTGTTGGCGGCCGCGTTAACAAATAGGGGCTCGCTGGCGCCAATCACCTGTGCATTCGTTCCACGGTCAGGAACAGCGCCGCCAATATCCGCACCATTGTTGTGGTAGGTCATGGCACCAATCACGGTGGAGGCGCTAGACGCATCGACAAACAAACCGGTCGCGAGGGATGAAACGATATTGTTCAGCAGAGTTGGACTCGCGTTGACACCAACGTTGATACCTATCCCCGAGCCGTTCAGACCGACGATCGTATTGTTGACGGCCCGCCCGAACGGAACGGGCGCCTCGGACTGATTCTGGTTCCGGTCGTCTCCTGAGAACGAGATACCACCGGCCGCGTTGGCAAACAGCAGGTTGTTTGCCAACACGGTGCCAGGCACCAGACTCTGCGTGTTGAATTGCGGGAAGGCAATCACCGAACCAGGATGCGCCAGAGCACCGGCCAGCGGAATCAGATTGTTGTTGACGCGTGCACCTGCGTCGACGACGATTCCGTAATCGGCCGAGTCACGAATCACATTGCTGTGAATGATCACTTGACCTTGGTCACGGAAGCGATTGGAATCCCCCGCTTCCGTCAATTTGAACTCGTCCAATCCGTGAAGCACAAAACCGGCAGCGTTGGCTCCCGTTAGCGTCCGATTCGAGGTTCCTGCAAACGCGGCCGAGCCGGTGTTGTTCACCGACACATTACCATGCAAATGGACAACTCGTGAATCGGTCACCTTGGCCAAGACAGACCCTCCGGTCGAACCGTTACTCAGTCCGGCTACCACATCCAGTGTCGCCTGCGCGTCCGCGCCGTTAATCGCATCGCGAATTGATTTCGCAACGGTAGCCGCGTCATCCTCGGATCTAAACGGAATCGCGATGTTTCCTTGAGCCACGCCGTCGCGCGGTCCGCTCTGAATACTGAGATCATCGTATTCAAACGTCACGGTATCGATTCCATCGCTAAGCGTAAACGTCTGACCGTCTGCGAGTTCATAGCCGCTAGCGGCCACCAATGAAACCGTTTGAGCTAACCGATCGTTGGTATCGAAGGACCGAAACAGGTCGAACCAGGGGAAGGTTAGCCTGCCCGTTCCATAAGTGGCACCCCGGCGAATCTCGATTTGATAGGTACCCGTTTCAATTTCCTCATACTGGGGCAGGATGGCAGGTTCGTGCCGCGGATTGTCGACAAAGGTGGTCACCGAAGGCGTGCTATTGTTCTCGTAGGTCACCATCTCGCCGCGCTCGGCAAAACCGACGATGATGTCATCCACGTAGACACCCTCGAACCGGTTGTTCTGACCGCGTTGGGACCCCCTGCCAACTTGGCCCGTAACACCACTGGTTGATTCTCCGAAAATGTCTCCCTGTAGACTGTCGTTCAATCCGAGCGGTCCCGAGTCAATGACCGTCTTGTTCCACAGGAAGATGGACTTGTCGTGGAAACGGATGCTGTTCGCGTTGGCCTGCTGCCCACCAATATTGAACTCGCCAGCCATGGCGGTTCGAATGGCGTCACGTACCTGTTGATACGTGTAATTTGGGCTGACAGGTACCGGGATATGATTATTGAAAGTCCCGCCGCCAAACTGCGTAGCTCCCACACCAGGCAGTCCCTGCAGGAACCCCTTGCCAAGCAAGGTGGCGTCGATGGCCGGTGAAGCGTTGGTTGCGTCCAGTACCGCAATGCGCGCTCGATTGAAGGGATCAAAGCTCGCATTCAAGCCACGTCCCTGCAGTTTCGTGAGGATCCGCTGAGCGATCACTTCGCCGGTATCCGAAGGCGAGACCTGAATGTTGTTACCAACGTTGTTGGTAGCAAATGTGTAGATAACCCCATCGACCTCAAAGGACTCACCAATGGCCAAACTGGCGCCCGACGGCACCTGCAAGACCAGCCCCAACTCGAACTCGAAAATGCTATCGTCAGCCTGGTTGGCTGTGCCTGCGGTATCAATTTGGAACGTGTCCGCAGGTTGCCCGGAAAATCCCTGACCGTCCCTAAGCTTGTGACCGGCAACGGAAACCAGTTCAATACCTCCGGTTGCCAAGCTACCGACGTCCATCGAGCCAGCAGTACTGAAGTCAAACCGAATGCGTACGCTATCGTCGCCGGCGAAACGGCTGAGATCTATGCGTGCTTGTCGCCAGCTGTCCGGTGCCGTCTGGCCGCCGAAAGCAGCACCCGCGTCGAATAGTTCTGAAATCTGGCTATCACCGTGGATAGGATCGTTAATCAGCAGATAGTCCAGCTCGTCAAACTGGCCTACACCACGTACTGCGTCGTAGTCCGAGTTGTTGGTCCCAACCAGTTGCCATCGTCCATCCTCTCCGCTGACAAAAACGCGGAATGAGTCCTTCATCAGGTTCGGATCACCAGGATTGTCCGCGTTCGCGTTTTCTGTTTCCAGATAGTAGTTGAAGTAAAGAAACGGCTTGTCCGCCGGACTGTAGTCAGACAAATCCAACGGATTGCTGACGACGGACCCGTGAGCCCCACCGGGGACATCATAGGTGTTGTAAATCCCCGCGTCGTAGCCTGGATAATTGGCGCCCGGATCGTTAATGGAGCCATTTCCGAACGTACCGCCGTTATAGTTGTCGAAGTTCGCCGGATCTTCTAAACCGAAGTACAGGCTGTTGCCGCCGTCTTCTTGTACTCGACGATCAGCGAAGCTACTACTAAAAACTGTAGTGCTAGCGTCATAGGCAATGTTGACACCATGCCCGTCGTCAGTCTGACGGTTGTCATCGGTCACGTGCCATAAATTGACATCCACATTAGAAAACGCCAAGCCGCTCGGATTGGAGGCATCGGTCTGGATAAACCAGTTACCGTCTTGGAAGATGTGCTGTGGCCGCCCGCTGGTATCGAAGGCGTACAATACGCCGGAAGCATCGATACCAAACAAGGTGTTGGCAAGTGCTCCGCCTTCCAAGTTACGCGGACCCGACGTCAGACTGGTAAACCGAACCCGACTACCGGTAGTTGGGTTGTAGATCGTTTCAATGAAGTCCCCATCGTTGAAGGAGCTGTTGGGGATAAAGTTGGTCCCACCGACTCGGAACAAATCGCCTTGGTCACTAACGGCATACATGGTAGAGCCAGCGAAGGCCAGTCCCTCAACTATCCCATATTGAGGTAGCGACAATTCCATATTGCGCGCGGGACTATCCCCGCGATCATCGGTGAGCCCCTGGATGAAGCTAGAGCGGGCGGGTAGCCAGATGCGACTTTCGCCGGGTTGCTCACCCTGCACCAACTGGGCTAGCGGCTCCACCACCTGTATCGCGGCCAACAGTCGCTGCGTCAAACTACTCGAGCTTTCGGTGAACTGGAAGGGCAGAGTATTGAACGCGCCTGAGGGCGTGTTGAAGGCGATGGTCGGTATGTTGCTGAAATCAGCACTGGTCGCACCAATCAATTCCAACCTATTTCCGATCGCCGAGGCGGTAATCCCAATATTGGCCGCATTGATAGCGGCAACCAATTCATCCATGGCACCTGGTGTGGATGGCGCAGGCAAGAACTGTAGGTCGTCAAGATTGGTGTAGTACTCCTCGACCGGCACCAGATGATTGGTACTCACCGCCGGAGGGGCAGTATCCGCCGACAACGGATGCGTTGGGGAAAGGAGCTGCTGGTTCAGAGGCTGAATCGTGGTGGATGTAAACAGCGGATTGACGATCGTTCCCGTCACCAGCGGGTTGACGATGTCGTCGCCCTCGAATAGCGGATTGATGATGGTCTCCGTACCCAAGGGGCTGAATTGCTGAACAAACGTGAGTGGATTGACGATCGGTGGGGCAGACACAACCCCGACGGCGGTGACTCCAGATAGCGTGAGCTGATTGCCACCTGGCGGAAGGGTAGAAACCGCTTCCCAAGCCCCAGCCAATCCCGCCAGCACGGCTGGATCTGGATTGTTGATTCCATCGCTAATGGCTTGGCTCAACTGCTCTCTGGTGAACGCAGGGTCGTAGTTGATCGCACTGTTGCCCGCGGTGACACCGGGAGTTGCGGGCGCCGTATTTGTGATGTCATTCAGCTCAAATACGATGAGGTCGCCACTGGCGTCGGCAATCGAGAAAGTGGCACCGTCAATAGACTCGCCGGCGTTCAAGGTCACCATGTTGTTGACCAGCGTAGGTGCGCCCACGCCAACCAACGGGTCGAGAACACTGCTGATCGCCCCAGTCAAACGCAGCTCTTGGAGCCCCGCCGGTAACACCGAGCTAACGTCCCACGACCCGGCTAGCCCCGTCAAGACCGCTAGATCGGGAGTGTTGATCGCGTTGTTGAGCGCCGTCGTCAGGTCGTTTTGCGATCCCGTCGAGCTGTAAGGGACGACCGAGTTTCCTGGTACTGTCCCGTTATTGATGTTAGTGTCTTCAAACTCGAAAGTGATTGTGTCACCATCGAGATCGGTGATCGTAACAGTCGAACCGTCAAACGAGTCACCCGCACTGAGTGCAGGAAACAGGTTGTTCAGCACCACTTGTCCGGTGGCCGGTGGAAGAACCGTCGCAGACTGCGCATTGGCGATGCGTACTTCCTCGAGCCCAGGGGGTATGACTGCCGTCGCTTCCCACGTTCCCGCTAGGCCTACCAGGATGATTGGGTCTGGGGCGTTAATGGCAGCCGCCACCGCTTGTGTCAGCGCATTTTGGGTATCAGCTGGATCGACTGGGATTGCCGAATTACCGGTGGTCACCCCGTCGGCAATATTAACGTCTTCCAACTCAAAAGTAATCGTGTCACCGCTGAGATCGGTAATAGTAAATGTCGCCCCATCATAGGTGCGGTCTCCTGTTAGCGCCGCAAATCCATTGACCAGTGTCAGCAATTCGGCCTGGCCAGGAGGATTCAGCACCGTATTCTGGACATCCGTCAACCGAATCTCGTCGGTGCCAGGAGTTCGTTGCGCAGCGACGTCCCATGTCCCAGTTAAGCCGACCAGAATGTTAACATCGGGTGAGTTAATGGCCGCCGTGATGATCTGGGTCACCTGACTGGCGCTGTCGGTGAGAGAATTGTAAGGAACGATCGAGTTTCCTGGCAACGTGCCGTCGTTGAAGGCAGTATCTTCGAGTTCGAACGTAATCAAATCACCATCGATATCGATGATCGTAAACGTCGCTCCGTCAAACGATTCGCCTGGACTCAAAGCGCGGAATTCATTGACAAACCTGAGTATCGTGTTTCCTGGCAGAGGATCTACCGTGACCGACAAAATACCTGTCAGCTGGACTTTATCGACGTCCAGAGGTTGTGTGGCGACGGCTTCCCAGGAGCCCAGTCCGGCCAGCACGCCCGGGTCAGGATTGTTAATCGCACTCGCGATGGCTTGCGTTAGATCCAGCGACGTTCCGGTCGGGTCGAAAGGAACGGCAGAGTGTCCCGTCCGCACACCACTGTTGTTGATGGTATCTTCCAGCTCAAACGTGATGGCATCGCCCGAGAGATCCGTAATGGTGAACGTGACGCCATCGTAGGTCTCATCCCCGGTCAGGGCGTTAAAACCATTGACCAAGGTGAGGAGGTCTATGCCGGTCGCTGGATTGAGGAACGCGTCGTTTGCTCCGCTAATCCAGACCTGCTCGGTACCCGTTGGTTGCTGAGCGGTAGCATCCCAGACACCTCCCAAAATAGCCAAAACTGCTGGATCTGGCGCATTGATAGCAGCGAAGATTGCCTGGCTCAGAGCGTTGGTACCTAAGGTGGGATCATAGGGCACGGCCGAGTTACCGCTCGCTATGCCGTCGCCAACCAGCACGTCTTCTAACTCAAAAGTAATCGCTTCGCCGGTGATATCTTCGATCGTGAACGTCGCCCCATCATAGGTCTCCCCGGCACCGAGCGCCGGAAACAGGTTGTCGAAGACGATAAACTCAGGAGGAGTATCCACGGTCACCGACGCATCGCCCGTAAATCGAATCAAGTTATTGGACGCTTCAAAGAACGCCCGTGCCGACCAAGGTTGAACGCCAGGGCTAATTGAAGCCGCAGGTGGGTTGTTGACCAACACCACTAGTCGCTGAGTCAATGAGTCCACCGTATCCACCGTTGTGTCGTAAGGCACAGATACATGCGGCACGCCATTGGTGCTTCTTACTCCAGGAACGGCCAAGATATCGTCAAACTCAAAGATGACCGTGTTTCCATTGTCGTCGACGATAGTAAATGTCGTGCCGTCATGGCTGGTCGGCAAGGAGGCTAATGGCAGGGCCGGATCGAAGTTATTCAGCAAGGTGGTTCCGGAATCGTTCACCAAGTTGCCCGACAAACCATACTCCGGCGACTGCAGTAACGGGTTGATGACGGTGGGTGTGCTGGCAGTGAGCGAGACAAAAGCATCGCCGATCAAGCGCAAGGTGTTAGAACCAGGGGTGAAGATGGATTGGACGTCCCAGGTCCCATTCAGATTCGCCAAAATCGAAGCGGGCACATTGTTGATCGCCGCATTGACTGCTTGTGTGAGGAACGACTGCGACGAAGTGGTGCTGAAAGTGACCGGCACATTGCCTGGAGTCACGCTGGCGTTGGCATCGAATTCGAAGGTCAGTGCGTCACCGGTGAAGTCCGTGATGGTGAAAGTCGCGCCGTCGTACGAGCCGCTTGGCCCGACAGGAAAGGCATTGCTCAACTGGGTGACAGTCAGCGGGCTGGCCCCCCCAGGCAGCAACGAAATCGAATGGTCGTTGGTCAGAGAAATCCGGTTGGTGCCTGGCACGAGAAACGCTTGAGCCGACCACGGTAGCGCAGATGGATTGCCCTCAGCATCCAGCACGGACGCTACCGGCGGGTTGTTAATGGCATTGATGATAGCCTGCGAAACCTGAAATTGTGTCGCATTCGCTGCGTCGTAAGTGATGGGGGCATTGGGACCGGTAACGTTGTTGTTCGCATCAAATTCGAACGTCACACGATTTCCCTGGTCATCAACGACCGTAAAGGTGGACCCGTCGAAGGTAGCTGGAGCGGTCAATGTGAAGTAGTTGTTGACGATCACCCGGCCTGTATCAATCTCGAACTCACCACTGCCAGTGGACGAGCTCAACTCAAAGCTGGTCATGTCGGTAAAGAAATTGGTGGGCACTGGAGCACCCAGTATGCCGGCAGATGTTTGCGGCAACGTATCGGCAACCGGAGTAGCCGACAGCACATCCGCTAGCCACTCAAACGTGGTGATGCCATTAGGCGTCTGAATGGTGACCAGATCACCGCTCAACAGCGCAGGTTCACCGAACGGCGAAGCGTTGGAGACGGTCACCGTCTGGGCCGTCACATTTCTAGCACCAGCGTCGGTGGATGTATCGATATAGCCGCGTTCGACGATTTGCGTCCCCGCCCCGAGTATCCGCCCGTTGTTCTGGCGATTCTGAAATGGAGTGCTCTCCGCCGTCAGCGAGGTCGGGTCGAGCCGATAGACGTAATTGTTTGAGTCGTTGAAACCACCGAACGTTGTGAATGTGTCTGCACCGACCTTCCTCGAGCCAACAGCGTACAACAGTTGCGTGTTACCCACCTGCGGATAGGTCAGACCGCGAAACTCCATGCCGGAACCACCGCGCTGGCCGTTGCTACCGAACGGGGCCACGATCGCCGGAGGGTTCACCGTAAAATCGACCTCAAACGTTTGGATGCCAGACGAGCCAGACACCTGCGTGAAGGTCCCGTTACCCGCCGAGTCGAGTTGGAGAATACCACCTTCACTACCATCGTTAATGACGCCCACTTGCGGTGAGCGGGCAGCGTGCAGCGTACCATCGCCGCGAATCGCCACATCCTCCACAAACGGAAAACGACTGATCAGCGAGGTCTGCGAGCCTGTCATGGCGCTGACCGTAATCAGCTCACTGCTATCCGCTCCGGGAGCAGGCTGCGTAATGAATAGTGGCAGATCCGCAAGCGTGTAGCCCACGATGTTCGAGGCTGCGTTGTTGCTAAAACCGACTTGCAGCGGTGGAGTAGCAGTAGTCGTACTACCACCAAAGCGATCTTCAATGATGCGCGCCACGCTGTTGACCGGTTCCACGCGAGTCAGCGGGTTGCCGCCGGCATCACGCCGGTAGTACTGGTCCAAGTAAGACGAGATGAGTTGATTGCTCGTGATGGCCAGATAGTACGTTCCGCTCGGCAGTGCGGTAGAGCCAATAAACGCGTCCAGCAGTCCGCCGCTACCGCGGGAAAGGTCGTCCACATCGGTACCGTTCTGCGGGGCGCCTACGTCATCTGCAATATTGGAGTCGGTACCGAAATTGACCAGTCGTATTCCGGTGTTCGATCCGGCACCGATGCCGTTCTGATCGTCATAGAAGAGCCACAGACTAGTGTTGGCACGGCTGAATCCGTCTGCGTAGTCCACGTCAATCACCGTGGACAGATGCTGGGCCAGTCCGCTGTTCTCAGCAGAATCCTGGTTGATTTCGAAACGAAACCAATCGACGTCCGTGGCCGTCGCCAACTCACCGGCAACGGACAAGGCCGCCCGATCCGTGTTGAGCAAGTTGCCCAGATCCAGTGCGTTGGCCAGCACGTCGTTGTTGGTGGTCAACTCGACCGCTTCACCACCCAAGGGTGAATGGGAAGGCATGCCCAAGACTTCTACGCCAATCGTGGCGTAGCGGATATCCGAAAAACTAATCGAAGAACCGGCTACTTCGTCCATCTGTTGCAGACGAATCTGCAACTGATACTGACCTTCTGTCTTGCCGTCACTCAGCTTCGTCGGGTCTTGCAAATCTGCCCGATTGGCCGAGGGATCGCGCGAATCGATATTGCTGCTCCGCACGCGCACAAAGTAGGGATTCACGCTGCCGCTGGCACCGGGCAGGATGACACGCAGGCCGGGATCCAGCGGATTGGTCGAATAGAAGTCAGAAAAAGTCCTAGTTAACGTATTGCGCGGATCATCGAAACGGAAACGCTCGCCTTCGTTTCGAGGATCAAACAGATCGGTTTGAAGCGGATTCACATGGTTCGCCGCCGGCAGATTGTTCACCAAAGCCAACGCACCACGCGATTCATCAAAGCTGTTGTCGCTCTGAGCGAGAATGTTTCCATCCGCATCTACCAGCTCAACGACCGCATCCAAGCTGATATTCGTACGGTCGATGTCGAGCCAAACCTGCGTACCGGCTGTACCGGTAAAGCTATACACGTCGATGTCATCCGGGTTGTTGATCGCACCTACGACGGTATAGCCCAGCCGTAAGTTGTCGTCACTGGCTTTTTCGCCAGTCGCCAGCAGGCCCAGGTTCTGTGCGTTACCCGGAATGCCATTGACACCGGCTCCCGTTGACTGGGCCGGTTCGAGCTCGGTGGCAATAGCCACATTTCTGTCATTGCTGAATTCGTCGATACGCAGGCTGCGCCAATCGCCTCGCGATGGCGTCGTCGCATCCGTATCGTTGTTGGTATCGGTCTGAGCGGCCCCAAAGGGATCGAATCCGGCCCCGACGGTGTCGTCCAACAAGGAGGTCAGAATGACTGGGAAGCCGGGCGAACCGACCACCTGCAAGCTGCCGCCAATGCGATCGTCGATATCCAGCGGGCGACCGTTACTGGTCAGGCCGGCACCGGGCCCGAATTTGACCACCAGACTTTCGTCAGGGCTGCTTTGCAGTCTCAATCCTCCAAACACGTGAAAATCAGGTACGACGATCTCGTCTAAGACCGCGTGCACGATATCCGTGTCATCCCAGACGCTTTCGGTATTGAGTGTCACACCCCGCAGGACCATGGCGTTGATGTCGTTGTTGCCAAGGGCATTGCCGCGCAGCAACGGCCCTTTGTTTTCGGTAATCGCCTCCCTGCGATCGGCCAATCCGGTAACACGTCCCTTATCTTTCACCGACACGCCATTGGTTGAATGCGGATCAATGCTGATCGCTGGAGCCGCATTGTCGCGAATAATGTTATCCACAATGATCGGCTGCGCGCCTCGGACAAAGATGGCAGCATCTTCATTGAAGCCGGAGCCTTCACGGCTCCGCCCGGCGGGACCTCCCGTGCCAGACGCGTTGTTCTCGATGATCGAATTGGCAATCCGCACGTCGGACTGATGGATCTCCACCGGGTTGAATCCCGTGAACGTGGCACCGACACGGGTGACACCACCAGCAAACGTAATCAAGCTGAAATCCAATGAGCCTGCCCCCATTTGACCAAAGTAGAGCCCACCCCAATCGCCCGGTTGAGGCGTCGTGGCAGCACCGTCACCGTTCGTGTCGAACGTCGATCCAGCGCCATAGCGATCATCCTGCCGGCTGGTGAATATCACCGGCAAACCGTCCTGGCCCTCTGCCGCAACCTGAGCGCTGATACCGGCAACAATCCTTCCACCTTGCAATTTGACGATCATTCCCGGATCGATCACCAGACTCGCGTCGAGCCTTGCTCGGTTGACGGTCGGCGCGACATTCAGAACAGTCGCGCGAGGCGCGACGGCATCCACATGCACTGTGCTACTTCGGTCCAGCTCCGCCACCAGACGATAGGTGCCCCCATCGCTGCGATACAGCTTGCGGGCTACGAAGCCCTCGGTGGCCGGAGTCAAATTCGAAAGGCGAATGGCATTGTTACCAGCTCCAATCGTCTGCGGCAAAGTGGGAACCGTGCTGGCGATGCTCTCATTTCCATTGGGATCCACGAAGGTCATGCGATAGGTGTACGTATTGCCTGGCACCAATTGGCCACCGGCAACATTCACATCCGCCACCAAGACCGTGGACAGCTCTGGTGGTCGAGTTTCAATGAAGGTTCCGCCAGAAGTGCCCGCGACGGTTAACGTGTCCGCCACGAAGTGAACAATATCGGTATCGTTCCAGCGACCGGAAACCGTTTGGGCTGAAGTGTTCTGGCCCGGCAGTGTCTCGACTCGAACAAACAACCCGTTGATCGAGTTGCTGTTGACCACGTTGCCGTGGATATCGGGTCCAACCCTAGCGTAGTCCGGCGTAAATAATACTTCAGACTGGAAGCGCGGAATCACAAAAGTA
Organism: Pirellulaceae bacterium; assembly: GCA_028281725.1. Lineage (GTDB taxonomy): Bacteria > Planctomycetota > Planctomycetia > Pirellulales > Pirellulaceae > Aureliella. Next base: position 18,535 of record JANQJJ010000456.1, on the reverse strand, counting down.
GATTCTTCGAAACTGTTGGGATCAGCCGAAATCGCTGCCGACGCGCTGCGCGTGATTGTGTTGTTGATCAGGGTAGGTCGCGCCGTAACCATGTGCAGAGGGGTGATCACGGTTGGCTGACCGTCGATGGAAACCTGACCGCCACCATGCTGCATATCCGCGTACGCAACGTAGTTCATGAATCGGCCATCCAGCTCCGCATCAAACCGGCCTTCGGCACGATCGAGTGCATTGCGGAAGATGATTCCACCCCAGTCTCCCGGAGTGGCGGTTGTCGCCAGCGGGTCGGTATCTACTCCCAGATTCTCATCGGTATAGCTAGTGAAAACAACTTGTTGCTCCGGCGTACCGAGAATCTGAAGATTAGCTCTCGAGCGATCGCCCGAACTGGTCGAACTACCGACACCGATGACACTGCCACCCATTTTGAACAGCACGCCGGCGTCCACCATCACCGTGACGCCCTGCGGCAAGTCCATGAACTCACCGTCATCCAAAATGCCATTACCCAACCCGCCACGCCCGACCTCAAACGCCAAATTGTCGGTCTGCGTGCTGATATCACCGTCCGCGCCACCGTTCGGGACGAGCCGAACGATATCGCCAGGTTGCGCGGCGTTGAACGCATCGTCAATCTCGTTGTACGGATTGGAGATCGACCCGTTGGCTCCGAGACTGGGCGCCGATTTATCCACGAACAACGTATCGCTGGAAGATGTGGCGTTGAACCAATAGTTGAACACGCCTCCGGCGATCCCATCCGCATCACCATCAAGCGGCGTTCCACTGGTGTCAACGATGGCGCTGGCCTCCAGCGGCCGGAAGGTGGTTCGCAGCTGATACCTTCCTTCGCTGGTGCCGCCCAGACCCGCATCGGCAATCTCAGGATTGAGGTCGGTGTTTCCACTGGCCGTAACGCCCAAATAGTAGACCCCAGGTTGCAACTCCAAACTCATAAAGGAGTCTTCACTGAAGTAGTCATCATTCACCGCGATGACACTTCGCGAGCCATCCGGCATCTCTTGATAGAGTGTCAGGACACTGTCGAGATGGCTGGCGTCGGCCAGGCGCTCCGCGATGACCTCGGCGGAAAACCTGCCCGCATTGCTGGTCGCAACTTCAAAGCGATACATGTCGATATCGCGACTATCCGGACGATGCAGATACTGTCCGTGAACGATATCGTGAGCACCCGGGAAAATCGGTTCCACATCGTTGTCAAACCGTAGATTACCTTCACCACCTAGTACCACGTCCGAGTAGAAGGCCCCCATGTTGGTTCCCGGCGGCAGCTCGGTCGCATGCCCCAGTCCCAGCAGGCTACCAATCCTGCCCATAGCCATGCCAAACCAACTGGTCTTGTTCGGGTCGTCACTTTGGCCAAAGCGATCGTCCCAGTCGATAGCGTTGTCCATCACGGCCAGATTGCCACCTGACACAGCATCAATATTACCCGGACCATCGATTTCGCCAGTGATGATCCACAACACACGGCTGTTGGGGATAGCAGGCAAAGACGTCTCCGCCGTCTCCACGAAATGGAGGCCCAACAGGGAACCGTAGAATTCGAAGATCTCCCGCGCTCGCTGTTCCTGCTGAGGCGTAATCGAACTAAACAGGTCCTGGCCCAACTCGTTCTGCCCAAATGACTCCACGCTGTTGAACGTATAGTAAATCGTTTCAATGCCTACGCCCGTGTCTGGAGTGTCGCTCAGCAAGTGGCTTTCTCCAAATAGGTGGTCCACGAAAACATCGCGGTCGCTGGGCATGTCGGGCGCTCCTGGAAAATCGAGTGGAAACGCACTCGCGTTAACAATCTGCTCCCGGACCTCGACGCTGGACAAACTGTTGAAGACCCCCAGATTCGCACTGCCGGCTGACGCGGCCGTAAACGTAGAACCCGGATCGACTGGCTGATTCACCACCACCGGCTGCGGTGGATTGGCTTCGTTGGTACCAATCCGCAAGCGGAACGTTGTGTCGCCGGCGGACAACTGGTCAATGTCGGAAGCAAATGTGAGTATGGCCAGATTGCGACCTGGGAAATACTCTACGCTCGCGGGGTTGAATAGCACATCGTCGGTATTGGTAACCGTATCGCGGTCGGCGAAGAGTTGATAGAAGGAAGGATCCACAACGGAAGGATTCGGATTCACATCGCCCGTGGCCACATCGGTTGGATACAAATCGTCTTCGTTGAAGTAAACCTCGATCTGGTTGCGGGCCTGTACGATGTTGCCGCCGGCGTCTCGGGAGGTCGGTTGGGGCACAATGGCCGTCACCTGCGCACCAAGTTCCAGATCAAAGAAAACCGTATCTCGATCCGTTCCGCTCAGCCGCGGCGCCAACGCGTCACCATTGAGATTGCGAACCGCAGTAATCCCCTCTGTCGGGACATCCACCCCAAACACTTCCACGCGATACAGGTCATCCGGTAAAGCCGAAGCAAACCGAGCGACGACAATCCGCTCGGACTCCCCGAACCCGATAAACCCAGGCTCGATGACGACTTCGTCGCCATCGGAAAAATCTTCGTCAAATCCACTGCGCGTGATACGTATTCCGTCGAGCGACGAAGCGTCCAAGAATTGGGAACCGTCAAACCGGAAGACCAATTCGTTGGGACCGACGTCCAAGCCGTTGGTTCGGTTGAAGCTGAAGATCTCACCGACATTTGGAGCAACCGATAGCAAACGTGGCGGCAAATTCACGTTGCTCGCGCCGGTCAGACCGGTAAGCCGGATGCCAAGACTGTACCGCTGAGGATCGGCATCGGCATCGCCGCTGCCAATGACGCGGAGCAAGTAGACCCCACCAGCCGGCAGGTCGAAATCATCGATTTGTTCTGCGATGCCTGGGCCAGACGCATTGAGTTGTGCCAACACCGTCGTACCATCGCTGGCCAGCAACTCCAAGTCCAGATCTTGGTTCAGCAGGGTATCGACTGGACCGGTCGCGCCCACTTCGGACCCAACATCGTACTGCTCGCCCAGCGGCTCGAGCGTGAGGCTGATGCGTCCTGCCGATGATACGGAAAAGGCATACCAGTCATCGTCGCCGACGCGATCAATGGAATTCCCTGAGATGGTTCTCAGACCATTGGACAAAGCGCCTAGACTCGTTGCGTCCGCCAGGACATCGTCGTTTTCGTTGGCATCGCCATAAAGCTCCTGCGCAGAAAGGATATCGTCATGCTGCGGCCCCAAAAACGCCAATGAGACGTGAGGCTCCATCAATTTGGTCTCGTCAACGGGAAACACATGGGATAAGCCCATGCCGTGCCCGGTCTGCTGCATCAGCACGTTGAACAGACCTCGATTCTCGCCAGCCGCTCCTTCGGCGGCATCGAAAAAGAAGACGTCGTTGGTATCGAGCACCATGTCGCCGTCCAGCCCTTCGGCTCCACCGCCCGTAGGGAAAAAATTGTAGGCCAGCGTACCCAAGTTACCATCGATGTTCATTCCACCGATACGGATGTCACCGCGCAGACCGGCAACCCCGCGATTGGTCGGATCCACAGCCACGCCATCGTCACTCGCCTCGTAGACGAACGTCAGACCAGACACCTCACTCCATCGGTCGTAGGCTCTCTGAAAAATATTAAACCACGGCTTCTGCGAAATGGTCCCAATCGAATTCCCCCCATAGATGTTATCCATGAAGGTAATCAAGTCAGACCCTCCCCCGGCCGACCCATCATCATTGGGCACGATCGTCCCGTCCGGAACAATACTCCAGGTAATCGTCGCCGGATCTCCCTCACCGGGACTCGCCCCGCCAACGGGATCCGTCCAGCGATTGCCCTGAGCATTGGCGTCAGATGACCCCAGCCTGGCAATCACGCCGTCGACGTAATCCTGCGGCGTCCCGGGAGCAAACACGGCTCCAGCAGGAAAATCCACCGCTAGCAGCTCACGCCGCTCAAGCGTCTCGAGTAAGACCCTGCGGAGTCGATTGCGGCGTAGTTGTGTTTCGTGCGGGGAGGGCTGAGAGCGGGAAGAGAGCAGGCTGACCATGCGGACTTACCTTCCAGGACTTTAATAAATATTAGGAATGCCAACTTGTTGGTTGGGAACCAATGTTGCTATGCGTATCAACGACAGCCGGCCGAAAAGCTCAGCCCGCTGCCGTTACCAAGTAAAATATATTGAAAAACTTGACAGATTGAAAACACGTCTCGCTATGCGTCTCCACCTTCGTCGAGGTCTCCCAGGAGACTGGCCAATGCCAAGTCGATCGGGATCTCCCTGTCTGAGGCGTCGTCGCCATCTTGCTCGGTCACCCAATTGGGTTCTGCCCATCCGGTGGCCATTTCGTCAAACACGGACTCGGCGGAAAGCGCGGGTACCGGCCCATAGATCATGGTATCACTACGCTCGACCATTCGCACGCCAACGGCTGCATTGTCGCCCGTCCGGCTAACCACGTCCTGGAAGGCAAAACCGCCCGAAAGAGCATCGAAAGCACCCTCATCCGGGTCTGCGACTTCTCCACCTTGCTCACCTTCCCCCCCACCGCTGGCGGCATTGAGAGCGTTAATGACCAACAACACGTCGAACGCGGAAATCAGGTTATCGCCGCTTGCGTCTCGGTAGGGCGGTGGCGCCGTCAGGCCGGTGACAGGCGTCGTGCCATTGAAGTTCAAGAAGTTGATAATCAGCAGAGCGTCAATGGGTGTCACAAGTCCGTCGACGTTGACATCCAAGTTCGCGATCGGGTTTTGGTGCGGTGGTGGCGGTGGCTCATCGATTTCGAGAGTGACCGTGGTGACCACACTCCGCCCCTGGCCATCGAAGGCACGGTAGGTAAAGGTATCGGTGGTCCGGCCGCTCTGGAAATCGTGCTGGTAGGTAAACGTACCGTCGCTATTGAGTGCGAACTGACTGGCAAACTGCGGAGCGTCCACCAATTCCGCCGTCAGAGCTGAACCCTCTGGGTCCATGTCGTTAGCCAGCACGCCATCATCATTGGAATCGCCTACCAGCCCACGCGGATCGGTTGTCGTCAGCGTGGTTCCCTGCCGGACCGTGTAGCTGTCCGCGTTGGTAACGGGTTCGTCGTTGAGAGGGGTCACCGTCAAGATGAAGCTGTCATTGATTGTCTGGCCGCTTTCGTCGGTCACACTAATCGTAATGGAAGCCGTTCCCGACTGGTTGCTGCTCAAGTCCATCGTCAGCAGATTGTTGCTGATGTTGGGCGTAACCAATAAGGGATTACTGTTGCTGACGATGGCAAACGTCAGTTGATCGTTGTTGAGCGTCACATCCGGATCAAAGAAAAAGTCCGGGCTCAGCTGCAGTTGCGGAATGTTCGCATCCTCACTCACCGTCTGATCAGGAAGTGACTGAACCAGACGAGGTGCGTCGTTGAGTGGCGAGACGGTCAACGTCAGCGTGTCCGTGACACTTTCACCAGCGGCGTCCCTGGCCTCAACCACAATCAGACCCTGCCCGTTCTGATCCGCCCCCAATTGCAGCGTCAATTGTCCGTTGTTGATAGTCGGTGTGACCAGTGCGGTCGAACTGTTGCTGAGGACGGTATACGTTACCGTGTCGCCACTGTTGAGCGCGTCGGGATCGACGAACACGTCGGCCAGATCAATTATCCGAGCCGGATCATCCTCCTGCATACTGACTTCGCCGAACGGCGTCTCGACTCGAGGAGGATCGTTCTCGCCGTTGATGGTGACGGTCACGGTCCCGGTTGCCTGCTGCGGATCGAGGACGCCACCGCTGGTTCCATTGTCCTCAACTTGGTAGAAGAAAGTATCCGTACCGACGAAATCGGCTGGCGGTGTATAAGTCACCACACCACCGCTGAACGTCACGGTACCGCCATTGGTACTTTGCGGCGTTACGCCTTGGAAAGTAACGGTTTGGCCCGCGCTCACCTCGTCGATAGGTCCAGCCACATCGTTCGAAATCAGATCGGACGGATCGATCGTGAGGACGGAGTCCTCGGTGATCTCGCGAGACTCTCCAGTGACAATCGGCGGATCGTTCTTGTCATTGACAGTCAAGCTGATGGTTGCGGTAGAGCTCAGCGGTGCAGCAACGCCATTGGTCGTTCCATTGTCCGAGATCGTATAGATAAACTCGTCCGGACCACTGTAATCGCTCGGCGGCGTGTAGATGATACGTCCGCCAACAAGCGATACCGAACCACCCTGGGCACTAATCGGATTCACGCCCGAGACCACCAAGGTCTGCGCTGCTTCATTGGCTGGCCCCTTGGCGTCGTTGGCCAATACGACCGACTCATCGATGTCCAGAACCACGTCCTCGTCGACCGTCAAGTCGTCGTCGTTGGCTACCGGCGGGTCATTGACCTCACGAATGATGATGGTCACCGTGCCGATGTTGTTCGAATTCAGCAGCCCATCGTTGACCCGGTAGGTAAACGTATCAACACCGTTGAAATCGGGCAGCGGCTCATACGTGAACGTACCGTCCGAGTTCCAGTTGAAATTCGCGGCGTTGCTGGGCCCTTGGATGAGATCGGCCAACAGCGTTCCACCTTCCGGGTCGGTATCATTGGCAATCACACCGTCATCGATCGAGAAGTTAGGCGTCGCGGTACCAGTCGGATCTGTCGTGGTGAGCGATGAATCCTCGTTAAACGAATAGGTATCGTCGACGGCCGTCGGCGGCGTGCCGGGCTCGATGATCACTACGTAGTCTTCGACTTCACCATCAACTGCCAGGCCGGAGGGAACCAGCCCACCGGTAGTGCTCGAACGGAAGCGAGCATACGAGGTAGTCGAACCGGTTGGAACAGGTGCCGTGGCAGGAACCGTTACCTGGAATGTCCGAGTAAGGTTGCCAGCGGTGAATTCCTCCGACTGGAAAATCTGTTCGCCTGGATCATCCCAGTCACCATCGGCATTGAAGTCAATCCAGCCATCGACGAAACCCGGACTCGAAAGTGTCACGTCAATCGACGTGAAAATGTTGCGATTGAAAGTGGCAGACGTATTCAGGTTGGTACCGAATACAACTCCGTCGTCTGAATCGCCATCGGCACCGGGTGTGGGTTGCCCGTCGCTGTCGGCATCAATGGAGGCACCCAACAACGCGCTGTCCCCCACGACGTGCCGCGCGCCGTCGTTGATGTGCGTGGTCGGATACCGACCACTCGTAGTCGAAAACGGATCCGGTGCATCGCCGTAGTCGAGCGTAACGCCAGGCATGAGGATGGTGAAGGCCGTCTCATTGTTAATGCGACTCGGCTTGAGCAGATTGCCTGCCAAATCCGCTACACCGCGGATGAAGAAACTATCGATTTCAGAGCTAATCGATGTCGCATTCTCAACGAAGAACGTGTTCGCGCCACGATTGGCCGCGATCAAGTTCGTGTCGTTGGTGCGGTTGATCGCGTCTACGATCGCCCGCTTCATCTTCTCGCCATCGAAGCTGGAATCCTGTACGAAGAACACGGCATTCGCTCCGCCGGGAACGCCCGAACGCAACAGCGTCGGTGCGCCCCGCGTGTCGATGACGAATCGCGGTGTATCGTTCAACTCGAGCACTCCGCCCGGCAGCACGGTCGCCGTGAGCCCCAAGCCCGAATCCTCGATCTCGGCCTTCATACTGGCCACAACCGACTCCGGCGTACTGGTAGAGGAACTGAAGAGGATCGCGCTGTTTCCAACGGCGAACCCGTTGCCAAAGTCGACGTTCTCGAACTCGAACACGACCGTGTCCGTGCCATTGCTGATCGTGAACGTCTCTCCGTCGCTAACCACACCACGCGATGCCGTGAGACCGCTGGTTCCCAAGTTGACCTGATTGACGTCGATCTGGCCCAATCCAACTTGTCCGCCGCCAGCGTTGACCGGAGTCACTGCCAGACCGGAACTGGCAATGGCCAGAACCAGCTCATTGGCTATGTCATTGGCCGTGCTCAAGGTGTTAAACCGAACGACGACATTTCCGGTTTGCGAAGGGCCGCTAAAGTCTGAGTCGAATTCAAAAACGACCGTTTGCCCACCGGCCGTAATAGAAAACGTACTATTATCCACCACATCGCTGGCACCCCGCACGGGCACCTGCAACAGCAGGGGACCAAACACCTGCAGCCGCGAATTACTTTGCACACCCGGCGTACCAAACAGCGCCAGTGCCGGAGCGCCCGAAAGATCGACCCGATCGTCTACCGAACCGCCAACTGCAATGTTCCCGTCACCGACACTGTTGGGAATCAAGCCAAGTCCGGCATTGGTAATCGCCGCAGCGATGCGATCGGCGATCTGATCTTGCGTGTCGGACAATGCGATCGCGATCGGCACATTGCCTGGAGCAGCCGAACCATCCGTGGTGAACTCAAACGTGGCTGTCGACGCATTGCCGCTGACAGTGAACGTCTCACCATCGGACAACGTCCGCGCCACACCCAGCAAAGCCAGTTGCGAACTGCCAACGTTCGCCGTGCCGTTGGGGCTCAGGCCGATATGCACCAGCTCGCTGGCCACAATCGTTGGACTGATGCTCAGGACGCTGCCGGCCAGCGCCTGCTGGGTCACGGTCGCCAGCTCTTCAGCGGTGCTGGTTCCCGAGAAATCGATCGCCTGGTTTCCTGCCGCCACGCTGCCGTCCAAATCGTATTCGAACGTTACGGTGCGGCGACCATCGCTGATCGTAAAGGTCTGGCCTTCCGTGATACCACCTGGCCGCGGGCCAAGGTCTGGAATCTTCAGCGCCAGCGTCGTCGATGGCTGATCGATGGCGGTGAAGGTGGTGTCCAAGCGAACACCCGACTCGGCACCAATAAAGATCTGGCCGTCTGAAAGCCTGCGAGGAACCAACGACAGTCCCGACGACTGAAGCGCTGCCATGACCGCGTCGGCGATCTCAGCCTGAGTCGCTCCCTGCTCAAACGCAATCGCGATGTTACCGCTGAGGATGTTGCCATTGCGATCGAATTCAAACGTCGTCGTCTGTCCACCATCAATGATCGAGAAGCGGTCGCCATCGGCGATACCTCCGAACGAGCCTCCCGCGAGAGGAATGTTCAGTGCAAGTCCCTGAGGTACCTGAATGCGATAGCCACTGTCAAATTCGTAAACTACGAAGCCATCGTTGCTGTCGGCAATCGTAAACGTGTCGCCGTCAGCGACCTGATCGCCGGCGGGTGCCAGGATCGCAAAACGGTCCTTGTTGTTGATGGAAATCTCGTAGACTCGGTCATTCTTCCATACGCCGGCCAGCGGTGTCAGGACGATCTCATCGCGAGTCGCGTTGTAAGCGAAGGTGTAATCAATCCCCTCTCGTAGGAGCCGGCCGTTTTCGAAAACAACGACAGCCGAACCGGTTAGCCTTCGATCCTCGATCACCGAGTTCACTACGGTGTTATCATCAATGCCGAACCCTCGGAACGGATTCGACGGCTCGTTTCCATCGGCCAGCTGAATACGGAATTCCGGATAAACCCCCCCTTCCAGCTGAACCACCGAAACGGCGTTGTCTTGATCGCTGCCGCCTGAATCGTTGTCGATGGGATCGAGCAGGATTGCAGCCGGACCTTCGAAGTCTGCGCGATCCAGCGCACCTCGGTCCTTGAATACGTTCTGTCCCTGACCACTGGGCGGAGCCACGTCAGGATCGTCCACGCGGAGTTGTCCGACCAGGTCATAGTCCGGAGCGACGATCGGCGACACAGAAATGCCCACCGCCGACTTGACCGTAGCCAAGTTCGCTCGTTCCGGCAGCGTGTCCACGCTGCTGTCGATCAATGGCGAATTTGGCGATGGCAAGTAGATTCCTGCTTGGGCGTTGACGAATAGATCAACACCGTCGGCAATTTCGAAATTCAAGTCCAACGCCGTATTGGGAACGTTGGTCGGAGTCTGCTCGATTCCCGTTCCAAACCGCATTCGCGCAATGGCCGGCTCCTCGTACTGGAAGACGGAGCCACCAACCACGACCTCACCCGGCTTGAGCACCGCGTTAGGATTGTCGGTACCATAAGGGGCAGGACCGCCCGTGAGCGGGAATCGCCGCGATTCCTCGTTGATCACCGGCGTCTGCAGATTGAAGAAGACGTTGTTGAGAATGCTCGGACTGGCCCCGCGCGTCGCCAAAATACCTGTTTCAGGCAGTAGCTGATCGAGGTTGTTGTTCGCGTTCTCATCCGGGTCCACCAAAATCGATCCGTTCCCGTCGATGTAGGCCGCATTCTTGACCGTCACATACTTCTCGCTCGTTCCATCACCAATCGATGTCTCAGACAACGGGTTGGTGGAATCACGATCATGGCCAATGCCCAAGTTGCCCATGGACGTAGTGATCGTCGTAGGTCGACCTCCATTGACGCTGGTCGTCGTGGTAATCAAGATGCCGTCAAATCGACGCGTAAACAGCTCCAGCCCCTGATTGATCTCGCGGAATGGGCCGTTTAACAGACGCTCCACTTCGCGGTCGCTTAGCTGGTTGAATCCAAGCTCATCGGTCAACGTGAAGGAATCTGCGAACGTATTGAGGAAATTGGCGCGATCCCCCACGATATCGTTCAGGTCCGCGTCGATGACACCTGCCAATCCACCCAAAGCACGCGCTGTAACCGGCGGCAGCGGGCTGGCCTCTCCGAAACGACCGTTATCCAGATTCTGTTCGTTCCGCAGTACAGGCTGCCCCGCGTCCCCTTCATTGATTGCCTTGGCGATTGCCCGGGCAACGTCAGGAAAACGCCAATCCGGGTCGATATTGATCGGAATGTTACCCGGCTGAACCGAGGCACCGATACCAAAAGTAAACTCAAACGTTCGACCACTGGAACCGGTCGAGCCGATATCCGGCACACCATAGATCGTAAACGTATCGCCATCGTTGTAGGCGGAGGCGTCTTGGGCCGTGATGACGAAGTCCTGCAAGTGACGAACGCTCAGCGATATCGAGTAGGCACCCGTCGTCGTCCCCTCTTGCCGGCTAGCAAACGAAAGTGGATCGAAAGTCGTATTGCCGACAGAGCTAACCGCGGCAAAGTACACACCCGGAGCCGTAGCCGTAAAATCGACGTATGGGTCCAGACCGACAGTTTCGCCCGGCGCTGCCGCGTTATCACTGAGCAGCACCTCCAAGCCAGACGCATCCTGGAAAGGCTGGAGAATTCCACGACTATCGAAGATCTGGATCACCGAGTCCAACCCGCTCGTCGAGTCAATGTCAATCATGGCTCGCTCACCGACGCCCAGCTTGAACTGATAGATGTCGACATCTTGAGCCGGCGAGCCCGTTACGGGATCACCAATCACGCCCGTGGCATCGTAGCTAAGCGGATTGTGGGACGTACCCTGCCAGGTTTGCACGGCGGTTTGAATCGTATCGTTCGTCTCCAGTGACGGCGACTCGCCATTGAAACTCGCCCGTCCATCCTTGCCGATAATCGTGTTATTGACCAGGCGCGCGTGCGCCTGAGGGCTTTCACCCAGATCGACCAGTTGGATCTCAAACGGATTGCCGCCACCGCGGGTGTTGAGGAACTGGATGTTGTTGATACCCTCCAAGTACAACGCGGGACGGTTGAAGTACTCCGGATAACCGAAAAAATTTATGGTTGAGTCAGCCGGCGCATCGGGATCAGGTCCTAACAGGCTCTCCGAGATGGTTGCCTTGACCTGCTGCGTCGTCCCGTTCGTTACAAAAATGCTTCCCAGCACGGCATCTCGCAGCGCGTGCATCGTTTCCCAACCAGTCGTACCGAAAGGCGTCCGATTAGGAGCATTGATCCGATGGTAGAACTGGCCACCATCTTCACGGTAGTAGACCGGCACCGAGTCCGCCCTGACTCCATTACCCTCCACCTGGCCGCTTCCGAAAACAGGGCCGCCCGTCCCACCGCCGGCGATATCCTCAAATTCGAAATTCAGCCGCGTGCGATCCGAATCCATGATGAGTCGATCACCGTCATCCAAGAAGAACCCAAAGTGCGTACCGTTGGCCGATGTCGTCGGATCGTCGTCGGTTACAGGTAGGAAGGACGGAGTGATCATCCAAATGGGACTTTCACCTTGGATTTGCACTCCGCCAAGTCCACCTTCTTCGAGCACATTGTTCTGAATCACCAGACCAGGTAACAAGCCTCCGGAGACACTGTCATTAGCAGTCGGCAGATTTCGGACCGCCTGAGTTCCTGCCAAAGCTGGCCGATCTTGCAGGATGCGCCGATCAAAAAAGCTGAGGTTATCGCGCGGATCTTGCATTCGTCCGGCAACCTCACTCCAGATACCATAGTCGCGAGATTCGCGAACAAAGCTGTTTTGAATGAGGACCTGCCCTTGGTCCCTAGTGATATTTTTGTCACCAGCCCCCTCATGAGCAATTACTTCAAGCTCACCAGCCACGTTGGCTGCACTGAGTGTGCGAACGCTTGCATTGCCAAACAGATTGAGGCGTGGATCGCTTCCCTCGGTTCCAGCTGCCACTCCGCTGGAAGTCGCCGCTCGCACGCGCAGCCGCGACTGAATGTTAGGATTGTTGATCGCGTCGCGGATAGCACGAGCGACCACGTAGTCCGGGTCGGTCGACGTGTAACGAACGGGAATGTTCCCCAAACCGACGGCGCCGCTGACGGTAAACTCAAAGACAATCGCACTGCCACCATCGGAGATCTCAAACGTATCCCCTGCGGTGATGTCGGCTCCCTCCGGGGCCACGATGCTGAGTTGCTCGGCAAAGCGATCGTTGGTGTCGAACGATCGCGTCAGGGTAGGAGCCCCAAACGAATTCGACTGGAAGAACTCGTCGCCCATTCGGACTTCCAGCTGATACTGCCCGGTGACGATCGTGTTCGACGACACGGGTACTGGAGCATAAGTCGAATTCGGTTCATCGGAGAACACGCGCGATCCGTCGCCGAGTTGAATATGCACATCTTGAACGACCACGTTGGTCGGATTGTCATTGCGCGTTCTGAACTCAACCGTGAGACCCGGCTGGTTGGCCCACTGCGTCATATCGACAACCGCGGTCTGCGGCCCGCCCCCTACGAGTATCACCTCGTTGGGCCCCGCCCCGTTGGCTGTCGAGGTCGCAACTCTCGTTTGAGTCCCGAACTGGTCTATGACAAAAACATCCACGTTTCCATTAAATATCTCGTAATCGAAAGCGACGGACGGCTCATCGAAAAACGCGTCATAAGATTGCAGCGAGAACTGGCGAGTGGGGTCAATCTGCAACGCCCCCATCGTCGTAAAGCCCAACAGGATTTGCTCATTCCCAGAGCCAACCTGCTCACCACGCTCGGCGAAACCAATAATGACATTGTTCATATTGGTGCTGGGGTCCGCACTGCGGAAAACCAGACTCAGTCCATTTTGTCCCGAGAAGTCGTATGGCCGAGCAATATCGACCAAAGGAATCTTCAAGGCGTTCCTGCCCGTCTGTAAGCTAAGAACGTTCGGATTGATATTGCTAGTGGCGACCAGTGTTTCCGCACCGCTGGAATCGCGAACGAAAATTTCGAAGTTGCCAACACCGTGCGTATAGTCCAGATAGATAGCCGGTATGTCAGCGGCAGAGTAGGCCCCCAGGTCGAACGTTGCCGAGACCAGTTCACCACCGGCACCCACGTCGGTCCGCGGCAGGAAATTCTGCACAACAGGAGGCTCCGCGGTCGAAGCGCCGCCGGTACCGAAATTCTCGTCCACAATCCGGCGAATCGAGTTGATCGGGGTCACGTCGAACGGATTGAGAGTCTTCGCGCGAGGCTGAAAGCCGGCCGAGGAAACACCGACCAAGTACGTGCCTTCCGCAAGAGCGACCGGGCCAATGTAGGCGTCCCGGGTACCCGCCGATCCGCGAGACAGATCCTCCATGTCGGTAACCGAAAGTGGTCGAGGCTGGTCTTCGGCAATGTTGCTCGAGTCACCGGAATAAACCAGTCGATACTGAGTGCCAAACCGCGGCGAGAACTCTTCACGGAAAATATTGATCGACGTGTCAGGCCGAGTCAGACCATCGGCGTAGTCCATGTCGAATACGACCGAAGCATGGCCACCGAACAGAGAGCCGACGATATCTTCCTGCCTGATGTCGAGTCGGTAGAAATCAACGTCCCGGGAATTGCTCAAGTTACCGGCGACACTAATGGCCCCCTTATCGGTATCCAGGATATTCCCAATGTATTGCGGACGATTTCCAATCACCGCCTGATCCGACCCAAAGCGAAAATTGTCGATCCGACCGTCACCCACGGCCGTACTATTGTTCGCAAAGATTTGTCCCGACCTGACGTCTTCATCCTCGGCCGCCTCGCCGATCAATGGCGACGAACCGGGCAGACCGCGAAGATGCACACCGTTGGTCGCGTAACGAATATCGGCGAAGTTCACTGTGGAACCTGCCCATTCCTGGGCCTCACGCTGTCTCACCTGGACCTGATAGGAACCCGAACTCAGGCCCGCCTGGAAGTTATTCGGATTCAAGCTGGCGCTGCGAATTCGGAAGTAGAACGTACTGCGACTACCGGCCGAACCGGGTAAACGCACGCGAAGTCCTGGATCGAGTGGATTGGTCGTACCATCTTCTTTAACCAAACCACTACTCGTCGTACGGACATTGACGGTCCGCGAAGGCAGCGGGTTGACGCTACTGCGATCAATCAGACTGGAGACCACAATCAAGGACGGATCGATGGTTTCCTGCGTGCTGTTATCACTACGTGCCAATAGCGAACCGTTGGCATCGAGCAACTCAAGCACCAAGTCCAAGTTATTTTTGGTGTAGTCAACGTCCAACCAGACTTCAGTTCCGGCTTCGGCAGTGAAGCTGTAAACGTCAATATCTTCACTCTGACTCAGCACTCCTTCGACATTGAAGCCCAATCGCAGATTCTCGTTGCTGGCGGACGGATCACTAGCCAAGTCACCTAACACTTGAGCCGTCAGCGGTGTGCTATTGGGTCCCGGAGCGGCCGCGTTGACGTCCTCCGTTTCCAACTCAATCGAAACATTGCGATCATTCGAGTACTGGTCGAGCAGCAAACCACGCCAATCGGCAGCCTGAGGTATCGAACCGATGCCATCGTTGTTGGTGTCGGTTTGCGGACGTCCATCAGGCTGGAGCCCGGCACCGACGGTATCATCCCGCAGGCTGGTCAGAATCACTGGGAAACCTGGCTGGCCGAGCACGTGAATCGTTCCACCGACGCGTCCGGTACCGGTCGACAGCTGACCATTGGCAGTCAGACCCGCACCCATGTTCCGATTGAAATTCGAACCATATCCATCAAACTTGACCACGAGCGACTCGCTGGGCGCACTTTGCAGTCGGAGCCCCCCCTCGTGCTGGACGTTGCCGACAAAAATTTCATCGGTTACGACATGCACGATATCCGTGTCATCCCAGACGCTGGCCGTTGTCAGGAACTCGCCGGCCCGAATTTCGAGACCGTTGATTTCATTACCGGCCAGCCGGTTGTCACGAATCAGAGGACCACGGTTCGCCAAGTACTCCTCATTGCGGTCGGCAGGTCCCGTTTGTCGCCCCCCATCTCCGATGACATCGTCGACCATGCTGTTGACATCAATCTCGATAGTGCTTCCCGCATTGTCACGGAACGTATTACCGATGATGGTTGGCTGACTGCCACGAACAAAAATCGTCGATTGCGCGTTGCTCAAACGACCAAACCGAGTTCCCGGCCCCTGGCCGCCAAAGCCATCGGCGTTGTTTTCAAAAAGCGAATTCGCAATTCGGACGTCCGCCTGCTGAATCTCGATCGTGTTGAAGGCTCGGAACGTACCATCAATCTTGGTAACACCACCTCCGTATGCGAAACGTGCATGATCCACGCTGAGCCTGGACGTGGGGCCAGCGTAGATACCGCCCCAATCACGCGGTACCGGCGACGTGTCGTTCGAATTGTTGTTGGTATCGAAAGTACCGCCGGCACCAACCGTATCATCCTGCTTGCTGGTGAAGACAATCGGCAGGCCATCGATGCCCTCAGCGATAACATTGGCACCGAAAGTCGCCTCGATACGCGAGCCTTCGAGCTTGATCACATTGCCTGGGTCGATCACCAGCGAAGCGTTGATTCGCGGACGCTTGACTCCAAAATTCTCAGCCGCCAGGGTCCCTCCCAAGGTAGAACCGTCATCCAGGAAGGAATTGATTCCAATCGAATTGCTGTCCAACAGCTCGCCGACCAATACATAAGGTGCGGTACCATCGTTGGCACTGCGATAAATGCGGCGGCCCACATAACCGGCGAGAGTAGACGGCAATTGCCCCAGCTGGACGGCACCGCCAGCGGCGACCGTGACGTCAACTGTCGCGTTGGAAGCCACCCCCTCACGACCGCCAGCGTCTAACATCACGATTCGATAATTGTACGTACCGGCAGCCAGCGTTCCGGTCGTCAGCGCAGCGGCAGAAACGTTGGTGACATCGGCTCGATCCCGATCGAGCGTGCCCCCCAGGGAGCTACCTACATCCAGAAAGGTCGAAGTCGACCTGTCCAGCGTGGCCACCAGTTCATAAGGCCCGGAACCCGATCCATTGCTTCGATACAACCGGCGGCTGATGAAATCCCCAGTCGCTCCAGGTAGACCAGCAATGGAAATCGCCGTTTGGTTCGCCTGAAGATTGATACTCGCAGACGGATTCGACGGAATGCTCTCGTATCCATTTCGATCGACAAACGTCACTTTGTAGTTGTAGGTACCTGGCAGCAGGACACCTCCCACGCTCGGCCCGGTCGAAATCAACTCCGCCGGAGGTACCGTGCTGTCCAAAATCGCGCCACCCGGACTTCCCTGAACAAACAGATTCTCCGTGATCAAGTGCACGATATCCGTGTCGTCCAGGCGCCCCGGCACGGTCAACGGCTGCGTGGCCCCGTCGGCGGGGGTTTCCACCCGAATGAACAATCCATTGAGAGAATTGTTCGTCAACGTGTTGCGGCGGATGTCGGGACCGACGCGATCATAGTCGCTCGTGAACGCCCCACTCCGCTGAAAACGGGGCTCGTGGAAATTGGTCTCTTCAAAACTATTCGGAAGAGCACTCATGGCGGCATCGGAACCGAAACGAATCACATTGTCAGTGACGGTCGGACGCGTGTTAAGCATTTGAATGGGATTGACGGTCTGCTGAATCGAATCCACCAGCACGGTACCACCGCCATACCGGATGTCCGCGTGGTTCACGTACCGCAGGAAGATTCCCTCATCTTCCAGATCGTTTCGTCCGGCGGCCGCATCGACATCCCGTCTGAATGAGATTCCCCCCCAATCGCCGGGCGCCGGCGTCGTAAGCGGCGCGTACGTATCCAGCCCAGTGGCTTCATCCAGCCAGGAAGTGAAGAATACGTTACCTGGGGCAATCGCTCCGTCAGGTTGCCTCACGGCGTTACCCTCAACATCCAACAGCAGCGGCGCACCGAGTACCTGCAGCGAAGATCCTGAGCGATCGATGTTTAGATTCGAACTACCGACACCAATGCGAGCTTGCCGCAACTTGAATATGGCTCCCGCGTCTACCATGGTCGTCACCCCTAAGGGGACGTCCATCGAGGCACCGTCTGAGAGAATCGAACCAGGCAGCAGGCCGATGCCGATTTCGTAAGCAAAATTGTCATCGATAGTCGACAGATCGCCATCGGCGCCACCATTACCCACAATGCGAACAATGTCACCGGGATGCGCGGCTGCGAATGCGTTCGGGACGCCGACAGCCGAAATGTTGTTGAAAGGATTCGCCAGACTACCGTCTGCGTTGGGTCCGGCAGACTTGTCGACGAAGATGGTCTTACCGTTGACATCAATCAAAGTCAGCTGGGGGTCAATATTGATCAGGCGCTCGCCCTGGATGACGAGCTGCACGCCGTTCGCCGAGGCGCTAACGCCCAGTTCGGGACGAGAGTTAATCGCGGCCGATAGGGCGTTGGCCAAGTCACCAGCCGTACTGGCGTTCGTATAGGGAATTCGGACGCGTCCCGCACCGATGAAACCATCGCTGCTGAACTCGAAATCTCGAACAACGCCATTGCCCCCAACGATCGAAACCACTCGCCCCTCAAGCGCCGCCGAGGCCCCCGCATTAAAGCTAATGGAGCGATCCAGCGGACGCGTTTGAAACCAGAAGTCATGCGTTCCGCCAGCGCTACCGTCACCGTCGCCATCAAAGCCGACCGAAACATCTCCGACCGCCGGCCCGTCAATGTCTTGAATGGTATCGGTGGTATCCACCTGAGCACGGAACGTTACCCGCAACTCGTAGTCCCCCTGCGACTGGCCTCCAAAGCCCGTGTTCGGAAGAGACCCGTTGTATTCGTCATTGCCGCTGGCGCTAACACCCAGGTAATAGACTCCCGACGTGAGCGACTGCCTGACGAGCGAATCTTCGCTAAAGTAGTCGTCGTTCTGAGAGAGTATTCAGCAAAATCTTCGGCTTTGCCAATGGCGTCTGCCTTGACGATGACATCAGTCAGCCATTCAGCATCGCTGTCGGCAGAGATGGCATCGGCTGGTGTGATGGGCTCGAAGAATGCAATGGCACGATCACGTCGACCAAAGTACACAATGTGCCCACGAAGC
>JANQJJ010000455.1 GCA_028281725.1 Pirellulaceae bacterium | reverse complement strand
TGGGCAGGATCCCCGCCCCTCAGTTTCCTTTTTCGATCGATACGGCCGCCGTGGACCAAAGGCTCGACGAGCTACTGGCCGAAACTCGACAGCCGTTGGGGCACCTGACACGAGCGCAGCTAGCCAGCGGGCTACGGCGAATCGCCATTGAGCAAATGGCCGAGCCCGTACGCACCGTCTCCATCGCTCAGGGCGCCGATCCGCGCACGCACGCGATCGCGGGCTTCGGCGGCGCCGCCGGTCAGCATATCTGCGAAATCGCCGACACGCTGGGTATCACTCGGGTCATCGATTCGGCCGAGTCGGGGCTGCTCAGCGCGCTAGGCATGGGCTTGGCTAGTCAGCGTCTGGACTCGGTTCTAGGCGTATATCAGAGAGTCGACGATTGCGATTGGAAGCAGCTTGACCAAAAAGCGCGCAGCGCCGCCGCCCAGCTGACGGCCAAGCTAATCGCTCAGGGCGCGCCGCGAAACCGAGTCTCGGTGGATCGGTGGTTGGAACTGCGCTACGTCCACACGCAGGCAACACTGGCCATCCCTTGGAGCGATGACGGCCCGCTGCACGCCCAATGCGCTTCAGCTCACGAGCGACGCTACGGATACTCACACGAGAATCGAGAAATCGAGCTGGTGTCGATTCGCCTGGAATGCTCGGGGCAGTCGTCATTCGCGCTGCCACCGTCGGGCCGCGTGGCCGCCGCTGAGCCTCTGGGGCCAGAGCCACAACCTGCGGGGCCCCAGCCGGAAAGCGTTGCCGAGCACTCGAACGCGGGCAGCGACTTCGTTCAGTATCGGCGGAGCGACTTGCTGCCTGGCCATACGTTCGCCGGCCCCGCAATCGTACTCAACCAAGGGTCGACGCTGGTTGTCGAGTCGGGTTGGCGAGCGGAATGCTTGTCCGGAGGCACTCTGTCACTGCACAAACAGGCCACGCCCGAGAATTCTCCAGGCGACGTCGCCTTACCCCAAACGCGATCGCCTGCAGCAGGAACGCTCCCAGCAAAACCACCCCAGTTCGATCCGGTCTTTCGCGATTGTTTCGCGGCGCGGCTATCGGCGATCGCGACGCAGATGGGTTTGGTCTTGCAGCAGACGGCAGCGAGCGTCAACGTGAAGCAGCGGCGGGATTTTAGCTGTGCCGTCTTTGATGCCGAGGGCCGGCTGCTGGCCAACGCGCCCCATGTCCCGGTCCATCTCGGCGCGATGGGGCAGACCGTACGGACGATCCGGAATCGATTTCCACAAATGTGCCCGGGTGACAGCTTCATCACCAACGATCCGTATCAAGGCGGTTCCCATTTACCCGACGTGACGCTCGTCCGCCCCGTGTTCGACCCGAACTCGCTCGAGCGACCGGCGATGTACGTTGCCAATCGTGCTCATCATGCGGATGTCGGTGGGTTGACGCCCGGATCGATGTCGGTCGCCGCCAGGACGCTCGGTGACGAAGGTGTCATCATCCCTCCCATGCAGCTGACGTCGGGAGGCGCCGACAGATCGAGTCAGCTCCGGGCTTGGATGGCCAGGTCGCACCGGCCGCCACGCAATGTCGACGAGAATCTCGCAGATGTTGCGGCCCAGCAGGCAGCCAATGCCCGTGGGGAAGAATTGCTGCAGGAATACGCGGCCGCCGCCTCCTGGCAGACTCTCAGCACGTATTCGGAACATCTTCTGGTCGCAGCGTCTCGACGAGTCGGTCAGTTCATTGAAGAGAACCTGGCAGGCACTCACTCGTTTGAAGACTTTCTTGATGACGATACGCCCATTCGCGTTCAAATCGATTTCCCCATTCCGGGCAGGATGCGCATCGATTTCACCGGCTCCGGATCGACGAGCGCGACGAACTTCAATGCCAACCCGTCGATCGTCACTGCTGCCGTGATGTACGTACTTCGGTGCCTGGTCGCGGACGACCTGCCCCTGAACGAAGGCGTCATGCGCTGCGTGGATCTCGTGATCCCGCCGGGCATTCTCAATCCTAGCCCTGCTCCGCAGCCGGACGAAAGCCCGGCTATGGCAGCCGGCAACGTAGAGACATCGCAGCGCGTCGTCGATGTCCTGCTCGGCGCCCTGGGAGCTGCCGCCGCATCGCAGGGCACCATGAACAACCTGCTGTTTGGCGACGAGTCCTTCGGATTTTACGAAACGATTTGCGGCGGCGAGGGGGCTGTCGAGGGCCGACAGGGCGCCAGTGGTGTTCACACGCATATGACCAACACGCGTTTGACCGATCCTGAAGTGTTGGAAGCTCGCTATCCGGTGCGACTGGTCCGATTTGGCCTGCGTAGGGGTAGCGGCGGACAAGGTCGATGGTCAGGTGGAGACGGCGTGGAACGCACGCTCGAGTTCCTTCAGCCTGTCGACGTCTCCCTACTGACATCGCGTCGCCGTGCGTATGGCCCGCCAGGTATCCACGGTGGCTGCGCAGGAAAAATCGGTCACAATACACTGATCACTCACGGCGGCGAACGTCGATCGCTCGATGGCTGCTGTCAGGTGCAGGTTCATTCCGGCGATCGCCTGGAAATCAAGACTCCCGGTGGAGGCGGATACGGCCAACCATGAACAGTCTGGCAGACGGAGCAATCGAACTGGAGCCCTGGTTGATCGTCTTGGGTACCGCTCCAGAGACGACGTTAGCCATCTGGCGCATCGAGGCCAGTGGTGACGATTCCATCGCGCTGTTCTCTGATCGCGACCGAGCCGAAACCTATGCTCGCAGCCACTGCGCGGCGGAGCATGAGCTGATCCTACTGGACACGCCGTCTCTGGTGCGCGTCATGGCGGACTGCTTTCGGCAGGGCATCCGATACGCTACGCTCAACCCAACCGACAACAGTGCGCGGCAAGTATTTGTGTTGCGAGACGTTCTTTCAGCCGCTCGGGCCAAACTGGAACAAGCCCGGCGCAGCTCCTGACTGAGCAAACATCGGAACCCATCATTTTCCTGTTACCACAAGGCTTCAATCCATGATTCGACAACTTGGCGTACTCGTGACATGTGTTATCTGCTTGGTGGCGTCTAGCGCCCCTGCAGCCCAGCCCAAGACGGTTCGGCTGTGGGAAGTCGACGCTCCCGGCGCCACCGGTAGTGAAGAAAAGGATGTGCCGACAGCCATCGTCTACTTGCCCGAAGACCAGTCCCAGGCGACCGGTGCGATCGTGATCTACCCCGGTGGCGGCTACGGAGCTCTGGCCATGGATCATGAAGGTCATCAAATCGCGAAGTGGGCCAACGAGCTGGGCATGGCCGGTGTCATCGTCAGCTATCGCCACCGCCGACGCGGCTACGGCCACCCCGCTCCGATGCTGGACGCTCAGCGGGCAATTCGCCTGACTCGCCACCACGGGCGGGATTGGAACATCGACCCAACCAGAGTGGGCGTCCTGGGATTCTCTGCAGGTGGTCACCTGACAACCACGGTGCTAACTCATTTCGATGCCGGCAACGCGGCTGCCGAGGATCCTGTCGATCGCCAGAGCTGTCGTCCCGACTTTGGAATCGTCTGCTACCCCGTCGTCGCGTTTGGAGAGGATTTCACGCATCGAGGAAGCCAACGCAACTTGCTCGGAGACGACGCTAGCGACGAGCTAATCGAGTCGCTTTCGAACGAGAAGCAGGTCACGGCCCAAACGCCCCCCTGCTTCGTTTGGCATACGGCGGAAGATCACGTGGTACCCGCGGAGAACAGCCTCCGCTTTTACTCGGCGCTGGTCTCGGCGGGAGTCCCCTCGGAACTGCATGTTTTCCCGCTGGGCCGACACGGCATCGGCTTAGGCGCCGACGTTCCCGGTGCAGCGCAGTGGCCGGAACTGTGCCACCAGTGGTTGCTGCGTCATAAGTTTGCGCGGTAGCACCGGTAATCGTTATCGACAGATCACCGTTTTGTTCAAAGCCACCCTGATTTCCCGGTGGAGACTTTCTTCCCGATTGGAAAAGGGCTAGACTCACGGCTCGTTCCCATCTCTCGGAAACCTACGAAACTTCCTACCCTCCACACCCCTCTTTTCCACAAGCGGCGAATCCATGGCGTTTCTTTTCGCACAAGCGGATGCTGTCGACACCGGCGTTCTCGCTCAAGTCCAGGCATTTTTTACGTTTGTCGTCACCCACTGGCAATTCTGCTTATTGCATTTCCTTGAGTTTGCCATTTGGGGTGCCTGGTTTGTCGTGCTTGGGAATCTGCTTAATGCGCGCGGGTTTTCGCGAAAGGAGATTGGGCGAATCTACGGAACCTTGCCTATCGGATCGATCATTTCTCCGCTGATCATCGGTGCGTTGGCAGATAAATTGTTCAATACCGAAGTGCTGATCGGCGTTTCGCATCTGATTGGCGGCGTCCTGCTGTTCATGATGGCTCGAACGCAGAACCCGCGGCCTTTCTATTGGTTGACTCTCGTCTACGCATTGGCGTTTTCACCGACGTTGAGCCTGGTGAACTCGATCGTTTTTGCGCACGACGAAGACATTTTTGGAGGTGCTGCCGGAGAGGGCTTTCCTTGGATTCGGGTGTTCGGAACGATTGGCTGGATCGTTGCCGGTCTTTCGCACGCTGTCTTGATGAAAAAGGGAGAACCCGTCAACGAACGGCCACTCCTGCTCGCATGCACCCTGTCGATCATCCTCGGATTATTCGCCTTCACACTGCCCGAGACCAAGCCTGCCGGTGCGCTAAAGGCTACCGACGATGCGGCGGAAACGACCACCGAAACGGTCGCCGAAGAGACCGTAGACAATGCTGGAGAGACCGAATCCGACGAAGAAGAACCGGTTGGAATCATCGCGGGGTCCATCAATATGCTGACCGCTCACCCCATTTTCTTTGCCGTGACCTTTATCGCCGCCATGGCGATGGGGCTGTATTTTGCGTTTGCCGCCCTGTTTTTGGAAAAGACGGGAGTTCCAGCCAACACCGTTGGGCCCGTGATGACGATTGGCCAGTGGATTGAAATCTTCTTCATGTTGACGCTGTCTTGGTTCTTGGGCAAAGACAACGTGTATATGAACTGGGTATTGCTGGTCGGTATCGGAGCCTGGGCTTTGCGATTTGGCCTGTTTGCGATCGGCAAGCCTCTCCCCTTGGTTTTGTTCGGCATCGCGATCCACGGCATTTGCTTCGACTTTTTCTTTGCAGCCGGCTTCATCAATGCGGACATGATCGCACCGGCCGAACTGACCGCGACCGCCCAGGCGTTTTACGGATTCCTGGTGTATGGCCTGGGGATGTATCTCGGTTCGGAGGGTTCCGGTTGGCTGAACCAGTATTTCAGCACGACCAAGACGGGTGAAGACGGAGAAGAAGAAACCGTCACGAACTGGCGAGGTTTTTGGGCCATTCCATGCCTCATTGTGACCCTGGGAGCCGCGCTGTTTCTGGTATCCATCCTGTCCGCTTAGCCCAGACGATTCCCGTAGGTTCGGTCGCGAGCTCAAGTCACCGCGCGGCAACGCATGCGGGCGCGGAATAGTTCCCAACGTGCGTTGAGAGAGAGCCTGCGGGTCAGAGGCAGCGAGCGGCTTCCAAGGCGAAGTAGGTGAGGATCATGTCGGCGCCGGCCCTACGGAAGGCTAACAGACTTTCCAGCATACAGGCTTGGCGATCCAACCAGCCATTCTGCGCCGCAGCGGCCAGCATGGCGTATTCACCACTGACTTGATAGGCAGCGGTGGGAACGGCAAACTCACTCTTAACGCGGCGGATGATGTCGAGGTAGGGCATACCGGGTTTGACCATCACAATGTCGGCGCCTTCACTCAGATCCAACGCGACCTCATGCAGCGCTTCATCACTGGCCGACGGCTGCATCTGGTAGGTCTTTTTGTCTCCCCCGCCAAGCTGACTTTTGGATCCTACCGCGTCACGAAACGGCCCGTAAAACGCCGAGGCGTATTTGGCCGCGTAGGACATAATCACGACGTCTTGATGGCCGGTTTCGTCCAGTGTGCGCCGAATCGCCCCGACACGTCCGTCCATCATGTCCGACGGAGCGATCACACTAGCCCCCGCCTCCGCCTGAATCACCGCTTGTTGGCACAATACCTCAACGGTCGCATCATTGACGATCTTTCCATCTCGCAACAATCCGTCGTGACCATGCGTGGTATACGGGTCGAGTGCCACGTCGCAAACAATTCCCAGTTGATCTCCAAACCGCCGGCGAATCTCCTGCGAGGCAGTGCAGATCAGATTCTTTGCGTTGGTCGCTTCGCGCCCGTCCTCGGTTTTCAGCTCTGTCGGCGTGACTGGAAACAGGGCGATGGCACGTATGCCCGTCGCCAGCGCTGCTTCGATCTGCGGCAGCAAGCCATCGATACTGCGCCGGTAGACGCCCGGAAGACTGGCCACCTCTTCCTCTTGCCCGGAGCCCGGCAGAACAAACAGGGGCCAGATGAGATCCGAAGGCGTCAGGCGATGTTCGGCCACCAGTTCTCGCAACCACGGCTGCTGCCGCAGTCTCCGCATTCGAGTTTGGGGGAACGATCCGCGTGTCATGGAAAATGGCTTTAGGTTTGTCGCTGGCGTACCATGGATAACTCATTCGCAGCCAAGCTGTCGGCTGGCCCAGGGTGCTTATAGTGACGGATGGTCCGCGATGAGGCCATCCCAATGTTCGAGTAACCAGGATTCGTGTTCCGCGTTGGCGACCAACTCGACCTGACGTCCCCCTGGGAACGCATCTCCGAACGGATAGCGATAGCGACTGTCTTTGAGAAGTAAACTGGTCCGAGCGATCTTCTTGAATCCCAAATCGCGGTACTCCCAATCCTCCAGATGATGCGGTTGTCCCTGTTCGTAGTGCATCAAAACCAAGGTCTCGGAAGCGGAAATCGAATTCAGTACGCCATCCATCACCGCCAGCCTATCTTCGATCTCGGGGTGCAACAGCGTTTCGTGAACGAAGATGAATTTGCCGATAAAATCGTTCAGATCCAAGTCTTTTCGAAATCGGCGACTTCGTTTGCGCGTCAGCGTATTCAAGACGTGCGTCCAGGTGGGCGAAGCCTGCTGACAGATCCTAGCTGCCGAGAGCCCATGTTCCTCCGCGTCGGCCCAATCAAGGCGCTCCGCCCACACGCGTCCCACCACGAACTCAGATTGCAAATCATCGCCGGGCGCATCTTCGACAAAGCTGCCCGGCGCAAGAACATCAACGAGCAACGGGACAATAAAGTCCGCTTCGGTGACACGAGCCACAGGAATGCGTACATTCACATTCAAATGCATCGGCGACATCTCTCGGGCAACTCGTTTTGCTAAGGCAGTCGGCGATGTGTATGATAAACGCGACTGCTGACGACGTACGATCATGGTACCTGCGATCCGGCCCCGTACTAGCCGTTTCCGGATACGACGCCCAAGTTTCAACGATATTGTCTAGATGCTATTGATTTCCACAAATTGAGTGAGTACCCAGTGATGCGAAGAAGAGAGTTTGTTCAATCGGCTAGCCTGATTGGCCTGGCCGCCGGTCTGGCTCGGCCTCTGGCGGCACTGGGTGAGGAGGCGGTCAGAAACGGCATCGGCCTTCAGTTGTGGACAGTCAGAAATCAACTGGAAAAGGACCGCGAGGCAACGCTCCGGGCCATCGCCGACGCGGGCTACCAACAAGTCGAATTGATGAATGTGGTCGACAGCGTCGAACTTGCGAAATCAGCCAAGGATCTTGGACTGAGGGTTCGTAGCGCGTTTTTCAATTGGGAAACCATTGCCAACCCGACCAACTCCAAGGCGCCGAAGATTGAGCAGGTCATCGACGTCGCCCAGGAAATGGGGCTCGAGTACCTGGTGTTCGGCTACATTGGAAAGCCATTCCGGGATACCGCGGACAAACTGCGGCAAATTGCCGATCGTGCCAACGCCGCAGCCGATCGAATCAGTGCTGCCGGTTTAAAGATGAGCTATCACAATCATTCGTTTGAATTTGAAAAACTCGACGGTGACCAAAGTGGATTTGACATCTTCATCGAGCGTTTCGATAAGAAACTCGTCAACTTTGAACTGGATGTGTTCTGGGCGGCCATCGGTGGATGGGAGCCCGTTGAAACCATCGAAGGACTGGGAAATCGTATCGGCCAGATCCACCTGAAGGATCTCAAGGCCGGCACGGGCACGATTTTTGACGAGGGCAAAGTGCCACACGATGCGTTTGAAGAGGTCGGAGACGGTGTACTCGATATGCAGGAGATATTCGACGTTGCCTCAGCCGCCGGCGTGACCCAGTTCCATGTCGAACAGGATCAATCCCCAGACCCAATCGCCAGCATTGCCCAGAGTATTCGGTACGTTAGAGAAATCTGGTAAAGCTCGGATTCGGTAAAGCCCTCGGTCGGCAAAGCTGCGCAGCCGCTTCAGGGCACGTCAGACGGTTGATGGGGATGGGTCGTCTAGTTGTCTTTCAGGCAGTGCATGTTGGCCATGGAGATGCCGCTGACGATGGAGCCAACGATACCGACAAATCCCTGATCGGTACCACACATGAACAGATTTCGTAGATGCGTGGTTCCATCGAGCTTCTTTTCCGGTGCACCATAGACGGCTCCATTGTCGTGAGATGTGAAGCGGCGAATCGTTTTCGGCGTAAACACATCCGTATCAATCACGTGCGAACGAAAGTCAGGAATGAAGCGGACGGCCGAGGCCACGCTGCGATCGTACCACCACATCTTCTTCCGTAAGTATTCGGGCTCACTGAGCGCGGCCCAAGCATCAAAGTTGGCAATCGTGGTCAACCGGATGACGCCATCTTCTAGCTTGCCCTTCTCAGCCGGGTAGAGGTAGTTGTTGGGACTGCAGATCACACCGGTGCGAATGTCGCACAGTTCTTGCGCGGGTCGTTGCCAGTGGAACGTGTCGCTATCGTTGAAGAAGACGATCGTCTCGTCAAACCCGACTTCTTTGGGCTGAGCGTCGAGTATCGAAATCGACTCGATGAAAGTCAGCTGCCCCGCGCGCTCGGGAGCTTCGGCTGTCAAATCTTCGCACAACCGCTGGGTCTCGATGATCCCCGCACTGGAGAGAATACGCTTTCCTTCGATCGTCTCGCCATTTTCCAGAACCACTCCCACCGCCCGATCTCCGTCGACTCGGATCGATTCCACACCGCTACGGAGCTTCAATTCGCCGCCCAAGGAGCGAAATCGGCGAACCAAATGCTTGAGAATCAAACGCACGCCTTGAAATGGGCGCGCAAAGCCTTCCATGAAGATGCTGCGAAACATGATGCAAAACTGACCGAAATCCATATCATCTTGTCGAGCATTGCCGTACCACATCAGCGGGCAAAGGATCATCTCGATTAGCAGCGGATCTCCGATGTTCGAAGCCAAGAATTCACGCGCCGAGCCACCGAAGTTGTCTTGGTTGAGATCGTCATAGTCGGCCAGTTGAGCCAGAAGTCGTTCGAAGTTGTCGCGTTCGGAGGGAAAGGCCCGAGCGATCTCGCTGCGCAGAAAATCGAGTTCGTTGGTGAACCCTAGACGTACGCCGGGAAATGCGATGGCTGAACCGACCTGAGGCGAAAGTTCGAAATCTTCCCAGCGAAACCGCAGCTGACGAAGCAAGCGCGCCAGCGGCCCTTTCTTCGTGCCCCGAGGCGTAAAATTGGTGATCGCGTGCAATCCCACGTCGTAGTTGCGCCCGCCGACGCGATAGAACGAATTGAGACCGCCAATGGTCCAATGCTTCTCGAGAATGCAAACGCTTTGGTCGTAATGAGCCAACCGAATCCCGGCAGCCAGCCCGGACATGCCTGCACCGATGATGATCGTGTCGTACACTCAAGCGCACCGGTCTGAATCGAGAAAGGCTTGCCCCCGGCCCTAGATTTCAGCCATCTTGGGTTCGAGATACTTCACCGTGCTGGACATACTCGCCAACTCACCGTATTCCTCTTCGGGAATCTGCACGCGATGACGTTTCCGCAATTCCATCACGATGTCCAAAAAGTCCATACTGTCGAGTTCCATTTGCTCGCGGAACGACTGCTCATCCTTCAGATCACTCAGGTCCTCATCAGGCGCGATTTCGCTGAGGATATCGATGATTTCGTCTCGGATCTCCGCTGGGCTCATTACGGGACATCTCCTGTCGACTAACTGGTACGGTTCGGGGTTCGATCGCGGCACTCGGCTCTGGAATTTGACAATCCGAAATCTTAACCGCAACCACCATTTTCGCATAGGCATGGCCCGCCAATCTCCGCTGGTAAGGCCCGGCCCTAACAGCCTGCCAGAAAAAGGTGTCTGACCCTTTGGAGACCGTGCTGAAGCATTGGAAAGGCGACGGCTGGAGAGGGTCAGACACCTTTTTCTGGCAGGCTGCTAAGCGGCATAGTCCGCCAGAGCCAATTGCGAAAAACTCCGATTGCGGGTATCCTCGCCGCCATTGAGCATTGGTAGCCAAACAGACTATTTGCACCGGTAAAGCAACTTTTCTATTTCAGTCGAGAAAGCGGTCCATGAGCGTTTCATCCCCTGCAATCGAAAAAATGGCCATCGACACCATCCGCACTCTGAGTATGGACGCGGTGCAAGCGGCTAAGAGCGGGCATCCGGGCACTCCGATGGCTCTGGCTCCCGTGGCGTTCCAGGTCTGGACCGACGCCATGCGATATGACCCAGCTCAGCCCCTGTGGCCCAACCGTGACCGGTTTGTCCTCAGCTGTGGACACGCGTCCATGTTGCTCTATTCCATGCTCCACCTGGCGGGCGTCAAGGCGACCGACCGGGATGGTCAAGTCCTCGATCGGCCTTCCATCACACTCGACCATATCAAGAACTTTCGTCAGCTCCACAGTCCATGTGCGGGGCACCCCGAGTACGGAGAGGCGGCGGGAATCGAAACCACCACAGGCCCCCTTGGGCAGGGCGTCGGCAACAGCGTCGGCATGGCGGTTGCCTCCCGTTGGCTGGCCGCGACCTACAATCGCCCCGGTTACGAGCTGTTCGATTTTAATACGTACGCACTGTGCGGTGATGGCGATTTGATGGAAGGAGTCGCCTACGAGACGGCTTCCCTAGCGGGCCACCTCAAACTATCGAATCTGTGCTGGATTTACGACGACAACGGGATCACGATCGAAGGTGAAACGGACCTGGCCTTCAGCGAGAACGTGGCCAAACGATTCGAAGGGCTGGGATGGAATACGATTCGGGTGGAAGACGCCAATGATCTCCAGGCCATTGGTGCCGCGATCGAACAGTTTAAGTCGTGTCGGGACAAGCCGACGTTAATCATCGTTCGCAGCGTGATTGGCTACGGTTCTCCGAACAAGGCCAATACGCACGGCGCGCATGGCGCACCGCTCGGCGACGAGGAGATCAAGTTAACGAAGCAAGCCTATGGCTGGCCGGAGGATGAGAAGTTCCTGGTTCCGGACGAAGTCCCCGAGTACTTTGGTGAGACGGTCGGAAAGCGGGGCGCCGAGGCAAGCAGCCAGTGGAATGATCTGTTCACCAAGTACCAGGGCGAGTTTGCCCAGGAGGGAGCCGAGTTGG
>JANQJJ010000448.1 GCA_028281725.1 Pirellulaceae bacterium | reverse complement strand
CAATTGTGCAAAGCACCCGAAGGGCCGCTGGCGGCAATTGACTCCTGACCCCTTTACCCAAATCTTTAGTGT
This sequence comes from Pirellulaceae bacterium, assembly GCA_028281725.1. Lineage (GTDB taxonomy): Bacteria > Planctomycetota > Planctomycetia > Pirellulales > Pirellulaceae > Aureliella. Next base: position 8,423 of record JANQJJ010000448.1, on the reverse strand, counting down.
TGACAAAGCACTAGTCTCTCCACACGCCGAGCTGAACCAGCTGCCGAGTTGCGGTGCCCGCCCAGTCCCGGTTGGCTGCGGGGGACGCGGGACTCGGATGCAGGATACGTCCTACCTGGAATTCAATCGCGGAAACTCGCTCGGTGGCCCGCCGGGCGCAGGCTTCAGCAAATGCGCCTACTCCAATGACCCACTCGGGTGTCAGAAGCTGGATCAATGTGGCCAGGTGGTCGTCGCAGACTGTTTCCAGCGACTGACGGATACCGGTCGGCAGTTTGTCGGGTGTGATGTTTCGGGCCGACTCCTCCATAAAAACTAGCGGACAGTAATTGGCGACAAAGTGTTCGCCAAAGAAGTCGTCCGGCGATGGATAACGCTCGCTGAAAAGCCCCCACAGTCGGCGGCCAGACACCTCGCTACGCTGACAACGCAACCCTTCGATCGGTCGTTTGGGGTGTTCTGAAACGGGCTTTTTGATCGGCGCGTCAATCCTGAGCCATTCGGTCACGGCGGTCACCTCACCGAACGGTACGCCGGTCTGCGCCATGCCCCACGGCCCAGGGTTCATACCGAGCAGCAGGACTCGACAACTCGGCCGGGCGAACCGACTGAGATATTGTTCGTGAGCCTTCCAGGCATAGTCCAGCGGGTTATAGACCCACGGCGCGTAAGGGCTGAAGTCGAGCTTTCCGGCCGCACGACTGAGTCGTCGTGCAGCGGTGATGGTTTTTTTGGAAATGTCAGTTTGCGTAGTGGACATTTTGTGGAGCGGTGTGCGTGGGGAGCCTGCCAGAAAAAGGTGTCTGACCCTTTGGAGACGGTCGGAGAGAGTCAGAAACCTTTTTCGGGCAAGCTGCTAAGGGGTTCGAAGTCGGTGGAGCCAAGTCGAAAGATCCCGCGGCAGGGCCATCTCAAATTGCAAGTGCTGACCTGTAAAAGGGTGAGTCAAGCTTAATCGATCCGAGTGGAGCGCCTGCCGGGGCGCGCCGCTGGAATCTGAAATCACCCGGCCATGCAGCCTGCGATTGTAAACCTTGTCGCCGCACAGCATATGTCCCGCTTCGGATAGATGAATGCGAATCTGGTGCGTGCGGCCGGTTTCGAGCTTGCAACGAACCAAGGAGTAGGTCGTTTGTAACTCAGGCACTTCAAAAGATTCAGCAGACACAATATGGGTAATGGCTTCCCGAGAGGATGTTCGCGCCGCGTCGTCGGCATCCTCAGCCAGGCTGCCCCGTAGCCCGTCACCCCGGTCTCGCACGAGCAGCGAGCGGATTGTCTGCTGCTGGACTTCGCCGAGGCAGACACCCGTATACTCTCGTTCGATGGTGTGACGGCGGAACATGGCGGCGAGCCGTTGCTGGGCGGCGCGCGTGCGAGCGAACAGCATCAACCCGCTAGTGTCCCGATCCAGTCGGTGCACCGGAATGACCTGCAGTTCGGGAGGTAACTTTTTGGCATTGTGAATCGGTAGCGGCCTGCCACGGTTGCCTCGTTTGCGCGCCTGCATGCGACCACGATTCATACCGACAGGCGGCAGTGGTGGCCAACGCAGCCGCTGGAACTTAGCCAAAATCGGTGGGAGTAGTTCCTCGAGTGTTGGTTGGAGCTGTCTTCGGCGAGTCGATAACTTGCGTTCGGCATCGTGCCGGACGCTGGTGACGCCGGCTGGCTTCTCAACCACAACGAGAGTTTCGTCGAGGTGAGCGATGCGAATGTCGGCCGGCTCAACCGGCTTGGCTAGCGGGTGCTGCCAGAGTTTGATGACGTCCTTTTCCGACACACGCCGCGCGTCGTCCAAGCACAGGTTTCCGTTGACCTGGACGCATCGCCTACCTATCCACTTTTTGGTTTGTCCCCAGGAGGCGGCGCCAACGACGTTCTTGAGCGCAGCGGCTAGCGTCATCCCACTATGTTGGGGCTTCAAATGGTACACTGTGAAGGGCGAGGATTGACGCGAACGTTTCGAACTGGACATACGCCATTTATCGCACAAATTTCATCCTTGCAAAGGGAAACCGGAAGCCTATTCCTCAAAGAAATACCAAGGAACGCTCGGCGCTATGGGAATCAGTATCTTTGTCCTGGTCTTCGTGGCCTTTGCGGCCATCTCGGGCGGGATCGTCCTTTATGCGGTTCTTGCAGAAAAGCAGCGGAAGGAAGCCGTTGGCCGGATTGCCAGTGAGCTGGGACTGCAGTTTAGTGAGCAGCTGAGCGAGGAGGATGCAAGCAGATTTGGCAATTTCAACATCGCTCAGCGCGGAGGTGGTCGCCGGATATCCAATGTGATCGTAGCCGATTCAGGCGAGTTGCGGATGGCCATTTTTGACTACCGCTTCACGACCGGTAGCGGCAAGAACCAGTCGACTCATCGGCAGAACGTGGTGCTCGCAAGTGCCGAGTCTTTAAGCTTGCCTCAGTTTTCGATTTCGCCTGAAAGCTTCTTCCATCGCATCGCGGACTTCTTCGGCATCAAGGATATCGACTTTGAAGAAGATCGAGAGTTTTCCGATCGGTTCTTGCTCAAAGGGGCCGATGAACAGGCGGTACGCGAGTTGTTTGACCGCGATCGTCGAAACGCTTTTAAGGATTTGCAGAAGATCGTTGTCGAGGGGCATGCCGACAGCTTTATTTTTTATCAGCCGCGGCGCCGCTGGCCGGCAGAGCAACTGAAAGAGTTGATGGAGCAGGCCTTCTCCATCTACGCAGCGCTGGCGCAGTGACGGTACCTTGGAGCTCCTGCTAAGGCCGATCGGATTCGTCGCGCTCCAGATGGTGCTCCTTACATAGCTCGCCATAAAAAGCCGGACGTCGGTCGGCCATGCGATCAATGAGATGTTTGCCAGGGACGCGAACCAGGCGTTTGTTGCGGACGATGTGCGGCTGGACCGTTCCAGAAACAATATCTTCTTCGGTTAGGGAACCGCTTGATGGCGAGCGGCCGGTCGGCAGGCAGAACTTGCTATGCCCGATGAATCGAAAACCTCGCTCTTCGCCAATTCGGTTGACAGACATGTAGTAGATGTGATTCTCTAGCGCCCGCGCGTTCGGCAGGTACTCCGCAAACGTATCCGCGCCGGGCGGCCAGTTGGTTGGCAAGATCACCAGATCCGCGCCCAGCAAGGCTAGCGTGCGGGGGACCTCTGGAAAGGAGCCATCGTAACAGATGTGCATTCCGACTCGCATCGGTCCTACGTCGAAGACGGCAAGCTGCTCTTTGCCGGGGGTGGCAAAGCGGTCGACACCCAGAAAGGGCATGTGGATCTTGCGGTAAACGCCCACGATGCCGGTCGGGCCCAGCAGCACGCAACTGTTGTACAGATCGTCCCCGTCCCGCTCGAGTGTGCCGAAGGCAAGATGTTGGTCGCGTTCTTGGGCCACCTTCAGCAGTTTTTCGGTGACAGGGCCCGGAACGGGCTGGGCGACCGCCATGGCCTCTTCTTTGGAGTCAAAGCAATAACCGGTCGTTGCACATTCGGGAAAGACAACCAACCGCGCCTTCGCCACGCGTGGATCTTCCAGAGCTTTCAGGAATCTGGCAACATTGGCATCGACGTCGCCGAGAACCACATCCATTTGGACGCCAGCAACGGGAATCTGAATTTCGGACATCGTGGGTTGTTCAGCAGGAGAAAGTTCAGTTAGGTCAAACTGGTGGCGCTATAGAATACCAAAATCCTGTAGATTGTTAGTTGTTGGCTCGTCGAAACACGATTACCGACCCGCGGACAAGCCATCAGCAAAGAACTGGCCAGGACTGGTGGCCACCGGCCGGAGAGTCCACGATGCGAACCTATCACCAATTGGAACCGCGGCGTCTGGCCGATGGCGCGCAGACCGGTGCGTGGTGGGAGCCGAGCGAGTCGGCTGACAGAATCGACTGTTTGCTATGTCCACGGAAATGTAGCCTCAAGCCGGGCGATCGAGGTTTCTGCTTTGTTCGGGAGAATCGTGACGGCGAGATGGTGCTCTCCACGTACGGCAAAAGTACCGGATTCTGCATCGATCCGATTGAAAAGAAACCGCTCAATCACTTTTTTCCAGGAACGCCCGTTCTCAGCTTTGGTACCGCAGGTTGCAACTTGGGGTGCAAATTCTGCCAGAACTGGGATATCTCCAAATCTAGGGAGGTACAGCGGCTCAGTGCCCGGGCGGAGCCGCTGACGATTGCTCAAGCGGCCAGACAGACCGGCTGCCAAAGCGTCGCGTTCACCTACAACGATCCCGTGATCTGGGCGGAGTACGCCATGGATACGGCTCGCGCTTGCCGCGAGATGGATATTAAGTCGGTGGCGGTCACGGCTGGTTACATCTGCCCCGAAGCCAGAGAAGAATTCTTCGCCTGCATGGATGCTGCCAACGTCGATCTCAAGGCGTTCACCGAGGAGTTTTATCAGAAGATCACCTACTCGCACCTGCAGCCAGTCCTGGAAACGCTGCAGTATCTGAAACGCGAAACCAGTGTTTGGTTCGAAATCACCAACCTGATTATTCCCGACGTAAATGATAGTTCAGGTGAACTGCGTAAAATGTGTAACTGGATCTTGAGCGCTATAGGTGATCAGGTGCCCGTCCACTTCACAGCCTTTCATCCAGATTTTCGCATGACGGATCGGCCGCGAACCGATGCTGAAACTTTAGAGGCGGCTTACGAAATCGCAAAATCAGAAGGCTTAAAATACGTCTACGTTGGTAACGTCCATGATGTCGACCGGCAGAGCACGTTTTGTCATGATTGTGGGCAGTTGCTGATTGAGCGCAATTGGTATCAACTGGGAGCATACCACGTTGATACGCAGGGTCGATGCGTTCATTGCCAAACGAGGGTCCCCGGTCGGTTTGGCACCACCTGCGGAGATTGGGGAACTAAACGGCAGCCAATTCGCATCGAACAGTACGCCGACAGCCAAGAGCATGCCCAGAATGCTCCGGAGCGGTTGGTTCAATCCCATCCATCCGTCTATGCGTTAAAGGAAGTTCACGTGACGAGTGCTAATCCCGATACGGCTGGTTCCACTGCAACCAAGCCGAATCCAGTAGCTGCGAAACCGCTTAAGATCGACAGCCTGACGGAAAAGCAGCGGCAGGACATTCTGCAGGCAGCCGCCGACTGGCTGGCTCAAGCGGTGTTGGGGCGGCCCATGCAACCTCCCGAAGAGGCGCTAGCGGACGTCGCCAGTTCGGTGGTCATGGGCGCATTTGTCACACTCCGCCGCGGCGAGGTACTACGTGGATGTTGTGGCGTACTCGGCAAGCCCATGCCGCTCGGATCGGCGATTCAAGCCGCCGCAGCGCGGACTGCCAAGGAAGATCAGCGGATGGCGCCGATCTCTCCCATTGAACTGCCGTATCTGGATATAGATGTCACGCTACTAGGACCCTTTAACAAGGTGACGGCCGAGGGGGCCGAGCGCGCCCAGGCGATTCAACTTGGCAAGCATGGCTTGATGATCCAGCAGGGCCAGAAGAGCGGCCTGTTACTACCCTCGGTTGCTACCGAGCGTGGTTGGGATGTGAACCGGTTTTTGCAAGGGGTCTGCGCGAAAGCCGGATTGCCAATCGGTGCCTGGCAGAATTCGGACGCCGAATTGCTGACGTTCGACGGCGAAGCGATCGAAGGGAAACTCTCCGATCGGTTGCCGAGCGATTTGCCGACCCGTATCGAATCGCCGCTGACGGAGGAGCAGTTGGCGGCCTATGCGCAGTTGGCCGGGCAAAACATCGTCGCGATTGCAACGGGCGGCACCCCCAGCTATGTCGTTCCACAGCTACCGGATCTGAACGTGCATGCCATCGTGCTTTCCATGCAGTGGGGAGCCGAAGGGGATCAGGCCGACAAGCGTCAGGCCAATGCGATGCAGGTTTCGTTTCGGCCCGGTGTCGCCCTGCAATCGACGCTCTATCAGATGTGCCAGCGGGCGGCAAGCATGTTCCAGCAACAGCAGTTTGCCGGTCAACTCCAGGTAGGCCTCTCGATCGGTTTTGACCCCTCGATGCATGGTTACGGGGCCCAGGGGGATTTGGCAGGCGTAGACACCAGACAGCGGGCGGTGGTCATTTCAGATCCGCGACACTGCGGGTTGGCGTTTGACCCGGAGAGGACGGCCGATGCCCTGCGCGACGACTTGCGCAGTCGCTTGCCAATAGGCAGCCGGGATGCGGCGCTGCATACGCTGCATATGATGTCGACCATGCCGGCAATCAACTGCGTTTCGATTCCCTCGGCAGTTTCCGCCGAAGGAACTCGTCCACCCGCAGTAGCCGGCAAGTTTTATCCGGCTGAAGATGCCGCACGACGCGCCATGGTAGGCACGCTCTTCAAGGACGCTGATTGGAAAGACGCGGAGGCTGAGAGGTTTTCGCCATTGGCGATCATGGTTCCGCACGCTGGACTGAAGTACAGCGGCAAGGTGGCGGCGAAGGTTTGGCAAAGCCTGGATCTGGACGATGACCGTACGATCCTCGTGATTTCGCCCAAGCACACTCATGATGGTGTCAACTGGTCCGTGTGTCCATTCGATAGCTGGCGTCTATCGAGCACGACCTCCTTTGCGGCGGATACCGGTCTGGCAAAGCAGATTGCCGATCGCGTCACGTCGCTGGAATTGGATGCGGCCGCCCACCAGCAGGAGCATGGCATCGAAGTGCAATTGCCCATTCTCGAGAAGCTCAGTCCGGAGGCGAAAGTGGTGGGAGTTGCCCTGCATGGTGGCAGCCGCACAGATATTGAGCAAGCCGCCACGGAGATGGCCGACCTGATTAAATCACTGGACAAACCACCGTTGATGGTGATTTCAAGCGATATGAATCACTACGCACCGGATGAAGAAAATCGGCGTCGCGATCGCCTCGCTCTCGATGCACTGGCCACGGGTGATCCCCAGCACCTAATCGATACCTGCAGCGACCACGAAATCAGCATGTGTGGTTTGGTACCGGCAGCATTCGTCCTGGAGACGCTACGCCAACTGGGCCAAGAGTTCAAGGTCGTCGAAGTGGACTACGCGACGAGTGCCGACGTTTCCGGCGACAAATCGCGAGTCGTCGGCTATGCCGGAGCGCTGCTGTTGGCGACCTAGCGACCACTCAGCGCATAAGTTGTCCCGTCGGATTGCGATCGGCCTTTTGGATTCTTAAACAGGCAGTGCCCACAGTCCCGCGTGTAGTTTGACCTGTCCCCAGGTCGACTTTCAACAACTCAAAACGTGCCGGCGAGATGCTGCATCCGAGGGGCAAGTCCTTTCCTCGCCTTCTGCCAGACAGCGCCCCGAACGCTACGCGAGCAAGCCGTACACCCAAGCCAAAGTCAGGCTACCAAGAATCACCCGATAGATGGCGAACGGGGTGAAGCCGTGCTTCCGCACCCAGGACATGAACCAGGCAATCACGGCCCAGGCGACCAGGAAGCTCACGGCAAAGCCGACCGCCAACACGAGCCATTGTTGAGTACTGACGGCCGTTGGAGTCTCGAGAACAAATTGAAGCAGCTTGAATGCCGTGGCGGCCACCATTACCGGGATCGACAGGAAGAAGCTGAATTCCAGAGCGGCTGGTCGGGAGAGACCCATCAGCTGTCCTCCGGCGATCGTGGCCATCGAGCGGCTCACACCGGGGAAGGCCGCCGCAAAGATCTGGGTGAATCCAATCACCACGGCCTGGTGGAGCGTCATGTCTTCGATTTGCATCGTCTTGGCCCGCCGGCTGCACGCTCTGTCCACAATCCACATCACGATGCCGCCAACCAGGAGAGCCCATCCAATGATTTCGGGGCTTTCCAAGTTGTCACCGATGAATTCGTCCATCAGCAAACAGGGAACCGCCGTGACTACGAAGCTGATCAGCACCAGCGCGACCGGATGATTCCACCAGGTGTGCCGGCCGGCTTGGCCCGAAGGGTAGCTTCTGAGGAACTCGACGATTCGCTCGCGAAAGTAGACCAATACCGACCCAATGGCGCCCAGCTGAATCACAATAGCGAACATTTTCCAGTAGCTGTCATCTAGCGGCAGACTCAGCAGCTCTTGGGTTAACCGGATGTGTGCCGTCGAACTGACCGGAAGGAACTCCGTCAGGCCTTCTACGATCCCGATGATCAATGCAGATACGTATTCGTTCAACGGTGGATGGCTTTTTTAGTAGATGATGGATTCGCAAACCAGCGGCGCCGGATTTCTAGTAATCGTCTGCAGACTAGTGGTCTGTCAAAGCTTAATCTTTGGGTCGGGTAAAGGGGTCAGGAGTCAATTGCCGCCAGCGGCCTTTCGGGTGCTGTGCACAATTGACTCCTTACCCCTTTACCCAAATCTTTAGTGTTGACAAAGCACTAGGCTTGGGGGCGCTGACTGGAAAGGCTATGGGATGCCAGAGTATTTCCAATTATGGTCGCGCCTGCGGGCAAAGCAGTCGCCGGGGGCCGTTTGCCC
>JANQJJ010000444.1 GCA_028281725.1 Pirellulaceae bacterium | reverse complement strand
AACCGATACTGGTCGTCGTCGCGGTTGAGGGCGAGGTGGCCGTTGACTTGTCACCTGGCCGGCCGCAGGCTGCGAGCGAACAGCTGGCGCTGGGGCAGGGGCTGGCCATCGTCGAAGATGAAAAACCGAAGAGATTCGTCTTGCGTCCAGAGAGAATTCCTCCGTGGTATGCTTCGAATTCAGGTCGTCCAATTGATGGTTTGGCTGCAGAGGATCTCGGAAAACTGCTTCAGCCCCAGAAAGACGACCCGAACATAGAGTCGGTACTTGTCGGTTTGACAACCCACCGCCGACCGGAGACGGCAGCGCTCGCCGTTCAAACCGCGCTCTTGGCCGGCGACTGGCAGCCGCTGACGAGTGGTTTCTTGGAGAATCCGCGGCTGCGGAGCCATTGGTCCAGCACGCTGGATTTGGCCCGGCAATTGCTAGCAATCGATCCTGCCGGATCAGGCAAGGTACAGAACCTGTTTGTCCAGTCCAATGGCCCCATCGGAAACACGCTTTTCCAGTTGCTCTGCGGTTTGCCCGAAGATCAACTGGTTGGCGAGGGCCTAGCCAATTTGGTGTCGCAGCTGGAAAACGGCGACTTGGGATCGCGCGTGCTAGCCGCCTATCAGCTGAAGCGGTTGACGGGCAGGGTTCTGGGCTACCAACCCCACGCGCCCAACCGCGCCAGCGTTCAGCAGTGGCGCCGCGAACTGGCAATGAGCCGACTGGAACTGCAGTCCGTTGGGGATCCGATTTGGGAGCGAATTCCTAACTGATGCTCAGCTTCTCCGGCAACGCAAGTCTTCTCAGGCAACGCACTTCCCCGGCTGCCACGAAAACTGGGGGAAATTAGCCAATTCCAGGCGCGGGCCAATGAAGCGATAATCGAGATCGCCTAAATTTGTCAAATCGCGTAGAATGCGGCCACGGACGATAACTGGATTGAATTCATCGCGTCTGGTCGCCATCGGCAACCCGGATGCTATGTTCCCCGCTATGAAGGAGTGCGCGCATGGTTCGCCCCAATCTATTGAGATACCTCTACTTCACTTGCCTACTCTCCGTTGCCTGCCAGCAGGCGTTCTGCCAGGAGAGCCAGTCGAATTCAGCGTCGATCGAGAAGCTGACCTCGATGTTGAAGTCGATTGATCCGTATCGGCCCGATGCCGAGGCTCGCGGCACGGTCAAGGTGTTTGGCTCGACCAGCATGGATGCCCTGGCCCATGGCTGGATATCCGGATTCAAAAAATTTCATCCAGAGGCCCAGGTCGAAGTGTCGGCTGCCGGATCCGAAGCGGCTTTCAAGGAACTGTCGGCCAATCCCAGCGGCGTGGCCATGCTGTCGCGTCCGGTAAGAGACGAGGAGATTGAGGCACTGAAGCAACATGGCTTGAAGGAGCCGGTGGCCTTCGTGGTCGCGCGGGAAGCACTTGGCGTCTACGTCAACTCGAGCAACCCCGTGGAGTCGATTTCGGGCGAACAGCTGCGCGCGATCTTCACCACGGACTCCGGCGTCGAACAATTGCAGTGGAGCCTGCTGGGTGTCACAGGCGAGTGGGCGACCAAGCCGATCCATCTGATTTCGCGAACCAAAAACAGTGGAACCCAAATGTTTCTGAGAGACTTCGTTTTTGGTTCGGCTACCATGCGTGAAGGCATCTCGGCTCATGTGTCCAATGCTCAGGTTCTGGAGGAGGTCAGTGGCGATCCGCTTTCCATCACCATTTGCGGGCTGCGATGCGGATGTGGTGGAGGTTCTTCGAAACCACTGCAGTTGATGGCCGGAGCCAGCGCCATTCCCAGTGACGATCATGCGGTGTTGAGCGGTCAATATCCCCTGACACGACCGCTGACCCTGGTGATCGATGCAGGGCAGACGTCCGAACAAGCCCGGGCCAGCCGCGAGTTTGTCCGTTATGCATTGGGCCAAGCCGGTCAAACCCAAGCGATTTTGGTCGGCTTTTTTCCAGTCGACCTGCCTCTGCTGCGAGCGGGTCTCCAGAAATTGGCAGGCTCCCAATTGCGGTAACACGCTTTTCCAGGGCGACCACGCGATCGGCCACGCCAGCTGGGGGAGCAGAAACGTCCTCTACTGGCCAAACAACGCCTGCCGAATGCGGCCCGTCCACCTGCCAACCAAGCGCAGCGCGGCGCCAGACGCAAGACGCTTCGCGGCCACGCAATCAACAGCAAGCAAACGCCCGATCTCCAAGTCACATCAGCCACACGACCTCATCGACAGGAATTCGATCTCATGTCTAATCTATATCTGACGTTTAAATTATATCGATTCGTACTGCCGGCGGCGGCTCTACTATCCAGCCTGCTGCTTCCGGTGACGTCATCCGCGCAGAGCGGTCTGGGGACCACGGACCAGCGCAACCGAAATTCCAGTTTCGGAGCATCCGCTCCCGGTTGGCAAGGAAGTAATTGGCTCGGAAACTCGGCAGCCCGGCCCCAGGAATGGCGATTAGGCGTTCGCGGGGACAACCTGGAAACCGGCGTCCTGATTCGCGAAGTGGGCCGCAACTCGGCGGCCGCCCGAGCACGAATCGAACCGGGCGATTTGATCGTGACGGTCGGGGGATACCAAGTAGGAATGGTGGACGGACGGCTCTATGACTTGGCGGAAGAGATCAATCGCCGAGCAGATAGTCGCGGTGTCGTTTCGCTAGTCGTCCAAGACCAACTCGGCGGTCGTCTATCCTCAGTCCGAGTGCAACTCGATGGCAGCCAAGGTTCGTTGACGGGTTCGCTGACCCTTAGCCAACGCACCGCTTTACCGAACGATGCTATCGTAACGGTCCAAATCGAGAATGTCAGTCGCCCGTTTTTCAGCGTACGGCATGGCCAAACTTCGTTCCGCCCCAATATCGGCGGCGACATTCCTTTTGAAATCGCTTTCGATCCGACGTACATCGATCCCCAGGACGTCTATCAAGTTCGCGCGTCGGTTACCTCCGGCGGTCGAACCATTCTTTCTTCCCAACCTCAACGCATCCTGACTCTGGGCAATCCCAGTCAGGTTCGTCTGCAACTGATTCCGCTGATGAATCTGGCGTCCAATCCAGGTGCTGGCGGCGTGGTGACTGCCGGCTATCCCGACTTCAACACCATCGACGAGCGAATCATTGCCATGTACCGCGAATACCTTCGACGAGACCCGACGTTCCTGGAATTGGCCGCTCTGAGGGCGACGCCCGGGATTGCGGACCGTCTCGACTCGATGCCGCTCGAGTTAATGGCTGCTCAGGAGTACTTCGATGCGTCCGGAAACAACAATGCGGTCTGGCTGGATCGAGTCTTTGAGGAGGTGGTCAAACGCAAAGCCTCTCAATCTGAGTTGCAACAATGGATGCAGCGTTATGGCGATCTCAGGTATTCGCGTACCGAATTGCTTCGTCAGCTGTTTGCGCAAACAGGACGATAGCGTTAGGCAATCAATTCCTGGATGACTTCACCACCAAACTGAGAAAGCTGTTTGAAGCGTCCGCCGTGAAAATAGGTTAATCTGTTGTCGTCCAGACCCAGCAGATGCAACAAGGTGACGTGTACGTCGCGGATCGGGTGAACGCACTCGACCGCCTCGGCACCAATCTCATCGGTAGCACCAACGGTCGCTCCCCGCTTGGTGCCGCCTCCGGCAAACCACATGTTCATCGCATCGACGTTGTGCCCTCGGCCCAGGGAGGTCACGCCACCGCGATAATTGTTATCAGGCGTACGGCCAAATTCTCCGGTCCACATAACCAGCGTCTCTTCGAGTAGCCCCCGCCGCTTTAAATCCTTGATCAGCGCGGCGATGGGCTTGTCGACACTCGCGATTCTTGACGCGTGTCCACGCTCGAGGTAGTCGTGGCTGTCCCAACCTCCGGAGAAAATCTGCACGAACCGCACACCTTGCTCGACCAGGCGACGTGCCATCAGGCACTGGCGACCAAACGCCTGCGTCTCCTGATTGTCCAAGCCATACATGTCCAGTACATGTTGGGGTTCGGAGTTCAGCTCGACAATATCCGGCACGGCAGTTTGCATGCGATACGCCAATTCATAACTCTCCATCCTGGCTGCCAAGTCCTGATGTTCGGGATGTTGCCGCAGATGTTCGGCATTTAGCATCGCCAGTTCATCGAGGGCACGTCTTTGGTGCTCGCGCGTCCGGTAGGCCGGTGGATGGAGATCGAGGATCGGAGAACCTTGCGACCGCAGTCTGGTTCCCTGGTAGTAGGCCGGCAGGAAGCCATTTGACCAGTTCGTCGCCCCGGCTTGAGGCAACGCCAACTCCGTCATCACGACGTAGCCCGGCAAATTCTGATTCTGAGTGCCCAAGCCGTAGGTCATCCATGAGCCAATTGCGGGGTCACCGCCCAGCCGGCTACCGGTATTCCAATGCAAGAGCGCCTCGGGATGATTCAACGATTCGGCCTGGCAACCGCGATAGACACATAGTTCGTCAGCCACCTCAGGATCCGCCATGTGCTCGAACTGGTCGCACATGGCGATTCCAGCCTCGCCCACCCTCCGCGAGCCAAAGGGACTACCGACAAAGAACCGCTTTCCGGTCGCCAGGCCTTTGGTACGAGTCGATTCTTTCAGGTGCAGACGTTTCAACTCCGGTTTGGGGTCAAAGGTATCGACCTGGCTCGGCCCGCCTTCCATAAACAGCATGATCACTGCTTTGGCCCGAGCCGGGTGCATGGGAGGCTTGGGCGTAAGAGGCCCCGCCGCATCCTTGGCAGACACATCCTTGGATATCAAATCCGTCAGCGCCAGGGCTCCCAGCGACGATCCAAGGCCGTATAGGAATTCGCGTCGCTGAAGAGTCGACCGCTGAAGGTTGAAGGTGCAGCGCTGAAGATTACTCATCATTTTTTCTTTTCTGCTTTTCTGTTTTGCGGTCCGGAAGATTTGGGTAAAGGGGGTCAGGCTCCGCCGACACTTTCTTCCGTCAGCGGCATGCCGCCAGGCACCGGCGTTTCTCTTGGGTTGGACCGGCGCTCTAGTAAACGTAAACAAACTCATTGGTGTTAAAAATCAGCAAACACAGGTCAGCCAGCGCTCGCGTCCGGGCATCGACGGCCGAGGGTTTGGCATCAGGTACATAATCTTCGAAAACGGGCAACCACTCGACGTACTCAAACGGCTTTCCGGAAAACTCTTCCACGAGCGATCGCGTAATAGTCTTGGGATACACGACCGGCTCGGGTGGATGTTGTTGGTGATACTCCGTCATCTGTTCCACGTATAGGCACAATCGCTCCCGCTGCTCGGCGGTTGGCTCGCGCTGGAGTGCCAAACGAAAGACTCGGTCGACTTGGCCGGGAAGCGACTGGGCCTCTCGCTCAGCGCGTAAGGCAAGTGCGATTGAGCGATCCGTCATGACGTCGCTGTTGAGCAGGGTGAACGCCTGGGGAGACACCGCGGCGGAGTCCCGGAAATCACACGAATCGTTGGGATTGGGCTGGTTCAGTACCTCCAAAAACGGATCAGCCTGCCCACGCACTCGGTAGGCGTAGATCGAACGACGATTGCGTTCCCTGGGGGTTCGCGACGGCTGGTGGGCCGGAGCAATCGAGAACTGGATCATTCGCGGCTGCAAGGCGACTTCCATGTTGATCTCAGGCATGCACGGCAGCCCTCCCAGCTCTCGATTCAGCTCGCCGGTTGTCGCCAGTAGGCTGTCGCGTAATTCTTCCGCCGTCATCCTGCGCGGAACAAACCGTGCCAGCAGTTGATTGTCCGGGTCGACCGATTCGAGCTGCTCCAGGTCAGGATGGTGCGTGCTTCTGCGGTAGGCCTCCGACATCATGATCAGCCGGTGCAGTCGTTTGAGCTTCCAACCGTTGTCGACCAAACTGGCTGCCAACCAATCGAGCAACTCTGGGTGCGACGGCCGCGCTCCCTTGGCACCAAAATTGTTAGCCGTCCGCACGATTCCCTCGCCAAAATGATGTTGCCAGAGCCGATTGACGATGGAGCGCGCCGTGAGCGGGTTGCCGGGATCAGTAATCCACTTGGCCAGTGCCAGACGCCGCCGGCCGAGTGTTGTTGGCAGGGCGTAGGGATCGTGCGTGGGCGCCCCTTCCACCGGCAGACCACAGCTGCTGAGCACGCCGGGCGTTACCGGCTCTCCCTTTGCCGTGTACGCGCCCCCAATGAAGATGAATGAGTCCGGTCTCCACTGCTGGTTGATTTTTGCAGGCTTGCGTAGTTTTCGTCCATTCTGATTCGCATCCGGTCCGTTGTAGACACTCTGCGCGAGCGGCATATAGCGCTCTTTACGTCGCGCCCAAATCCACTCGTCCTGCTCGCGGACTTTCAATCGCCCCTGTTCCATTTCGTCGAGCCCGACGTGCCGCGGCGGCTTACTATCGTCCGGATCCTTCTTCCGTTGCTCCAGCTCCTTATAGGCCAAGTCATGTTCTTCATACCATTTTTTGGCAGCAGCCTCGCGTTGCTGCACAAGTTCCTGGCGGCGATCGTCCGCATACTTGTGCAGGGAGTCGACCAGGGCCTTACCCTCTTCAAACGCACCGCGATTCTCCGACGGCAAGAATGCGGCTGGCATCTCAGCAGGCTGAGTCGCTGCAAGGCTGGCGTACATACGGTAGTAGTCTCGAGTCGGGAGCGGATCGAACTTGTGATCGTGACATTTGCAACAACGCATGGGTGTCGAAAGGAAAGACTGGCCGATACTATGCACCACATCGTCCAAGAATAGCTGCCGAGCCTCTTCTTTGGGAATCATCGCCGTTCCCCACGGGCCCATGCGTAGAAACCCAGTGGCCAGCACTGCCTCGGGATCCTCGGGCCGCAGTTCGTCACCGGCAATCTGCTCGACGACGAACTGATCGTATGGCTTGTCACTGTTGAAAGCGCGAATTACATAGTCGCGGTAGCGCCAAGCGTTGGAGCGTTCATAATCATTGGAAAAGCCTGCCGTGTCCGCATAGCGCACCACGTCTAGCCAATGCTGAGCCCAACGTTCGCCGTAGTGCGGACTAGCCAATAGGCGGTCCACCAGATCGGACCAGGCTGCATCGGCGTCCCGCTCCCACTGGCTAAGAAACGTCTCCATTTCCTCAGGCGTAGGCGGCAGTCCCGTCAGGTCCAAGTAGGCACGCCGCAACAACGCTTCCGGCTTGGCAGTCGGAGCAGGCTCGAGACCGGCAGCTTGCAGTCTGGCGTCGATGAATTCATCCACCGAATCGTGTTCAGGCGAGCGGCTGACCGGCAGGAAGGCCCAGATATCGTCTTTCTGATAACGACGATAGGTCCATGCATCGGAACTGCCACCGCTGGTCGCAGCCAGGATTCCGTCCTCGTTTTCGCTGACCGACCACTCGGCCTGTCGAATCTCGCGCTGCACCTGCTCGTCGGGCCACGGCGCATCGGCCACAATCCACCGGCGCACCCACGCGATCTGCTCTTCGCTAAGCCGATCGTTCTCTTTGGGGGGCATTTCCAAACCATCCCAAGTGATCGCTTGATAGAATGGACTCTCTTCCGGCGGCCGGCCGGGAATGATCGCCGGCTCGTCCGACTCGCCACCCCGGAGCAGGCTCTCGCGCGTGCGAACGTCGAAGGCTCCCTTGATGTCGTCGGAGTCGTTGCCATGGCACCCGGCGCACTTCTCTTGAAGCAGCGGCAATACCTTGAGCGTAAAGTGTCGCTCCTCAGCCCGCTGGTCCGTTGGCGACTCAGCCCTCAGCTGCG
Organism: Pirellulaceae bacterium; assembly: GCA_028281725.1. GTDB lineage: Bacteria > Planctomycetota > Planctomycetia > Pirellulales > Pirellulaceae > Aureliella. The sequence continues at coordinate 11,619 of JANQJJ010000444.1, read as the reverse complement.
CGGCATGAGGGCCGCACCATCCGAGCAGACAACCGGCCACCGGCCAAACAGCTTTCCTGACGAAATTATGCATGATTCTTGCTTTGAGTAATCGGTTTCTCAAGGTCTGCCCTTCTCGTAAAATTCCTCAATCTCCTCCGCTGACAGTGCAGCCGAAAACAGGGCAAACTCATCAACACTTCCGTTCAGATTTCGAATGGCAAAGTCTACGTCGGGCTTCGTCGGCGTGGACCAGTTTCCCATGGATGCCATACCGATCCGAGTGACTGGTACCAGTTGATGATCTGGAATCGCTTCTTGGCTAAGCATCTTTCCATTCAAATAGTGAGTCGTACGTTTCCGCTCCACATCGTACGTCGTTGCCAGCTGCAACCATTGACCACTCATCGAGGGTTTCCAGAAAACAGGCGATAGCACTTCTCGATGCTCCGGCCCCTTCTCACCGAAGCGACTGACGCGCACCGAGAAAAAGAGCTGGCCGCTATCGAGAATCTGCCAATGCGGCTCGCCTTGTTGGTAGTTGTCGGTCAGGAACAGCGAGTTGTACCAACGATCGAGACTATCAATTCTAACCCAACAGGCCAGGGTCAATGACCCAAATTCTCCAGGGATGTTGACTCGAACTCGATCGCCGGGACGCTTGAACTCCAGCCCCCCTTTGGCCGGCCAACGACCGGCGCGTCGCCGCGCTCCGACAATCGCCCCATCCAGCTCTCGATTCTCTGGCAGCAACGAACTGCGGAGCTTGCGTCTCCAGAGATCGGATTCGTCGAACGCATAGTAGGCAATCAGCCTGGGATCTCGTCTGAGCGCCGCCGAATACTCCTTCCAGCGCTGGTAGCGCGCCGCCGTCTGATCCTTGGCCTCCAATTCCAACTTGGCTAAATCGACGAACTGCTCCGGAGTCACCCGGGATGGGCTGAGCGCTTCGTCGGCCGCCAGGACGAATGCCTGCCCGGCCCGCACCCGTTGCATCTGGGCCTGGGGACGATGCAACTCCACTTCCCCATCGAAGACTTGCACATTCGCTCCGCCGTCGGACACCGACAACCCAAACTCCGTACCGAGATCGACCACCCGCATCTCACCGACATGCACCTCAAAACCGCGCGCTGCGGGAGGCACTTGAGCACGCAAACGACCACTGAGGCACCGCGCGGTTGTCGACGAGTCGATTTCTAACTCCGCCGGCCCCTCGAGAATCACCGTCGCGCCGCAGAAGAACTCAATCTGCACATAGCCCGACTTGATCGCGATCTTTCCGCGGGTCAGAGCGTCCCCGATCTCAGCAGCCGCACTGGGGTTCTCCCACTGGACGTCAACCAACTGCGTCACGAGTGCCAGACCGCGTGCCGTTGCCTCCACGACCCGAGCAGTCCTGCTGGCATCTTTCGCAATGGCTGCCGTTTGCTCAGCTCCATTTCCGGCTTGCCATTCCAGATACCCCCAGCGACCGGCCAACATACAAATCAGCAGCGCGGCAGTCACGGCAATCATCCAACTCCACCGAGTACCCTTCAGCGGTCTCACGCCGCGCTGGACTCGGCGGACTTCCGCTTCGCCGGCACCGGCACCAGCGAATTGGTCAGGCGAGTTCGAAGTCGGCAGCTCGCCCCCTAAGTCTCCCTCCAGCTTCAGTGCCGCATGCACCATTTGCCAGGTTACGAATCGTTTTCGAGCCGCCGCATCGCTTCGCAGGATGTCCTGCAGGCGCGCTCGGCCCGCCTGGTCAAGCGAAGAGAGTTCCCATTCACTCAGCAGCGTCTCCAGTTCATCCATCGGTTCGTCGCTCATCGCTACGCCTCAACCATCTTTCGCTCGACGCAATCGGCCAGTTTTCTCCGAATCCGCAACAAGGCGACTTTCACCGCCGAAGCGCCTCGCTGGAGCGAGACAGAAAGCTCGTCGATCGATAGGGACTGAAAGTAGCGGCGACGGACCAGATCTCGGTTCGTCTCCGTCAACTCCGCGATGCAGCCATGGAGCGCGCGGCGAACTCCTTCGAACTGCTCGGCCTGCTTTTCTGTTTCCAAGGCCAACACTTCGACCAGATCGCCGTCGAGCACGCACCGGTCACGGCCTCGATCCCGAACGTGCGCAAGCACTTGGAACCGAGCAATCGCGAACGCCCACGGAAGAAACGGCTCGCCGGACCGGAACTGGGACTTCTTTCGCCACAAGACTAGATTCGTCTCTTGCAGAACGTCCGCAGCCTGAGTGTGGTCCCCCAACATGGAGAAGACGTAGCCGTATAGGCGATTCTGATTCTCGGTGATCTGCTGGACAAACTGTTCAGTGGAATCGATGTCGGACATAGGAAACCCAAGTTCACTGCCGGTCTACTTGTCAGTCAATTACCGCCGAAGTCCGCCAGGTTACACTCGGTAGCCCACTTCCTCGGAAACTTTTTCTGAAGAAGTTCCTGGTCGCTCGACAATCCGGCCGGCTGCCTGCTGCACTAATTGCGGTGCCGGACATATCGGGACATAATTCGGGGTTTACCAAAATGGGCACTTTCCCCCCGGTCCCCGTCGGCTTGAACACCCGGTCCGCGGAGCAGCCCGTTACCAACTCGACTAAAGGACCCTGGCGCCAATGGCTGACAAACTCGCCTACTCTGGAATTACGTTTGACGATGTGCTTCTGGAACCTCGATACAGCGAGTTTATGCCTGCCGAGGTCGATGTTTCTACCAATTTAACCAGCAACATCCGCCTCAAGGCACCGCTGCTATCGAGCCCGATGGATACGGTCACCGAGAGTCAAATGGCCATAGCGCTGGCGAAGGTGGGTGGTCTGGGCGTTATTCACAAGAACATGTCCATCGACGCTCAAGCCGAAGAGGTCACCAAGGTCAAGCGGAGTGCCAATGGGATCATTGTCGATCCGGTAACGCTTCGGCCGGAGGACGATGTCGCTGCCGCCAAAGCTCTGATGGACAAGCAGAATGTATCCGGCATTCCCATCGTGGCGGCAACCGGCCGATTAGCTGGCATTATTACCCGTCGAGACCTTCGCTTTCTCGAAAGTGGTGCAACTCCAATAAATAACGTGATGACGCGAGAAAATCTCGTCACCGCGACAGGGACTGTAACGCTTGAGGAAGCTGAGAAGATTTTGACGGATAAAAAGGTGGAGAAGCTTTTACTGGTTGACGATCAATACAAACTAACGGGCCTCATCACGATCAAAGACATCGACATGATGAAACGCTACCCGAATGCTTGCAAAGACGCAGGTGGGAGACTTCGGGCCGGTGCTGCCATCGGGGTGTTTGACTACGATCGAGCCCAGCGGTTGATTGAGCGCGGGGTGGACCTACTGGTCGTCGATTCAGCCCACGGTCACTCGGCGAACGTGATGGAGAGTGTCCGAGAGATAAAAAAACGGTGGCAGATCGACGTGGTGGCTGGCAATGTTGCCACGTTCGAAGGCTGCCGAGACTTGATCGATGCAGGAGTCGACGCGGTCAAAGTAGGAATCGGCCCAGGTTCCATTTGTACCACTCGTGTCATCTCCGGAGTTGGCGTCCCGCAGATAACCGCAATACACAACGCAACCAAAGCAGCAGAAGGAACCGGTATTCCGGTGATTGCCGACGGTGGAATTCGCTTCAGCGGAGATATCACCAAGGCGGTCGCCGCCGGAGCCAATGCGGTCATGATCGGCGGCCTGTTCGCCGGCTTGGCGGAAAGCCCTGGTCGAACCATCCTTTACCAAGGTCGGACTTTCAAGGTCTATCGCGGTATGGGGTCGATCGGTGCGATGGTGAAAGGATCGAGCGAACGATATCGGCAGCCCGGCGATGAAAACCTGCAGAAGTTGGTGCCGGAAGGAGTCGAAGGGCGCGTCCCGTTCAAAGGTGCCTTAGCAGATTTCGTCTACCAACTGGTCGGCGGGCTACGGGCGGGAATGGGGTATTGCGGAACGAAAAATATTAATGAGCTGCGTAAGGACGCGCGGTTTATCCAGATCTCAGCAGCAACTGTCAGAGAGAATCATCCACATGACATTGCCATCACGCAGGAAGCACCGAACTATAGCCCCGACTATCCTACTTCGGGCGATTCCAACTAGGCGAAGCAAGGGGCTGCTGGGCATCCTGCCGGCAAGCAAGCTCTGGCAACGGCTACTGGCCTGTGGGCTCGCGGCCCTATACCTGCCGGAGGCCGCAGCGCAGCAACCCGCGTGGCAACCGACACGTATTTCACCTCAGTCCACTGCACAGCCGATAAGTCGCGCCAAACCTCAGCCGACTGCCTTCCCGAGTCCGTCTGCGGCTCAGCCGGCTACGGTCCGGCAGGCATCCGCCACCGAGAGCCTCGGTTCGGGCGTCGTCTTGCGTTGGAAATCCAACACGGCTACCAACACGCGGCGGACCGCTCGCAATGTGTCCGGCATCTCCACTTACAATGCGTTCAGCCCCGCGGTGGCAGAATCACACTCTGCCAATTCCGGCAATCCGCTCCGCACGACGCCGGCGGTACGTCAGGCCAACTATCAGCAACAGCCCGGCGATCCCTTTACCAATCCGTTTGGAGACGATCAGCCACCACAGTCGACGCCCCAGAATCCTCCACCACCGTTGCCGGACCTGACCGCACCGAACAACGCCATGCCCTCCTTGGGCGATCCGCAGAACTCCTTGGAAGCTGCTCCGCCACCGAGCAGTATTCTGGAACCACCCAACCCGTTCCCCAACGGCGATGCCGCCCCCCAAGATCCGAGTCCCTTCGATCGAGGCGACGCTCCGGGGCAGGGGCTCTCACCTGACGATCCGGCGATGGGCCAAGAGGATCTCAGGCTGCCACCACGGCGTGAGGCATCGGTACTTTCGTGTAACGAATTGCGAGACCGTATCCGGTCCAATCCACTGACGGCGGTGGACTTGGATGTCTCACCATCGTTCGGACGCGGCATGCGCTCGGTCAAGAAAGACAATGAACAGCAGCGTCTCGATTTCGCAGCATCTTCTCCGGTTCGGGATTGGATGAACACGCGAGGACAGGTCGTCGCCTCCGGACGCATGATTGACCTGCGCGATGATCGAGTCGTTATCGATGTTGATGGGAAGGAGCGGGCGATCCCCATATACGACTTGAGCGACGTGGACTGGACGTATATTGGCCAGTCGTGGGACATCCCCGTCAAATGTGGCACGGGATACGAACCAGTCGTCGGACGCGAGTTCATCGCCAGTGCGGTCCAATGGAAAGCGAGTGGACTGTGTCACAAACCGCTTTACTTTGAAGATGTGCAATTGGAACGCTACGGGCACGAAGCAGGACCTGTGTTACAGCCCCTGATCAGTACCGTGCATTTCTTCGGCAACATCGCCGTCTTGCCGTACAAGATGGGAATCCATCCACCGCAAGAGTGCCAATACGCGTTGGGCTACTACCGCCCCGGTAACTGTGCACCCTACATGGTCCAGCCGATTCCATGGAGCCTACGTGGCGCTGCGGCCCAAGCGGGCTTTGTCAGCGGTGCGGCGGCACTGATTCCCTAAAGGCAATGGTTCCTGATCGGTGGGCGGCCAATCTGCCTCCACGGCGCCGCTTGGCATCAAACACCCGCTGCCGAGCGTGCCGGTCCGGCAATGTAAGATAAGTTACAGAAAAGAGCGCAATTGGGCAGGGAAAGTTGACTTTGCGTCACTTTTCAATAAATTAACTGTGGTTTCTAAACATCAACGTTCCTTTGTTATCGAGGAAATACTAGCCATGCTGAGCCAACGATTCGTTGTTCCAGGTTTGATTGCGGTGGTCGCCCTGAGCGCATCCTTAGGTTTTGCAGCCAGTGGAATATCGCTCGAAGGCGTGAAATGCCTGATGGTCGCTAAGAACGACGCGAAGAAAGACAAGGCGGCCAAGTGGAAAGAAGGCGAGGTTTTCTTTTGCTGTGGCAACTGCCAAGGCAAATTCGAAAAGGCAAGCAAGGAAGAGAAGTCCAAGCTGGCAGCCAAGGCAAATCATCAACTGGTCGCGACCAAACAATATGAACAAGAAGGTTGCCCGTTCTCCGGCGGCCAAGTCGATGACTCGACTCTGATCAAAGTCGGAGCTGCTGAAATCGGCTTCTGCTGCAAGAACTGCAAGGCCAAAGCCGAGAAGATGAAAGACGACGAACAGATCTCCAAACTTTTTGGCGAGAAGGCATTCAAGACCGCTAAATTCCAGCCCGCCAAGCACGACAAGTAACGCGACTCGGCTTCACTGGAGAACTCACACCCTGACGCGAACCGTTTTCGGTTCGCGTTTTTTGCTGCGCGTTGATCTGTTGCACACCGAGCGACTGGCCCCCGAGGCGAGAGTCAGTTGGATCTGCCTTCGCTCAATCAGATGGAGAAAAAGAAGTGAGTCAGATGGTAGAAAACCGGGGCGGCGAAACAGAGCGTATCAATGCGGTCCAGCACACCGGCGTGTCCAAGCACGAGCGAACCATAGTCATTCACGCCGCGGTCGCGCTTGATGGCACTCATCGTCATGCCACCAAACATGCCCATGACTCCGATGACCATCGACATGCAGGCTGCTTCCCAAAACGTGAAGGGTGTGACCCAAAAAAGCGTCGCTCCAATCAGACCGGCCGACAGGGTCCCACCGGCAAATCCCTCCCAAGTGCGGCTTCCACTGACCTCGGGCGCGATGATCCGCCGGCCAACGAGATGCCCCCAAGACCACTGAAGAATGTCGGACAGCTGCGACATCAGGATGAAAAAGAACAACAGGCCTGCCGGACTGCCGTTCCACGGCATGCCATTGCTCTTGGCTAGCTGTAAATTGATGAGCGCTGGCGCGTAGCTGAGAGCGTAAACACAGATCAGCAGCCCGAAGGTAATCTGAGCGGAACGTTCCAAAAAACGCTTGTGGTCACCCGACAACGCGATTCTTGCGGGCACGTAGAGCGACGCGTAAACGGGAATCATGATGCTGTAGAGCCCATAAAAATCGATCTGCTGACTCCAAAGAAAATTGGCACGCTCCATGCCAATCAGCAGGTACTGCAGCGGCGTAAAGACGATCAACGCCCAGAACAGCGCCCGATGATCTCCGCGACGTGTCGGTGCCATCGTGATGAACTCTCTCAGAGCCCAAAAGGATACCAGGCCAAAGAGCACCACCGTACCAACCGGCTGCAGCAAGAGTCCAAAGACCAAGATGGCACACATCAGCCACCAAGCATTCAGGCGTTGACGAAACCGGCGAACTAGAGCCGGATTGACCGACTCGGTCGGCTGGCGGCGGAGATACTGGCCAACCAACGAAGCAATGCCTAGCGTCACCAGCACGACACCTAGCAAGATATTGGTCTGCAGGTCCAGCCAGGCGGCGTCCGACCGGGTGGTGGCAGCTTTCATCGCCCCTGGGACCGCTGTCGGTGCAGCCGATGGCTGATCTTGCACCGGCTTGGGCTGCTCCTCGCGGACACCGCCGTCGCGCTTTTCGCCATCACCTTCTTCTGCCTTGCGGTCTTCCGTCTCACCATCTTCCGCCTGGCTATCGTCAGCCACCACGGGGCGTTCAGAGGTGTCGCGGGCGGCTGGAGCCGACTCCTGACTTCGCGCGGGCTGAATCGCTGAAGCAATCAGGACTGTTAGGATGACAGCGTATTTCAATTTTGGGGGCCAACCGTCGCCGGAGAGAGTCAGAAACCTGTGGACGGATGGCCTGAATCAGTGCCAAGGCGCGCGCCTACTTCGCCCTCAAGCCTTCAATTGTACCTAACGAGACTCAGCGGTCATCGGGGCAATCCTCCCAAAGAGGCGCGAAGACTCACTGGCCGGCGGAACGGTCGGCGACAATCCAGGCGATTCGCAGCAGCCTGGCTGCTGGCTTACCCCTGGGGGTTATTGCCGGCATGATGCCTAGCCGGACTGATCAAGAGTAACTTGGCCGCTCTCTTGATCTCCGGTCACCGGCCGCCACCGGTCATTCTTCGTAGTCTTCATACTCCTCGTCGTCCTCGTACTCCTCACCGGCTTCCTCTTCCTCCTCTTCGAATTCGTCTGCAACTTCCTCGGTTTCTTCCTCAAGCTCCTCGGTATCGCTCCAGGGCATCTCCTCATCCGTTTCTTCGTACTCGAGCTCCTCCGTTTCGGCTAAGCCTTGCTGCTTGGCTGCGGCAGTGGACACGGCAGCAGTTCCTCCAGCTGAGGACTCCACGAGTTCGTCGGGCCGGATTCTGTTGCGACGCGGCGGCGCTGAGTTGGGCTCTGACTGGCGTTCGTCCGACGCCTGGCCTCCCGACTGCATCGCCTCCCAGTCGGAAACTGAGATGATGACTTCGCGGGCCTGAGATCCGTTGTACTGGCCAACGATGCCGTCTTCGGCCATGTAGTCGATCAGCCGCGCGGCACGACCGTATCCGATCCCTAGGGAACGCTGCAGCAACGAACAGCTACCGCGCCCTTCACGCACGACCACATCAACGGCGGCTTCGTAGATGTCATCTCGTTTTTTAAGGACTCCCGGCGTGGATTCCTCGCCATCGTCCTCCTTAATCTTTAGGTTCACTAGCTCGTTGACAAAATTCTGTTCGCCGGTGCTGCAGTGATCAACGACCATGTTGATCTCCTCGTCGCTGAGATACGTACCCTGGCCGCGAAGAAGCATGCTCGTGCCCGGCCACAAGAACAGCATGTCCCCGTTGCCTAACAGCTTGTCCGCCCCCATCTCGTCCAGCACGACACGGCTATCGGTACGGCTGGCAACTTGGAAAGAGATCCGCGCCGGCAGGTTACTCTTGATCAGTCCGGTAATGACGTCGACGGTCGGCTTCTGCGTCGCCAGGATCAGGTGAATTCCCACCGCACGACTCTTTTGGGCCAGACGAATAATATGCTGCTCCACCTCCTTGCCGGCAGTCATCATCAGATCGGCCATTTCGTCGGCCACGATCACGATGAACGGCAAGTGATCTGGAACCGCCGCGGCCTCTTCGGGAGACTCCGGCTGCAATCGATCCAGTATCTCTTCTCGTCCCAGTTCGTTGTAGCTGGTGATGTGTCGGACGCCCGCACGAGCCAGCAGCGAGTATCGTTCCTCCATCTTGTCTACGGCCCAAGCCAAGATGGCTTCGGCCTTTTTCATGTCCGTCACGACCGGGTGCATCAGGTGGGGTAGCCGACCGTAGCCGCTGAGCTCGACCATCTTGGGGTCAATCATCAACATCCGCACTTCATCCGGGCGCCTTGTCATCAGAATCGATGCGATAATGGCATTCAGACAAACCGACTTACCTGTCCCGGTTCGGCCGGCAATCAGCAGGTGCGGCAGCGTCGCAAGATCCGCGGTGAGTGCATTACCCGAGACGTCCTTGCCAAGAAATAGCGGAATCTTAGACTTCTTGCCTTTCGGCCCCTGCTCTTCGTTCACCTCACGCAGTCGCACCACCTGCCGCGTTTCGTTCGGGACTTCAATGCCAACGGTGTTCTTGCCTGGAATGGGTGCCACGATCCGAACGCTCGGCACGCGCAGAGCGATCGCCAAGTCATCCGCCAGTCCGGTAATCTTCGACAGTCGCAGACCGGCTTCCAACTCCACTTCGTACTGGGCGATCACGGGACCGGTTTCGATCTCGACCACCTTGACGTTGAAGCCAAAGTCCTTAAACGTCTTCTCAAGGATCTTTGCCTTGCGCCGGACTTCGACGGCTTGTCCTTCAAAGTCGATGTCGTCACTTTCGAGCAGCAGGTCGATGCCAGGCAAGACGTACTCTTCCGCACCGGCAGGCAACTTGGTGTCATCCAGGTGCGCGAGCGAGTCGGCCAAAACCTGCTTCTCTTCCTTCTTGTTTTTGGGCGAGCGGACACGCGGTCCGGCCGGCTCAGGCGACTGATGAGCCGTGTCGGCACGAACCTGAATGGGTTCTTCACCGAGCTCTAACTCTCGCACCTCCGATTCCGGCTCATCATCGTCCGCGTACTCCTCTTCAACTAGCTCCTCGTCCCATTCCTCTTCTTCTGCCGCTGCCTGATCGTGCGGTTCATCTTCGACCGCCGCCGGCTTGCCGCCGCCGAGCGCACCTCCAAGCAATCCAGATACCAACGACCGCGCCGTATCCACCAAACTGCCTCTGCCGGGCGAGCTGTCTGCGGCAGGTGCCGTTTCCTCACCGAGTTGCTGACCGCGGAAGCGAACCGGCGGTACCGACCCCTCCTCGCCCCCATCGGAGGCAAGTTGCACACCGGAGTCCACGTCGCTCTTGCGGCGAGTCTTTGCTGGCGGACTCGCCCTTTCCGGAATCGCAATTCGTCCGCGCGTCGCGACGGCCGCTGAGTTGGCAACAGTCGCGCTACCGGCAAACATCCAGTAGGCGATCCGCAGCACGACGTAGTCGGTGCTCAGCAGCAGACCCGACACGAACACCGCGAGAGTCAGAATGACACTGCCCAGGACGGCAAAATGTTCATTCAGCCAGGTTGAGGTGAGCGCGCCCAGGTATCCTCCCGATCCAATCACCGGTGCCAAGGGCGTGCTGATGTTCAGCAGAGCGACGAACGTCGTCACAGCCACGATGACCATCACCCACCCGATCTGTCGGGAAGCGCGGACATAGTTGCTTTGAACGCGAAACATCCATATCGCCAAGACCGTTAGCCCGGTCGCCACCAAGATCGATCCGATACCGAGCCCCTGCACCATCAACTGGGCGCACATGGCACCGAACCAGCCGCACCAGTTCTTGAACTCCGCGTTGGGTGGATAGACGTTCGCGTCAATCGCTACCAAGCTACTAAGTGGAGCTGGTAGCCGGCCCACGTTGTCGGCAGGATCGTAGGTCAGAAGGCTGAGCCACAGGAACACGCAGCCAGCACTCAGAACAAGCGCCTCGATATCAAATTCAATTTTCCGCGAACCGCTCATCGCTTGTCAGGAGTCTCCAGGAGTTATGCTTGATTCGCATCAAGCTCAGCAACCCAAATGGCTGAACTCAACTTCCAGATCATCCTTGACCTATTCGGAGCGACGTCCGCATCAGACGCAGACAGGTTCGATCGCTCATCGACAAGAAATCGTCGCGGCATCGAGTAAAAATCGAAGTATTTTTCTTGGCGCCGATCGCCTTCGCCAGCCGGCAAGCCCGGCAAAACTCTTGCAGGTCGCCCGACCCACCCATTCAGACCTCACCGGCGGATCGCAGCTGCCGGTCGCGAAGTGCCGAACCGATCCCTTCGCCGGGCGCTAGCTGCAAGTAAATCGTTCTGGCGCCCGCTCGATCGGCAGCGCGCAAGAACTCATAGAAACCCAGAGCATATTCTTCTGTCGTTGCGTAGTGCCGGTGCAGTAACAGCTGGGCTGCCAGCGGATGCGGCTCGAGACCGCCATAGGCAACGGCACTCCAGTCGAAATCCAACTCGCCTGCCTCCGGCTGGCGCCTGGGCGTTTCGACCAATCGGACCGCGGCTTCGGGCTGGTAGTGTGGATGAAGCAGGCCAGGCGAATTGAACTTGCCCCGATCTCCACCGGCGTGAGGCCCCGCGGCGACGGATGGCCTCGGCCGAGTTTGGGGCACAATTGCTTGCAACTGCTCCAGTGTGATCGCTCCAGGACGCAGCAGAATCGGCGTGTCTGCCGCGCAGTCGACCACCGTCGATTCCAATCCACACCCCGTCAC
>JANQJJ010000472.1 GCA_028281725.1 Pirellulaceae bacterium | reverse complement strand
TTTGGGTCGGGTAAAGGGGTCAGGAGTCAATTGTGCACAGCACCCGAAGGGCCGCTGGCGGCAATTGACTCCTGACCCCTTTACCCAAATCTTTAGTGTCGACAAAGCACTAGGTGACTTTCCTCAGGCTACGTGACGCGCTGGTGAATCGACGCCATCGGTCGATAGGAGCCGGTCTTCCATGGCCGCCATCTGTTTTTTCAGGGATCGTAGCTCGCGGCGCATTTCCGGCAAGCGTCCCACCATGGCGATTTCTTGCATCTTTTGCTTCAACGGACCTGCGGGCGAACCAAACAGCGTGACGCCCTGTTCTGTGTCGCGCATCACGCCTGTCTGCGCAGCGATGACTACGTTGTCTCCCAGTTGCAAGTGATCCGCCAATCCAGCTTGACCAGCCATGACCACGTAGTCGCCGGTGGAGCAGGATCCGGCAATGCCGACTTGAGCGCAGATCAGATTGTGTTTTCCAATGTGGCAGTTATGTCCGATCTGTACTTGATTGTCGATTTTGGTTCCATCACCGATTTTGGTCGGGCCGTAGGTTCCTCGGTCAATCGTCGTGCCGGCTCCGATTTCGACATCGTTGCCGACTTCGACCCAACCCAGCTGAGCGGTCCTTTCATGCCGGCCTTGGTTGAGGCGATACCCGAAGCCATACGGACCCAAAATGGCTGCGGCATGAATCAGCACTCGGTCACCTAAGATCGTACTGGGATACAACACCACGCCAGGAAACAGAACGCAGTCGTCGCCGACTCGGCAGCCCGGCAGCAACTGGACTCCAGAGTGAATGGTACAGCCGGAGCCGAGCACGCAGTCGGCACCGATCGATACGTTTGCGCTGATCGTCGTGTCCGTTCCGACCTGGGCCGACCGATCGATATGCGCAGAAGGATCGATTCCGCTGAGCTTAGCCGCGGTGGCAGGTCGCAGGTATCCGATGATTTGCGCGAACGCTTTGTGCAAGTCTTCTACGATCAGCATCGACTTGGTACAGCCCGGCAGCTCCTGCTGGACAACGACCGCTGGTGCCGGTGAGTTCTCTACGGCTGTGGCGTGCTTGATATCATCGGCGAGCGTGATGGAGTGCTGGTCCGCGTCCTGCAGAGGAAGCGCCTTGGTGACTAAGACGTCGCCTGATCCGACGAGTCGCCCACCGACCCGTTGTGCCAAGTCATTCAGGGACATGGTTGATGTCATCGACACATCCTTGTGTACGAGTTCCAGACAGCTTGCCGGTAAATCCTAAGAGATAGCATTTTGAGAAAAAACAGACAACAGCGATACTCGGGCGGACACGCTGTGGAGTCACGCTTTTGCATGCTCAAGCAGCAGGACCATGCCCAGTGCTAGCATGCTGCTGGCGTTGAGCATGAAGTGCACGAGGATACAGGGCCAAATGGAATGCGTCGCACGGTAGAGCAGCCCAAGGATGATCCCCAGTAAGGTAATGGGAACAAAGCTCAGCCCATATCCCAAATGGGCTGCACCAAAAAGAATCCCCGTCACGATGGCGGGCCAGATCGGTGGTACCACCGGCTCGCTCGGTTCGGAACCGGCAACTCGATTGGCTATCGGCAGGTTCGGGGTGAGGTAAGGGTTGGGCTGGGCCGCTTCGTCTTCCACAACATACGTGGCCTCCGGCGGAGCGGCAGCCGCAGGCTGGGCCAGCACGATCTCGGCCGGTTGCGGATCGCTGCGCGATGCCGGGTGGTAGAAAAGCGCGGAGGTTGGATTGCTGCGGCTTTCATGATTGGCACCCAATAAGATCGCTGAGAGCGAGCTAAAGGGGATCGATTGAAGCCAGCCCTGAATGATGACGCGAAACAAGAACTCCTCCACCAGCGGGGCCACAATGACGGCTGCTAAGACGCCGAGTAAGTAGCTTGTCAATGAGCCGTTGGCCTTCATTTGTTCAAGCAAAGGGTGCTCATATTCGGTCTCAAAACTGGTCGACACGGCAGACATGAGCACATAAATCAGGGGCAGTGTGGCTAAACCGGAGATGAGGCCTATGGCCATTTGTTTAGGAAACTTGGCTGCGACGAAGCCAACGTGTGCGGGCGTTACTTGGTAGCGGGCAACAATCCACAGGACTCCGAGCGCTGCGGCTGCCACATTGCCAAGTGCCACGACGGCCGACAGCGAAAGCGGCATGTGGTCGTCCTGATTTGCAGCGATATCGATATCTAGCAGCTTGACACCCGCGACTGCGAAAACCCCTTGGCAGCTGACAGCGAGAACGAAGATGACAATTAGGTCGGCCAAGCCCCACAATCGCGGGTGCCACGGCTGGACCGGCAAGATGGCTTTGCCTTGCCTGGAGCGAACGACCAAAAAAAACCAGCTGGCTAGGGTACCTACTAGAAAAGCTACCATGAGCAGGCCGAACGCACTGATCGCCAGCACCAGAAGAGGATTTTGCTGGAGCATCTCTGGCGTCAATTCGGGCAGCTCGGGAGCGACATCCGGCGGCTGATTGGGTTCCATGCTACAGGTCCGCTAGGAGGACTGACTATCGTCACGATTGAGTCGGATAGCTTGAACGACGTAATCGGCGCCCGAGGCGACCGTCATGCCGACGGCCAGCCACAGCAGCACGATGGTCGTCCACGTTAACCAGGCTTGCTTAAAGATCTCTTCGAGCACCAGCAGGCTGGCGACCACGGCGGCACACTGAAAGACCATCTTCCACTTTCCCAGCCATCGCGCCGAGAAATCGCCCCCCTTCCCTTCGATCATTGCCCGGATGCTGGTGACCAAGAACTCGCGACCAATAATGACCGTGACCATCCATGCTTGAACACAGCTTCCTTCTGCGCCGACCAGGGCGACCAGGGCAGCCGTGATGATGACTTTGTCAACGAATGGATCGAGGATTCGTCCCAGCTTCGTCACCTGGTTGAATTTTCTGGCCCACCAACCGTCCAGGAAATCGGTGGACGCCGCGACGAGAAAGACGATCATGGCCTCCATAAAGGCACCCAGTTCGATGAGCACACCGACGAGCATGGCCAAAATCAGCCGAACCATCGAGAGACTGTTGGGTACGTTCCAGATCTGGCTCGAAGCGTCGAGTTGAGCTGCGGATTCTGACGACAAGTTTTTACCGAAAGCTGGCGAAAGAGTTAAGGGATTCCACTAGGGTCATCGCGAGTTGCCAACGGCGGCGGCAACCAAATCATATTCGCGGTGCCCGACAATTTCGACGGGCACGATTTGGCCGGCCGCCAAGGGCTTTCGCGCTTGACCGGTCACATACACCAGGGCATCGACATCAGGGGCATCGGCAAACGACCGGCCGACCCAAACGTTTTTGTCTTGATCCACCGCTTTGTCAATGATCACCTCCAAGGCTCCCCCAACTTGGTCGGCACACCACTGGAATGCCAATTCTTGCTGGACTTGCATCAGTCGATCGCGTCGCTCCGCCTTGACCTCATCGGGCAGATGACCGGGAAGCTTGGCAGCGGGGGTGTCGGGTTCGAGCGAGTAGGTGAAAACGCCTAGCCGCTGAAAGCGAGCTTCACGAACGAAGTCAACCAGCTCATTAAAATGCTCGTCCGTTTCGCCCGGAAAGCCGGTAATGAACGTCGTCCGAATCACTAAATCGTCTATACGGCCTCGGAGCTTGGCTACTAGCTCTCGAGTCCCGTCCGGAGTGACGCGGCGCGACATGCGTCGCAGCATTTCAGCGTTGATATGTTGTAGCGGCATGTCAATATACGGCAATATCTTTTCGGACTCGGCGATCGTTTCGATCAGTCGGTCATCGATGTACATCGGGTAAAAGTACATCAGCCGAATCCACTCCAGGCCATCGACGCGGGCGAGCTGCGTCAACAGTTCGGTGAGCCGGCTTTCTCCATAGATATCGCGCCCGTAGTACGTTGTGTCTTGAGCGACGACAATCAGCTCACGCACGCCCGACTGCACCAGCTGCCGAGCCTCACGAATCACTTCTTCCTGGGGTTTGCTGGCGTGCTTGCCTCGCATCTTGGGAATGGCACAAAATGTACAGAGGCGATCGCATCCCTCGGAGATCTTGAGGTAAGCGAAATGCTGCGGTGTGATCCTCAGGCGGTCCGTATCGTCGAGTGCCCGAATTGGGGCGGGTCGAAAGATCGTCCGCTGCTCGTCCAATCCGTCGACCAAGTTGCCGGCCATGCGAGCGATGTCGTCGCGGCCAAAGACTCCCACCAAAGAATCGATTTCGGGCCGCTGCTCTAGCAGCTGATCTCGCTCACGCTCTGCAAGGCAACCCGAAACGATCACGCCTCGAATTTGTCCTCGACGCTTGAGCTCCAGCATTTGATCGATCGTATCCATCGATTCCTGGCGAGCATTGTCAATGAACCCACATGTGTTGATGACGACGAAATCGGACTCCTGCGGATCTTGAACGAGCCGGTAGCCGTCATCTCGGAGTAAGCCCAGCATACGTTCGCTATCGACCAAGTTTTTGGGACAACCGAGGCTCACAAAGGCGTATTTTCCACGAGTGCCGCTTCCCGGGCCGTCAGTCCGGGCTTGTGGGGTGGCAGAAGGTTCGACAATAGGCAGGCTTAATGGCATGGAGGCGGCAGAATACTCAGGGTTGGCTACAGCGGAAACGGAACCATTCCAATAGATCTTCGAGGAACGCAGAGCATTTCTTGGGCGAAAACCTTCGTGCAGATTATAGCCGCGACCGGAATTCGTGCAGGCCTAAATCTCTGGATCTGCTACTTTCGCGCGGCAGGATCTGCGACCAGCTCGGCCCCGGCGGAGAGATTCCAGCGGAGAAACACGGGCGCTATCGTGGGCCGGCCCGCCTTTCTTTGAGCTCGCGGCTGGCCGATAGAAGAGCCTCCTGCTCCCAAGTGGATAGCGACTCTGCACCTTCGCGATGCAGTTTCCTCAGAATGTCGTCGACGTCGACATCCGCCATAAAACTGGGCTCGGCGTAGCCCGCGAGGACTTCGTCCGTCGTCGCGCTAGCCCGGCCCACAAATTCGTCGGCCGCTTCCTCGCCACGCCGATCCAAATTCATCTTCAGGTAGGCGGCTGGCGAGTGACCCGAGTCATGGCGTGCCGTCTTGCTCGA
>JANQJJ010000393.1 GCA_028281725.1 Pirellulaceae bacterium | reverse complement strand
AGGAGTCAATTGTGCACAGCACCCGAAGGGCCGCTGGCGGCAATTGACTCCTGACCCCTTTACCCGACCCAAAGATTAAGCTTTGACAGACCACTAGTTATCAACCCACCTCATTCTGACCAGCCCAAAATCCAATGCTTCGCCGCTCAATTGGACTCGTACTGATTTTCGTATCGCTCCCGGCCCGCGCCGAGGATCCGGAATTCTCGATCGACGTCATGTCGGTACTCTCCAAGGCCGGCTGCAATGCGGGCACTTGCCACGGGAATCTCAATGGCAAAGGCGGTTTTAAACTGTCGCTTCGTGGACAGGATGCAGCGTATGACTTTCACGCGCTGGTTCACGCTTCACGGGGACGTCGCATCAACTGCAGTGCGCCCCAGCAGAGCCTTTTTCTGCAAAAGGCAACCGGAAGCGTTCCCCATCGAGGCGGAATTCGTTTTGGGATTGATTCCGAAGAACACCAGATTTTGTTGAGTTGGGTGAAACGTGGCGCGGGCGGTCCCTCGGCTCAGGCACCCGTGTTGACTCGCTTAGACGTCCAGCCGAGGGAAGCCATCGTCGTGGCACCTAAGGATGAACTGCAAGTTCAAGTGGTCGCGCACTTTTCTGACGGCACAACTCGCGACGTCACCGACCGCGCTTGCTACGAGTTGTCTAACCTGAGCGCGGCGGTGGACGCAGCAGGCCGCGTGACTCGGTCGAAGTTCGGCGAAACGACATTGATCGTGCGATACCTGCACCAGCAGGCGCCCGTTCCGATCGCGTTCACACAGGCGCGTCCGGAGTTTCGGTGGAGCAGTCCGCCGGAAAACAATGTCATCGATACGCACGTCTTCGCCAAGTTGCGGCGTCTCCAGGTGAATCCGTCACCAACCTGCGATGATTCCACGTTTGTACGACGGGCCTACTTGGACGGAATCGGGCGCATGCCATCCAGGGAAGAAGCCCGGAGTTTCGTCAATGATGATCGGCCGGATAAACGTTCACGCTTGATCGATCGGCTGCTGGCGCGTCCCGAGTTCGCTGATTTCTGGGCTCTGAAATGGGCCGATATACTTCGTACCGAGGAGAAGGTCCTCGATCCCAAAGGCGTCGAGTTGTTTCATGGTTGGATCCGAGACCATATCGCGGCCGGACGTCCGCTGGACCAATTTGTGCGTGATTTGGTTACCGGGACGGGCAGCACATTCAAACAGCCGGCTGCCAACTTTTATCGGGCCAATCGCGATCCATCGACACGAGGAGAAACCACAGCCCGCCTCTTCTTGGGAACCCGCTTGCAGTGCGCCAAATGTCACAATCATCCGTTTGATCGCTGGACCCAGAACGACTACTACCAATGGTCCTCTCTGTTCTCGCAGATCGATTACGAACTAGGCGAGAACAAACGCAAAGACAAATTGGACAAAAATGAATTCGTTGGCGAACAGGTTGTTTTGGTCGCTAAGAAGGATGAGGTGCGCAACCCGACCACCGGCCGTCTAGCCCCGCCCAAGTTCCTTGGTGGGACCGAGCTGACCAGTGATCAGACCGGGGACCGATTGACCGCGATGGCGGATTGGCTCACGTCGCCTGAAAACGAGTTGTTTGCACGGTCGCAGACAAATTTCGTCTGGTACCACTTGATGGGGCAAGGTCTCGTGGACCCGATCGACGATTTTCGGCTGACCAATCCACCAAGCAACCCGCCACTACTCGATGCGTTGGCCCAAAGCTTTATCGAAAATCGGTTCGACCTGCGGCACCTCGTTCGCACGATCATGAACTCGCAAACATACCAGTTGTCGTCCGAACCCAACCCGACGAACGAAAATGACCAAACGAGTTACTCGCGAGCACTAATCAAGCGTTTGCCCGCAGAAGTGATACTCGACATGCAGAGTGACGTGCTCGACACTCCCGCCAGTTTTGTGGGTTATCCTCGCGGAATACGGGCCGTCCAGATTCCTGGTGTTCAGAAGAAGCGACTACGTGATGAACCGCCTCTGCCGGGCGACCGATTCTTGAAGAGCTTTGGCAAACCTGAGCGAATTCTCGCCTGCGAGTGCGAACGATCCAATGAAACGACGCTCAAACAAGTCCTGGTGTTGCTCGGCGACGGTTTGAACGCACGACTGGCCGCTCCCGGCGGTCGTCTACGGCGGCTGGCCGAGTCAGCCAAGCCCGACTCCCGTGTAATTGACGAACTCTACTGGACGGCCCTGTCGCGGGCGCCGTCTCCACCGGAGCAGACGGCAGCGGCTGAGTTGCTCAGTCAGTCGAGCGCCGACCGCACGGCGGCCTTGCAGGACATCACGTGGGCGCTGATGAACGCGAAAGAATTTTTATTCCGCAGATAGGCAGATAGAAGGTACTCAGTCATGAGTAGAAATCCATTGCACCGCCGAACCATGCTTCGAGTCGGTGGTGCCGGCATGCTGGGGCTTTCGCTGCCTAAGTTGATTCGGGGGTCTGAGCGGTCCCCAACGATCAAGCCTCGCGCCAAGTCGGTGATCTTTCTGTTTCAGTGGGGTGGGCCAAGCCAGCTAGACACCTTTGATATGAAACCCCAGGCTCCCTCCACGGTGAGAAGTCCGTATCGAGCGATTTCGTCGAGCGCGGACGGCATCCAGGTATGCGAACTGCTACCCGAAATGGCCAAACGGATGCACCACGTGACACTGATCCGGACCATGACTCACCGCATGAAGAATCACGCGTCCGCGGGATATTATGCACTCAGCGGGCACGAGCCACCTAGCGATGACCAGCGTTTGCGAGATTCATTGGATCTGTATCCCGCCTACGGAAGCGTCGTCGACCACCTCGCTCCCAACAACAATGGGATGCCTACGTTTGTCTCCTATCCCCATGTCATTCGAGACGGTTCGGTTGTGCCCGCACAGCATGCCAGCTTTCTGGGAAAACAACACGATCCGCTGCTGTTCCTGGAGAACCCGAACAGTCCTAACTTCAAGCTGCCCGAATTGAGTCTCCCCGAGGGGCTTTCCATTGACCGGCTGCAGCGTCGTCGCGAGCTGCAGAAATTGGTCGACCAGCAAGTCAGAATGCTGGAATACTCCGACGAAGCGCGGGGATTCGACGAGTACTACCAGCGCGCCATTTCCATGTTGACGTCGGATCGCGTGCGCCAAGCGTTCGATCTTTCTGCGGAGAAGGAGACGATTCGCGACCGCTATGGACGAACGTCCTACGGCCAGAGCTGCCTGCTGGCGCGCCGGCTGGTAGAGTCGGGAGTCAAGTTCATCACCGTCTATTTTTCTAACAGCATCGGTGGTCGGCGCGTCAACGAAGGTGGCTGGGACACGCATGGGTTTGACAACACGCGCATGTATAAGATCGTCGACAAGTATCAATTGCCGATCACCGATCAAACACTCCCGACACTGCTGGACGATCTGGAGCAGCGCGGTCTACTCGATGAGACCTTGGTGGTCTGGATGGGCGAATTCGGCCGGACACCGGAAATCAATAAGAATGAGAGTCGCGACCACTGGCCTCAGTGCTACACCGCCCTGCTCGCAGGCGGTGGAGTCAAAGGCGGCTACGTTTATGGCCAGTCCGACGAGCGTGCGAAGTTTCCCGCGGAGAAACCGGTGAAACCCGAGGATCTGGCTGCGACCATCTTCCAGCTATTGGGAATCGATCCATCGACTGAGATTTACGATCGCGACAACCGCCCACTGATTATCGGTGGCAACACGTTGCACGATGTGTTTGCCTAGCATCAAAAGGAATTTCGACACTTCTCGGTCAGCGCCACCATCTGGTTACCGGGCTCCGCCTGGTAACCGAGTGACCCGCAGGCTCTGCCTGCCACGGCTACGAGCCGTGGA
>JANQJJ010000382.1 GCA_028281725.1 Pirellulaceae bacterium | reverse complement strand
AGCGTTTCGGGTTCTGGGATCATTGGCCTAGCTGGGCTCTGTACGCGCCGCACAGTAGTCGCGTGGAAGTGCTGGTGGCGCGCACCGCCGTCGACCGCTTGCCTGCCTCGCTGCACGCCGAAACACCGACTGCGGATACTGAGGCGTTGTGGGTGCGCGTACCTATCTCGCGGTGGTCCCTGGCAACCTTGGATTGCCCGGTCTATCCGCAAGCTAGATTTCAGCTGGGTATTGCTCGCTGGCTCGCGAGCGAACTGGACTCGGAATTCGAGATTCGGGCGGTGGTGCTGGGTACTGCGTCCCGCTGGAGCGGTCAGCGCAGCAAGCGTCAGCTCGAAGGGCTTTCCGAAATCACCACCGCCGGTAGCGACTATTGGCTCAACACGACTCCTCGCAAGCGCAGCAGGTAGGCCCATGGAGCCATTGAAGATGGAGCTCGCAACGCTCGAAGCAACTCAGCGACTGGCGTTTGCCATCGGTGAGCAAGTGGCTGCTCCGCTGACTATCGCGTTGGTCGGTACGCTTGGAACGGGCAAAACGCAATTCGTGCGATTTTTGGCTCAGTCGCTAGGCGTAGCCCCTGAAGACGTGACCAGCCCGACTTATGTTCTGCACCAGCGCTATTCCGGTCGTATTCCAATTCACCATTTCGATTTCTACCGGCTCGATACCGTCGATCAGGTCTGGGATCTGGGAATCGACGAGCTCTATGAACAGAACGTGCTCGTTTTGATCGAGTGGGCAGACAAATTTTCGGAGTGCCTTCCAGACGACTATCTGCGAATCGCCTTGGATCCGCAGATCGGTGGTAGCCGAGTGGCATCTATCAGCGGCACGGGGCCTCGTGCTCGGACGCTGGCCAGCGCCATTTCCAGTGCCAACAACTCCAGTTCGGCATGAGACGCAGTCTCGGGCAGCTACTTGACCTTCTTGCGTTTTTTGCCGACTGGAGTCTCAACGCGACTTTTTTTTGACTTCAGCTTACGTGGCTTCGACACGGCTCTTGCATCTTGCGGACGTTGCTTTTTCCTCGAAGCCGCCTTGTCCCGGCGTCTGCCCGATTTCTTGCCAGTGTCATCGGACGAATTCGATTCGAATGGTTGCTGATCCGACAGCGGGCTGATCCGCAGTTGTTTGCCTGATACCCAAGTCCGTTTTAAAGTCTGGAAGGTGTCATTCGGCATTCCTTCGGGCAAATCGATCGTACTGAAGTTGCCGCGAATGTCGATTGGCCCGATATAGGCACCCTCGATGCCTGCTTCGTTCGCGATGGCACCCACGATGTTTCCGGGACGTACTCCATCGGCCATCCCCACTTCGATCCGGTAGCGCCGCATACCGTGACTTGGCGGGCCAGGTCGCCGTCTCGATCGATCTCGCCCGCGCGACCCGCTTTCGCCTTCAACCCAGTCGCGTCGACGCGTTCGATGGCCGGCACGGTCATCATCGCGCCGCCGGAAACCGTCTCGCGACTGTGCTTTCGGCATATCCTTCAGCAGCATAGGCTGACCTCCTTGAGCCAAGTGTGCCAGTGCGGCTGCGATCATTTCCAAAGACTTTCCGCTCTCCTCGGCAACCTCCTCAATCAACTTCTTGAACCAACTCAAGTCGTGTTCGGCGGCGGCGTCCGTAATTTGCTTCTTGAAACGCTCAATCCGCTTTTGATTAATCTCCTCGGCGCGTGGAGGTTCGACGACTTCGATGGATTGTTTGGTCGCTTTTTCAATCAACCTCAACTTTCCACGTTGCCGATGCGTGAGAAAGATAACCGCAACGCCACGACGCCCGGCTCGACCGGTTCGCCCGATCCGATGTACATAAGATTCGCTATCATGGGGCAGATCATAGTTAAAGACGTGGCTGATTCGAGGAACATCCAAACCACGGGCCGCTACGTCGGTGGCGACCAGCACGTCGAGTTGCCCTGCCTTGAGCCGGTCCACGGTGCGCTGCCGGCGCGCTTGAGGAAGATCGCCGTTGAGGGCCGCAGCGGACAGGCCAATCTGACTGAGCTGTTCGGCCACGTGGACCGTGGCGTCTTTGGTCTTGGTAAAGACGATCACTCCGTCGGTCTCTTCGGATTCCAGCATGCGCGACAGCAACTCCAGCTTGTTTGCTTCTTGTACGAATACGCAGCGCTGTTCGATCGACTCTGCCGTCAACGTTTTGCGCCGAATCGTGATGGAAGCCGGATCGCTCAGGTGCTCTTCGGCAATCCGCCGAATCGGATCGGGCAATGTCGCGGAGAAGAGAGCGATTTGTTTTTCTTGAGGCGTTTGTTGAAGTACAAATTCGACGTCTTCAATGAACCCCATATTCAGCATTTCATCGGCTTCGTCGAGTACCAGACATCGGATACCGTCTAGCTTCAGCGTTCCGCGACGAATGTGGTCGATCACGCGGCCTGGCGTTCCGACCACGACATGAACACCGCGGCGCAGCATGCGGAGTTGGGGTTCGTAGTCAGCACCACCATAGATGGCCGCAACGCGCAGCTTGGGCAGGCAGGCGGCGTAGCTCTCGAAAGACTTCGCCACTTGAGTTGCCAGCTCGCGAGTTGGAGCCAGTACCAGCACCTGGGGCTGAGCGCCTTTGAGGTCCACCCGCGAGAGAATGGGAAGAGCGAATGCGGCGGTTTTACCCGTGCCAGTCTGAGATTGCGCTAGCACGTCGCGTCCGGCGAGCATCTGGGGAATGATCTGCGCTTGCACGGGCGTTGGTGCAATGTAGCCCGCCATTTGAATCGCCAGTTGGACCTCGTCACTCAAGGCCAGGTCACGAAATAGCAGATTCTCCGTCGAAATAGCATCCGGAAGTGTTGGGATCGTTGTTGTCATCAAAAACCAAGACCGTGGGACCAGAAGTCGCAAAATGCCGGCGGAGGCAAGAGAACCGAAAGTGGGTGCGGGCTAGGGAAGACGCGACATGGACGTCGCGATCCTGCCTGGTTGGGGCTCGCCGGCCGATTCGTGAAACAGACCAAGGTAACCCAGCCCTGCCATTCTCGATAGTCGAAAAATTGCTGGTTCTACCAGGATTCTTCCAGGCGGGAATTCGGCTGTCCGCTTTTTCCAGCCCATCGCAATCTAGCTTAATAGGGCTGGATCATCACCATTGACGCTAGGCTATGGGTACGCACGCAACCATGTGGGTCGACAATTGGAAAAGCTATACGTTCATTGCGCTCTCGTTCCTGGCTGGGATCCTGGCGGTCACTCGCTTGACGATCTAGGCCAGGCCAATTCAGCCCAGTTTGCCCAACTCGAGTTTGGCGGGTGCCTGCCCGAAGCAATCGGTTCTGGCTAACGGGCTTCGGCGGTCACTTCGGCGCGTTCGAGCAATTTAGAGATCAGTGGCAGAAGTTGCTTTTTACGACTAACCACATCGTCGAGCTTATACAAGAATCTTTCCACGCGCGGATAGTTGATTTCTTCCCAGAATTCCGGTTCGTGCGACATGAGCAACAAGCTGCCGTTGCTGAGGATATCCGTAACCAATAGGGCGGAAAAATCGTAATTGCGTTCTTGGGTCAGGTTCACTAGCGCCTGCAGCAGTTCCTCGCGACGTTCCCAGAACAATTCGAATCCGATCTCCTCGATTTGGGAAATCGAAAAACGATGCCCGCGGTCGACAAACTCCTTGCAGTCTTCACACACGACTTTCGACGCTGGCTGAGAACGAAGCGCCGAACCCACCTCGAAGAACTCCCGCACGAACTGATCCAGCTCCACAGTGCAGTGGCCGCCCAGCCAGTCCAGAATCTGGCGATCCACGTCGGTCGTCGTCGGAGAGCGTAGGTGCAGCGTGTCCGAGATAATCCCACTGGCCATACACAATGCGATTCCCGGAGTGGGATCGATACCGGCGGCGCGGAATTGCTTGGCAACCAGCGTGCAAGTCGAACCGACGGGCTCGTTGATGAAACGAATCGGCTGATCCGATTTCAGGTTTCCGCCCAATCGATGGTGATCTAATACCTCAATCACATCCGCCTCGTCAGCCCCCAGTACGGCCTGCGTCAACTCGTTGTGATCGACCAACACCAGCTGGGTTTTGGGAGGATTCACCAGATCGGACTTGGACAGCACTCCAAAAAGCTTGCCTTGGTCGTCGAGTACTGGAAATAGCTTTTGGTGGGAGCGTTCCACCATTTTTCGTGCATCGGCAACAGGTAGCTTCGAGGAGAGCGTTTCACAGTTCCACTGAATCGCACAGTCAATGTGTCGCGCCGACTTGATGCGCATGGTCGTCGTTGCCGTATCGAGATTGCTCGTGATCACCGTCACGTTGTTGAGCTTCGCCAGCTGCAGCAAACCGGGCGAGAGTTCGTATCCGCCGGTAACCACCAGCACACGGACGCCGTGCTCGAGAGCAGGCAATTGGATCGTCGGTCGATTCCCACTGACGACTAGCAGCTGGGACGACGGCATTTGGTGCAACCGTTTGGTAAATCCTTCGGCGCTCATGGCGCCGACCATCACCATCAGCTCGGTCTTGGCCTCCGGCTGAATTCCATGTTGCAATTGTCCTTGGAGTACTGAGCAGATCTTGCTGACAGAGCTGCTAACCTGCCGCGAAAGGACCGGATCGGAATCACCTTCGAAGATCACTTTGAGCAAATCGAGTAGCGTCAGAAGTCCGACGAATGTTCCTTCACGGTTCAGCACCGGCATCGCACCGATGTTGTGTTCCTTCATTCGCTGATAGACTTCGTGGAACACCTCGTCATCGTAAGCTACGATCGGCTCGCGGCGGCAAACGTCCGATACCTCCGGCCGAACATCCATCACGATGCGAGGCGGAGCCAGCCGCGCTCTCTTGAGCGCGTATTCGGTCCGCTGATTTGGCGTCCCGCAGCAAGCCGCAATCGCGTCTGGCCGTGTCGTCCGTTGGAGCAAGTCCGCGTAGGCCAAGGCGGCACAAATCGCATCCGTGTCGGGATTGCGGTGGCCAAAAACGTAGACAGTCATCCTGCTTGCGTTCCGTTGAAACTAGAAACCTGGATAGCATTCACAATGCACTACATTACCGTAGCTGCCTGCTTCGTCGATGCCCCTAGTGCTTTGTCAACACTAAAGATTTGGGTAAAGGGGTCAGGAGTCAATTGCCGGAACGGCCCTTCGGGTGCTGTGCACAATTGACTCCT
>JANQJJ010000365.1 GCA_028281725.1 Pirellulaceae bacterium | reverse complement strand
CGGCAAATGATCGTCGCCAAGGACGAAGAGGCTCGGCGAGCCGCCCTAGCTAAGCTCTTGCCGTTCCAACGCGAAGATTTTGTCGGGATCTTCACCGCCATGAAGGGCTTGCCCGTCACCATTCGGCTGCTAGATCCACCGTTGCACGAGTTTGTTCCGCACGATGATAAGGGGCAGCAGGAACTGGCCCAGGAGCTGGGCGTTGATGTCCAAGAGATCAAGGCCCGAGTCGATTCCTTGCACGAATACAATCCGATGCTCGGCCATCGCGGCTGTCGTTTGAGCATTACTTATCCCGAGATCCTGGAGATGCAAGTGACGGCGATTGTCGAAGCGGCAATCGAGTGCCATGGCAAGGGGATCGACGCGGTTCCTGAGATCATGATTCCGCTGGTCGGCACAGAAGCCGAGTTGCAGTCGCTGCGTGACAGGACGCAGGAAACGATCGACGCGGTTAAAAAGGACAAGGGCTTCAGTGGTGATCTGGAAATCCTGATCGGTACGATGATCGAAGTACCGCGTGCGGCGTTGACGGCGGACGAAGTGGCCAGTCAGGCGGACTTCTTCAGCTTTGGCACGAACGACCTGACGCAGATGACGTTCGGCTACAGCCGAGATGACGTGAATTCGTTCTTGCCGGATTACTTGACTCAAGACATCTTGTTGGTCGACCCGTTTCAGTCACTCGATACGACCGGTGTTGGCCAGTTGGTCGACATGGCTGTTAAGAAGGGACGTGGTGTCCAGGAGTCGCTCAAGTGCGGTATTTGCGGCGAGCATGGCGGTGACCCAGCATCGATCCAGTTCTGCCATGCGGTCGGACTAGACTACGTCAGCTGCTCACCATTCCGAGTTCCGATTGCTCGACTTGCGGCAGCTCAGGCGGCCATTCGCAGCGCCTAACCGCCGGCGGACTGATCTGGGTTCTGCAGGTTGATTGACCTGGGTTGCCTCGCTCCACCCCGGCGAGGTACCCCACCCATGGTCGCTCAGCGGTGCGTTCCGGTCGTGACCGGCTACGATCGGTGACTGCGGTCGCTAATTCGGATCGACCTCCAAACGTTTTGCATTTGTTAGAGTCGTTCTTTAAGCGGCAAGGACGGCCGCTCTGTGGCATTGTTTCCGGCAGGCCGACGATTACTGTCCAGAACGCCCGACGTGTTGTCCGGTGCCAAGTCAGGCACACCCAGTTGGCGACGGAGTTCGTTGCGGGCGGCATCTTCGGGCATCAATTCCAGTCGATCGCGCTCGGATCCCTCCAATTCTCCAAACTTCTTCGCCAAACCGGCCGCGTCGACCATTTTCGCAGAACCGTTTTCGGCCGGCTGGACAACGGAGCTGACCCATAGTCCCAGAGCAACGCGTCGGGACGGGTTGCTACTCAGGTCGGCCAGCAACCGCCGGGCATGGTCGGAGAGCCCCTCGCGGACTAGCTTGTCGGTATCCTCTTGGGTGATAAAGGAATTTTGGGCATCTCCATAGAGGAGTTCGGAGATGATTCGTAAGTCCGGATCTGCCCCAAAGCCAAGCGAGCTAAACAGCTCTTCCCGGTAGTGCAGCTGATCGAGCCAATCTCGGATCGCCTGCTGATCCTCTCTGCTGACGCTGGACGAATAGAGCAATACCATCTCATTGCCAACGCGTTCGGTGACTTGCTTGAGTCGGTCTTCGATAGGCTCCATTGAGTTGAGTGTGGTTGCCTGGCGGGTCCCCAGTCGCTCGAGCAGCGCCCAGTAGGCTCGAATGCTCCCGAGTAGATGAGGCGTTCGGGTCTCGTCTTCGAAAATCTTGACGGCGATCTTTCGGAGTCGTTCTCGGCGCTCCTCGGGCACCTTGAAAAAAGCCTCCAAATTGTCTCCGAGTCGACCGCGGTCTACCTCGTTGAGGCCCTCGACCCATTTTCTACGGGCTGTGATCTCCCGTGGAACCTGGCCGTCGCCAATGATGGCCGGGCCACCGCCGGCCCCAGCGGGAATCAAATTGTCGATGGCCGCCAACTGCTCAAGCCACTCGACCGAGTCGATGTTCTCCAGCGTGCGATAATCGACCAGTACGGGGAGATCGACCAGGATCCGTCCG
>JANQJJ010000358.1 GCA_028281725.1 Pirellulaceae bacterium | reverse complement strand
AGTTTATCAAAACCTGCGCGCTGCCATTACGCCGCCCTCGACCAGCGTGTAGCCCAGGTAGCGCGCCAGGTAGGTCTTCTCCACATAGTTCGCGTCGCTCGGACCTTGACTGAGAAGAACGACTCGCGGCTGAGCCTGTCCCGGTACCGATTGCCGCAGTGCCTGGTCCACCGACTGGAAAAACGGCGCAAATCTTTCAACATTGTGCTGCTCCATCAAGCTGGGCAACAATCGGGATACAGCGATTCGATTCTCCAGCGCAAAGCCTAGCCCGACCGGTGCATCTGTGCGATCGGCCACCACATACCACCGCCCATCCTCGCCTCGCACGAGGTCAGCGGCATAAAAGTACAAATGCATACCGCCGGTGAGCTGCGTGTTGTGGTAGGCGCGATGAAAACCCGCGTGCGCGAAAAGCCATTCCGCCGGCAGTAGTCCATCTCGTAGTGACCGCTGTGGACCATACAGATCGCGCAAGAGCAAGTTCAACAGCTGGGCTCGCTGACGAAGTCCAGCGGTCAAGTCAGTCCACTCTTGATTGCCCAGCAAGTGCGGCAAAAAGTCGACGGTTCTGGCCCAACTTGCACCGTGGGCTCCAGCCGGCTCGGCAAAGCCCATTTCATGCAGGTCGTCTTGCGAAAGCGTCCAGCGACGTCGCAGCTCCTCGTGCGCGAGTTCTTGATTCAATGATTCGACGATGGGTTGCCAATGGGGGCGGATGGCACCATCTGCCAAGAAGACTTCGTCGTATCTCGCTTGGCCCTGAACGTACCCTTCGAAAAAGAACTCCTTCGTTGACATGGCGTTTGACTTCAAAGTGTCCACAGGATTCGTTCGGCGAGCCTAACAACGTATCGGGGCAGTTTAATGGCGCAGGTCGAGCGTCAAAGGAAAACGCGGATTAATCACTTCCATTTTAGGCTCGTCATGACTTCTCGAGGTATGTCCTGACGCAAAGAACCTCGCAGCGCGACGAGCTTCGGCCTCATAGGCGTTCACAGGAAACGTCTCATAATTCCTGCCCGCAGGATGAGAAACATGATAAGTACAGCCGTTTACCCGACGCTGCGACCAGCAATCATAAATCTCAAAAACCAGCGGCACGTGGACAGGAATGGTCGGGTGAAGGCAGTTGGGAGGCTGCCAGGCACGGTATCGGACCGCAGCCACGTACTCCCCTTCGGTTCCGGTCGACTGGAGCGGCAGTCTGCGATGGTTGCAGGTGACCAGGAAACGTTGGCTGTTGAGCCCCCGGACTTTTACCTCGATGCGTTCGAGCGACGAGTCGACAAAGCGCGTTGTTCCACCTCCACCTGGCTCTTCGCCAAGAACATACCACGGCTCGATTGCTTGTCGAAGCTCTAGCACCACGTTGTCGTGCGAAATGGAGCCAATCACTGGAAACCGAAACTCAAAGTGAGGCGCGAACCAACTCAACTCGATTGGGCATCCAGATTCCCGCGTCTCCTCAAGGATCTCGCGGAGATCGGACCAGACGAAATGGGGCAGAAGATATCGGTCGTGAAGCGTTGTACCCCAGTCCACGAGAGGCTGGCTGTAGGGAGCATCCCAGAATCTGGCAATCAACGCTCGAAGCAACAACTGTTGCGTGAGACTCATGCGGGCGTGCGGCGGCATCTCAAATGCGCGAAATTCAACCAAGCCGAGCCGACCGGTGCTTGAATCGGGCGAATATAGCTTGTCGATGCATATCTCCGCGCGATGCGTATTGCCGGTCAGGTCGACCAACAAGTTCCTAAAGATCCGATCCACGACCCAAGCAGGAACTTTCTCCGTCGTGGGTTCCGGGATCTGCTTAAACGCAACATCCAATTCATAGATCGCATCACATCGACCTTCATCGATTCGAGGCGCCTGACTGGTCGGGCCGACAAAACTGCCCGAGAACAGATATGACAGACACGGATGATTGTTCCAGTAACCAATCAAGCTTTTGAGCAAATCCGGGCGACGCAAGAAGGGGCTGTCTTGTGTCGTGGGACCTCCTAAAACGATGTGGTTGCCTCCGCCGGTGCCAGTGTGCCGGCCGTCCAAGTCAAACTTTTCCGTGCCTAGTCGCGATAGGTGTGCTTCTTCATAGAGTATCTCGGTTGCGTCGACCAACTCGCTCCATGACGTGGCCGGATGCGTGTTGACCTCGATCACGCCCGGATCGGGAGTCACCTTGAGCAGGTTCAGACGCGGGTCGGCGGGCGGCAGATAGCCCTCCAGGACAACCGGGTAACCCAATTGCGATGCCGTTGTCTCTATTTCCCGTACAAGATCCAAGTAATCTTCGAGGCGCTCGGT
>JANQJJ010000356.1 GCA_028281725.1 Pirellulaceae bacterium | reverse complement strand
GAAACAACGAGGACTCCTGGATGAAACGCGAGTCATCTGGGGTGGTGATCTCGCCCACCTTCCGGACTGTCCCATTTACCTTGTCCGGCAACGCTGCGGCCAAACTCGCCACCCCAGATGACTAGCGTTTCATCCAGGAGTCCTCGTTGTTTCAGATCGGTAACCAAAGCGGCGCTGCCTTGGTCGGTATCGCGGCAACGGGCGGTACACCAACTGCGTAGTCGGCTGTGATGATCCCAATCCGGATGAAATAGTTGGATAAACCGGACACCTCGTTCAGCCAACCGCCGAGCGAGAATGCAGTTCGCCGCATAGCTGCCGGGTCGGCGCGAATCGGGACCATAAAGATCAAATGTAGACTCCGGCTCATCGCTCAAATCCGTCAGCTCCGGAACACTCGCCTGCATACGGAAGGCCATCTCATACTGGCGAATGCGCGTTTCGATTTCCGGGTCCCCCATATGCTGATATCGGACTTGATTGAGTTCCGCCAGTCCGTCGAGCATGCTCCGCCGCAGATGGCGAGGCAAGCCATCCGGATCACGCAGGTAGAGTACGGGATCCTTGGCGCTCCGCAATTTGACACCCTGGTAAACCGACGGCAAGAATCCACTTCCCCAGTAATGGTCGTAAAGTGGCTGATCGCTGCCGCGTTTCATTTTGGAGATCAGCACCAGGTAGTCCGGCAAATCCCGATTGCTGCTGCCAAGTCCGTAACTGAACCAGCTGCCCATGCTCGGTCGGCCAGTCAGGTGGTGACCGGTCAAGAACTTGGTCATCGCCGGTGCGTGATTGATCTGGTCGGTCCGCATCGATTTGATAAAGCACAGCTCGTCAGCCACACCACCGATGTGCGGCAGCCAATCGCTAACCGTCGCGCCGGACTCACCGCGACGATAAAAACGCGAGTGCGTGGGCATAATCAACTGAGGCTTGCCCTTGGTCATTCCGGTCAGCCGCTGTCCACCACGGACACTCTCGGGCAACTCCTGGCCGGCCAGTTCGAGCAAGCCGGGCTTGTGATCGAACAACTCGATTTGAGAGGGGCCGCCCGACTGCGTCAAGAAGATAACTCGCTTCGCCTTGGGGGCGAAATTCGGGAGATCCGCCACCGGCAATGGTGATGCCGACGCGCGGCGGCCATCCAACAGGCCCAGCGCGATCGCCCCGAGACCGAAGCCGGCATTCTCAAGGAAGCATCGGCGTTTAACCGCCAGCGAAAGGGCGTCTATGTCACTCATGGGTGATACTCTCATCCAGATTCAAAACCATGTTTGCCACGAACGTCATGGCGGCCAGCTGGGGCACGTCTCCCGAAGGAGGCGACAACTGTCCCACGTGTGTGAACTTCCTTGCCTGCTCGGGATTTGCCTCAAAAAAATCGATGGCATCGGCGCGTTTGCTCAGAAAGACGGCCAGTTCTGTCGGCTGCGGCTCTCGCGACAGGACTCGCCTGCAAAGCAGGACCATTTGCCGGTCCAGATCCTCGGGTGCCGCCTCGGCAACCGACACCGCCAAAGTGCGGGCGGCTTCAAGCGACGTCAAATCATTCAGTAGCGTCAACGCGTGAAGCGGAGTATTGGTGCGGCGAGTAACCACCTCGCACCGGCGTCGCGTGGCCGAATCGAACAGGAACGTTGGCGCGCTACTCCTTCGCCAAAACGCATACAGGGTTCGGCGATACTGTTGCGGGCCCACTGTAGGCGTGTACTCGAAACGTCCCATGAACTGATCCTTCCAAACTCCCGGCGGTTGGTACGGAAAGACCGGTGGCCCGCCCAGAACGTCGTGAAGCAAGCCGCTCGACTTCAGCAACGCATCGCGGATCATCCAACTCGGGAGTCGAAAACG
Source organism: Pirellulaceae bacterium (assembly GCA_028281725.1). Taxonomy (GTDB): domain Bacteria; phylum Planctomycetota; class Planctomycetia; order Pirellulales; family Pirellulaceae; genus Aureliella. The sequence continues at coordinate 6,054 of JANQJJ010000356.1, read as the reverse complement.
AGAGCCACGGGCCAGCAGACGATTCTCCGGATCGATTGCGCGGAGTCGCGCGTCCACACGACTGCTCTGTTGATAGGTTTCGCTGGTGACGATCGTGCGCACGAGATGCTTCAAGTCCCAGCCGCTTTCCATAAAATCAGCGGCCAACCAATCGAGCAACTGGGGATGAGTGGGCGGTTCGCCTTGCAGTCCAAAATCATTGGGCGTGCGGACCAGCCCGGCCCCGAAGAATAATTGCCATACTTGATTCACGATCACGCGAGCGGTCAGTGGATTTTCGGGCGCTACGATCCAGCGGCCCAGTTCCAAACGGGTTGGAACGGTCTCAGCATCACGGGCCAACACGGCCGGCAGCACCCCAGGCTGTACCTGCTCACCATGGTCGTCCCATACGCCGCGCTGAAGAACATAGGTTGCGCGGGGCTCCTCGCGCTCGGCCAGCACCATCACATTGAGCTGCCCCGCCGCCTGCTTGGCAGCAGCAAGCTGGCTACGCACCCGGTCGTTTCGCCGCTTTTCATTTTGCCAGGGTAGGTAATCTTCCAGGAATTGCTCGAATAATCGTTTTCGCAACTTGCCGTCCATACCGGCTAGATCTGGCTGTTTTGCATCGGCGCGTTCGCCTTTCCAAGCAGCCAGTTCCTCCAGCGGCATCGTCTCGAGACTTCGGACGGCGGCGCCCGGTTGATCGGTAACGCTCAACTGGAAACGACCAAGTAACTCGCGCGGAGCCAGCGAGCGTTGCATTAGGATGATGTCCAATTCTTCATCCGCGGCCACCGTCAGCGGCTCAGCCAACGCAAAGACAGCATGGTGAGCAACATCGGCCGGCTTGGTTCGGGTCGTCCAACCCGTGCGGGGATCGTCGTCCAAGGTACCGGAGACCTTACCGTATTTCGTATCCTCCCCGGCACCCTCCATATCGGCCGCGGCTGCAGCCAGCTCAATCTCGCGATACTGCGAACTACCTTGCTTGCGTAGACGGAGTTTGATGTTGGTGAGAATAAACTCGCCACTGTCACTAAATGAGTATTTCCCGTCGGTGTGGGAGCTGTCTGGATAAACGTCTAACTTGATGCCGGTCACACGTTCCAGGCTGGTTGGCATCGCCGTGATCACGTAGTCGTCCTGAGGAAGTTCCGAGCGCTGCGAAACGATGAACTGGCCGGCTTCCAGATTCAGTTGGCTCCCCTCGGTAGTGGCCAGTTGTTTTGGTCGCACGAGTTCCCAGGGCTGATAGTCAGCCGGAGTTTGTTCGAATTGATCCCGGAGCCAAGCGTTGAATTCCGCTTCGGCTTGCCCCGTAATTGCCGAAAGTGCCGCGTCGGACTCCTCCAGCAGGCGACTAGCCTCGTCAACGGTTCGCTGCGCATGGGGCGAACGGTACTTCATGTACGGCCCCGCCTTACTTCCGGCCGCTCCGGTCTCGTCGATGCTGTTGAAATAGGCTGCGAAACGGTAGTAGTCCTGCTGTGAAATCGGATCAAACTTGTGATCGTGGCACTGGGTACAGCCCAGCGTCAAACCGAGCCAAAGTGTTCCGGACGTATTGACTCGATCGAGCACGTAGTCGACTCGAGATTCTGCGGGATCGCGTCCGCCTTCACCGTTGTTCATATGATTGCGATGAAAACAGGTGGCCATGCGTTGCTCGGGCGTCGCGTCCGGTAGCAGATCCCCGGCAAACTGCTCAAGTGTAAATTGATCAAATGGCAAGTTCCGGTTGAACGCGTCTACGACCCAATCGCGCCAAGGCCAGTTCGTACGCGTGCCATCTTGTTGAAAACCATCGGTGTCACTGTAGCGTGCACCGTCGAGCCACCACATCGCCATCCGCTCCCCATAGTGAGGTGACTGGAGCAGGCTCTCGATGAACTCTTCCCAGACCTCGAGCGACTGACCTGGGCCAACCTTCTTTAGGTCATCCTGGGATGGCGGCAAACCAGTCAAATCAAAAGACAAGCGTCGGACCAGCGTATGCACTTCCGCCCTCGGTGCTGGCTGGAGCTGAGCCGTTCTTAACCGCCGCCGAACAAAGTAGTCGATGGGGTGGATTCCCGTCTGCGGAATCGTCTCCTTGCTCGGCCGCTCAAACGCCCAGTGCTTGCCCCAGGGTGCCCCCTGCCGAATCCACTCCTTCAAGATCGAGATGGACCGGGAATCAAGCGGCTTCTTGTGAGACTCCGGCGGAGGCATCAAGCTATCCAAATCCGAAGTACTGATCCGCTGGATGAGTTGGCTTTCGCCCGGCTTGCCTGGAACAATCGCAGCGTAACCACCGAGATCAGCTGTCGCTCCCTCGAACGTGTCGAGTCGAAGATCGGCCTCGCGCGAATTCTCGTCAAACCCATGGCAGGCGAGGCAGTTGTCGGACAGGATCGTTCGCACCTGACGATTGAAATCGATTAGTTCCGCTCCGCACGCCGCTGGCAGGAAACGGATCAGTATCAGCAATGACAACCAAAAAGCCGACGGTCTTTTGAGGCTCATGTTTGCTCGACAATAAGGTGGGTCAGGGCTCCGGATCGCCTCGCCATCTTTTGCTGGAGGCAGTTCGCCGGCTGAATCGGTATGCTTGTCTGTTCCACTATGCCATCCGGTGCCTATCACGTCTTGTAGCTGACCGCCGAGTCATGGTACGTTTTGACCATGAGTGAACTCGATCTTGATGAATTCCGGACGGAGTTTTTGCGACAGTGCCCATCGGCCCGGTCCTTCTTCCAGCTGTTCGACTCGCTTCCGCAAACCTACTTCTACGCCAAAGACGATCAGAGCCGGTTTGTGAAGGTAAACCAGCTTTTTCTTGAAAACCATGGGCTTGACAACGAGCGTCAGGCGATCGGAAAAACGGATCGCGACTTCCATCCACCGCTGATGGCCGAAGCTTACATCAAGGAAGATCGACGCGTGATGCGCGGCGGTGTTCCGCTGCCTGGGCAGGTATGGCTCGTTCTCCACCGACGCACAGTGCCTCGATGGTATGTCTCGACCAAGACGCCGCTGTTTAGTCTCGCCGGCGACTGCATTGGAATCGCCGGTGCCATGTACCGAATAGAACAGCCTGAAGAACTCCACCGTTACTTCCAGGAACTGCTACCGGCGGTTCGCCATATCGAGGAGCACTACTCCGAATCCATCTCGATGGCGGCCATGGCCCGCCTGGCGGGCATCTCGTCAACCCACTTCAATCGCCGATTCCGCCAGCTGTTGCGGATGTCGCCAAGCCAATACCTACGACACGTCAGGATTCAATCTGCCCAGCGTCTATTGGCCACGACCTCTCGCGACTTGGCCGATATCGCCTTGTCGGTCGGTTTCACCGATCAAAGCCACTTCACCAAACGATTTCGCGAAGTAACCGGTATGACACCCAACGCGTATCGACTACGTTTCATCAAATGAAGCCGGCGCCCGAAACGGGGGTGAAGTCAAACAGGGCCCCAATCGGACCCGTGCAACCCGCGGCGGTAGCCAGCTGGACTGACGTCGCTGCTTCCCAAAATGGTCTCACTTTTTCTAGCAGGTTATGTCTTCGGTTTCTTCTGCTTCCTGATGGTGCTACAACTGCTCTGGGTCGCACGGATGGTCCCCGAGCCTGGGGGATTTCACTGGAACAGGTACTACGACAGTTTGAGGGTCAACGAATGAACGATGCCGTAACCATCATTGGGTTGGGGGAAGTGTTGTGGGACGTTTTCCCGGATGCCAGGAAGTTCGGTGGAGCACCGGCCAACTTTGCTTGCAGCGTCGCAGGCCTGCAGCGCCAGGGTGCCGAGGTCTACGTGGTCAGTGGCGTTGGCAATGACTCACTCGGACGTGAGGCGATCACCTCCCTGAAAGAGCACCGCGTTGACGTTTCGTGCGTCCAGGTTTCGAGGCACCCAACCGGACAAGTGCAGGTACAAATCGACAACCAGGGCAAGGCCAGCTACGAGTTTCTCAGGGACACCGCCTGGGACAACCTGCAGTGGAATGAGGAACTGCGGCAATTGGCTGGCCGATCGGATGCAGTCTGCTTCGGCACGCTCGGGCAGCGAAGTGAGTTGTCGCGGGCCACGATCGAGCGTTTTGTGTCTGCGACCCGGACCGATTCGCTACGCATCTTGGACATCAACCTGAGACCCCCCTTTTACGACGACGCTGTGATTCTGAAGTCGCTTGAACTAGCCAACGTCTTGAAGTTGAACGACGATGAACTTCCGTTGCTGGCCCAGGTGTGCGGCCTTGACCGCTCAGACACCGGCACGCTGAAGGAATTGGCACACAGGTACTCTCTGCGCTGCGTGGCGCTCACGCGGGGCGCCGACGGTGCCCTATTGCTGCGAGATGATGAACTGAGCGATGCGCCGGGTGTTGTGACGCGGGTGGTCGATACGGTCGGTGCGGGTGACGCCTACACCGCAGCGCTCGCGATGGGGCTGTTAAGAGACCAGCCGCTGGAACAGATCAACCGACACGCCACGCAACTAGCCGCATTCGTCTGCTCACAAGCCGGAGCAACCCCATCGATCCCCTTGGAAATTCAAACTCATTGAATCTCCGCGATCCTCGCGCCAGTCAGAACCCAGCCAAGAATCCCAGAAAGTCGAAACCATGATCCGTTGCACCTCGCTCCTCTGTTTGCTCGTTACCGCTGGCGCGATGGCCGACGAGCCGCTGTTCCCCAATTCCAATTTCGAGACCGGAACACTTCAGGGCTGGACAGCGAAAGGGGATGCCGTCGGTGGCGCCGCCACAGTCAAGCAGCTCACGATCCGGCGGCTGAATTCGGTTTGGTAATCGCCCCCACTCGCATCTCAGTCCGGGGCTCCTGCCTCGGACTGCCATGTCTTGGCGGCTCCGCCGCCCCCTCCGCCCGGGCGAACCGACAATCTGGCAGCTCACCGGCTCGTCTCAGGCAAAACCTGCAAAACACCGGGTTCACAGGCCGAGCCAGTGAACCAGCTAATTGTTTTTTGAAGCCCGCGTTTTTCGCTATCATTCGTGTGGCTAACTCTGGAGGTAAGCTCCTCCGCAGGCAAGGGCAGGGCGGTCATTCGGCTGGAGGTACCAAGCCAAGGCAACTAGTGCAAGCCCGCACCACCACATAGCCTGGTCTACCCACGCATTTCCAAGGCGTTCCTCGCTGCAAACTGGCTACACCAACAAATAAAAATGCTCTATTGCTGTACCTTCCGTAGCTCCTCTTTAAGATCCTCGATCTGCTTGGTCAATTCGCGAATGGACTCTTCCAGATTCGATCGTTCCACCTTCAAACGTGGCTGAGTTGCCAAGCCGCCTAGGTGGTATTGCCAAAACGCTTCGTTCGCCTTGGGCGTCTCTTGCCCCTGCGCCTCGGGCGGATGCGGCACCGTAGTCGACGGAGGCACCGGCGATGTTCCTGGTGCCGGAGCCGCGGGAACGGCTGGCGTAAAGCTCGGGGGCAGGTTCAAATTCGGGGTCAAGTAGATGGTGGGATTCGGTCCAGGCGGTACGGCGTGCAAAGCTGGCTGCGTCGGGCCGGCCGCCACCACGTCATGTAGTGGTGCTGCTTGCAACTCTATCTCCAGAGCCTTGACTTCTTGCGCGCCATCGGCGCCGCCATCGCTGTCTACCTGGAATGTTACTCGATCACCGGCCCGATAACGCCGCAGCTCCCGCAACATCTGCTCGGTTCTTTGCACAGAGACAGAGCCAACCGCTGAAATCCGGTCACCCGCCTCGATACCGGCCTTAGCGGCTGCGGAGCCGTCCAGCACGACCCGGACGACCACGCCGCGGATACCACCATCCGAAACGGCTTCTCCGAGTCGTACGCCCAGGCGCCCGCCATAGATAATAGCTGCCGATTCGGCCACCCCGTCATCATGCTCGAGAATGCGTGAAATCGACTGAGCAGGAATCGCCAGCGCCGGTCCGTGGCGGCCATCGGCGCTGCGGTGTGCCACCAAGACTCCGACCAATTCGCCCTGGCTGTTGACCAGCGCGCCTCCCATGGCTCCCGGCCGAACCGCTACGTCCGTTTCAAACCAATCCGTCTGGAGCGATTCGCTCCAGACCGGCGCAGTCGCGACA
>JANQJJ010000345.1 GCA_028281725.1 Pirellulaceae bacterium | reverse complement strand
CCCACGGTTTTAAGCTCTGCTTCGGACAACCCGCGACGAAATAGCCGCGCAAGATTGTCAGCGCTGCCGATAGCAGCTTGCTGCGGTTCTGCTTGGCGTACAACTTGACGTCGTCATATTTGAACCCACTGCGCTCCTCGGGATTTTCCAGCGGAGATTGCAAACGGATGTGCATGACTCGACGGCTGGTGTCTGCGTGCAGCACCACGTTATTGCCCGTGGCGCACCAGGTGGTCGAAAGCGGGATCTCGACGATTTCAGTCTTCCCAAGAATACGGTCCCGCCAGACGGTTCCAGTTAGTGCAGCATCCAGGGACGCACTGCCAAGACCTCCGACGATGTTGTCGATAAGCACGAGAGCATCACCGGCAATGGCAATAGCTGTGATTCGTTTGCGAACTTCCTCGTCATCTTTAGGGCTGCTCATAACGGCGATGTCGCGTCCGTGATTGACGATTGCTGCCAGGTCCGCCAGAAGCGTCTTGCCACTACCGCGGACATTGGCGTCAATCAAAGACAGCGGTGCCGGGCCATCGAATGCGTGCCGGGCGAGCGGAGTAAGCACTAATGCCAGCCAGGTTGCCCTGTGGACCGGCTTCTCAAACGGAAAGTCGCACACCACATCCGAGAGTAAATCCACCGCCTTGAGCGCTTCATTTCTGGTCGGTGAGAACGGCACATCGATCTCACAACTGTTCACCAGCAAGAGCCCCGTTTGTTCGTCGTAACCCGATTCTGAAAGTATCGTCCCGTCCGGCCTCAATACCGGCGACATTACGATCCCTTCCAATTCGCGGATCCCCTCCCATCGACCTCGTGCCCCGATCGCCTTCACACACCACTCCGGCGGATGGGCTGGCGCAATCTCTTCACCAGAATCCCGGACGAAGTTTGCACACCGGCACAGCTTCTCGCGAAGCAAAGGCAGTGGAATTGGTGTTACGCGTGGCGACGATGGTGGTCGATCAATGCCGTCTTTTGTCTGCCCGCCTTCAATAACGTGAACCAGCACGCCGCTCCGTTGGTACAGGTTTTGGTCGGAAGACAGGGCGGCAGTCGCGGCGTCGTTCACTTCATGCTCACGAGTGCTGATGTAGACGGTTGGACGATCGTCCGCCGCGGAGTCTGCAGGCACCACTTCTGTGGGCTGCCATTCAGCAGCCTCGGCGACCAAGTCGAGCAAGCGCTCCTTGGTCTCACCGTTATCCAACCAGTCGGTTACGTCTCCCTTCTCGGGAAGCCCTGGTAGTTCGATGACCTTGGTGGAGGCCGCACGTCCGTGAACTAACCGCGCGACATGTTCGGCGTGATCCCGACCAGCCTTATCGTTGTCGGAGAGAATGGCGACCTTGCGGTCCTGCAGGAATTCCGCGTGCTGCTTCCGAAACTTCCCAGCACCGCCAACGTTGCAGGTTGCCACCATTCCAATCGACGCCAATCGATCACAGTCTTTTTCGCCCTCGCAGACGAATACTAGTTCAGCGAGATCTGCCTCAACCAGTCCGGGTAGTCGATAGGGAACAACCCTGCAGCCTCTGACCTTCCACGTCCAGCCACCATTCCCGTCGGGCCTACGTTGGCGAAAGTCCTTCGGTTGGTAGCGGACTGCCTGGAATATAAGCTCGCCGTTATCATCCACGTAGTCGTAGGTTGCAACGATCTGCTTTTGTGACTTCCGTGGATTGAGGTCTTCCCAACTCATCCCGGCCGCGGCGAGCACTTCCTCTTTCGAGCAACCAGCATGGCAGTTAATCAATGTGATGTTGCCGGGCCTGCCGATCGACAACGACGCCTGCCGATCTTCGTGGGCCGGACAACGAGCGGACCATTGCGTGTCGCTGGTCTGCTTGACGCCGTCGAGCCTGCTCAGCAGCGCCTGCAGACCTTCGCTGGTGTGACCGTTCGTAGAGGCAACCGCCGTCATGCTGCTGCCTCCAGCATTAGGTCAGCCTTGCCCTGCGTCAGCCTTCCGTCATCTCGGTGATCAGCGAACCACTCGTAACATTCATCATCAGAGAGGCCTTCAGGAACGCCGTCCCAGAATGCCGAACCATCCTCAAGGAAGTCGGGCAGAAGCGCCTCGTCGACGGTATGCCAGTCACCTAATTCAGGCGCATCCAACTTCACGTCGAGCGCCCACAGAAAGTCGCACATCTCACCGATGAAGGATTTGTGTGTTCCGTCGTCGCCCAGCCGGTCGAAGATGCACGGGCCTTGGAAGTAGCTCAGGCAATCACCTGTCCACAGAAACAGATAAAAACCTTTCTGGGTTTTCGAAGGGATGAGTTCAGCGAGTGCTGTTCCGCCATCGGCCCACGCCCGGTAAATCGTCCGCACGTCGAAGTCGGGCATTTGGGAGAATCGGTT
>JANQJJ010000341.1 GCA_028281725.1 Pirellulaceae bacterium | reverse complement strand
CAGGGGCGGGCACCCGCCTCTGGGGCGACCCAGCGAGCCGAACATCGCCAGACCTTTCGTCGTGAGATGGCTGAGGCAGCCGCGGGACTGAATCAGCGTTATCCTTGGTTGCGACTGCCAGTGAGCATTCCCGGTGGCCGCCGCTGGGGGGCCGGCTATGGGCTGACAACAGGCATCCATACGATTCACGTGCTGATAGGACTGATCGTCATCGTCATGATTCTGCCCGGACGTCTAGATCGCAGCAAGGCAGGGTTACTGAACAAAGTAACCCTGTACTGGCACTTTGTGAGTCTGGTCTGGCTCGGTTTGTTCCCGCTAGTTTATTTGCCGTTTTGACTTTCGTAAAAATTGTTGTGCGCCCCCGTCATTGCGTCAGCTCAGTACCTACATTAGAGATACCAGAAAGTTAGCAACCGTGATCAAAGAGGCCGATCTGCCAGCCCTCCGCGTTCAACAGCTCAGCCATCACTACGGTCGGCGCGAGGCCTTGCGCGAGCTGTGTTTGGAGGTGGCTGCCGGCGAAGTCTTTGCGTTGCTTGGTCCGAACGGTAGCGGCAAATCGACGCTGTTCCGACTGACCAGTTCTCTGGCCCGGATTCAAACGGGGGAAATTCATGTATTCGGCCACTCCGCCACCACGGAGACAGCCAGGGTGCGATCGTTGCTGGGGGTCGTGTTTCAATCTCCTAGCCTGGATCCGAAGCTGACCGCTCTGGAGAATATTCGATGCCAAGCTGCGTTGTACGGCGTTACGGGACAGGAGCTATCCACCCGCATCGAGCAGGTCGCCGAGCAACTCGGTATCCAGGATCGACTGGGAACGCCCACCGAAGAGCTGTCGGGTGGATTGAAACGCCGGGTGGAGTTAGCCAAGGGGATTTTGCATCGCCCGCGATTGCTGTTGATGGACGAACCCAGTTCTGGACTTGATCCGGCATCACGGCTGGATATGTGGCACGCTTTGAAGGATCTGCAGCAGCAGAATCAAGTGACTGTATTGCTGACAACGCATGTGCTCGAAGAAGCGGACAAAGCCGATCGCATAGCCATCCTGCACGAAGGGCAAGCGGTAGCGGTAGGCAAGCCGGATGATCTGAGACGTTCCCTTGGCGAGCAGGTCCTGACTATTCAAACCTCAGATCCCGTTCAGGTCACGCGGTGGTTGGCGGCACAGGAAGTCGAAACACGCGAAGTAGAAAATCAGATTTGCGTCGTCGGTTCTCAAGCAGCCAGCGTGGTTGCTCCCCTTTCCGCGGAGTTTGGAAACCGCATCCAGACGCTGACGCTCGGGCGGCCAAGCCTGGAAGATGTCTTTGTTGCACGGACCGGGCATCGTTTCTGGAACACCGATCCCGGTGGAAACGAAAGTCAGGGGCAGGGCAGGAGCAGCAAGAAGTCCAAAAAGAGGCGTTAGGCCCGCCCGGCAGTCTATTGCCGTGCTGGGTGACGTTCACAGTGGGTCCAAGATTGAAAGTAACGCTAGTGTCTACGGCTGAGCTAGAGCAAAAAAAGCAGTACGAAAACGTCGGCAGCCAAGCCGCCGCTGGCAGGGCGGCGCCGCAGCCCTTGGCCGCTGTTTGGATGTTGGCGTGGCGCGAGTGGGTGCGATTTTTTCGTCAGCGCAATCGCGTCATCGGAGCACTTGGACAGCCGATCATCTTTTGGTTGCTGTTTGGGACTGGTATGCATGCCGCCTTTCGCGGTGGCGACCAAGACTTCATGACATACTACTTGCCTGGTACCATGGCTCTGATTCTACTGTTCACCGCGATCTTCGCGACCATCTCGATCATCGAGGATCGCCGCGAAGGTTTCTTGCAGAACGTATTGGTAGCTCCGGTACCTCGCTGGACTGTCGCGGCAGGAAAGATTTTTGGTGGCGGCGCGATCGCCTGGGTACAAGCCCTGGTTTTCTTGGCGCTGGCCGTTGTCGTGGGTAGCGTGCCGCTAGGGGGGAGCCTGATCGGTGTGATGGCCATGTTGGCGATCTCTGCATTGTCACTGACGGCCCTAGGGGTCTTTTTTGCCTGGCCCATGGAGTCTACCCAAGGGTTCCACGCCATCATGAATTTGGTGTTGATGCCACTCTGGCTGCTCAGTGGCGCCTTCTTTCCGATTCCCCGCCCGGACGTCGGTAGTCCCATCGGGCAATGGGGGATGCACTGGATCATGCGGGTCAATCCCATGAGCTACACCATTGCTGGATTGCGTAGAATGATGGGAGTGGAAGCGGTATCTGCCGAGCTATGGTTGCCGGGATTGTTTGAAAGTTGGATCGTGACAACCGGTTTCTTGGTCGTAACATTTGCTGCCGCCTGGTGGATCGTATTGCGGCCAGCCAAGGGAGATTTGAGGTAATGAAGATCTATGGCCTGCTCGTGGCGCTGCTGCTGGTCGCGGGCATAGGATTATTCGCAGCTGTCATGAGTCGCCGGCTGGCGACTCCCGGACAGGCCGGCATAGCCTATACCGAGAATGAAGATGGTGAGTTGATCAGGAGCGACGAGCGGCGCGAATCGCAGCGGACCCGCGTCCCGGTTCGAGAGACTTCGAGCGATAATTTGGGCGACGACGAAGAGTGGCTGACCAAATTCACACTGATCGAGCGATCCGGCAAACGTATCAGTAGCGAAGAGCTCAAGGGACAACCGTACGTTGCTGGATTTTTTTTCACTACGTGTCCATCCATCTGCGTCAAGCAGAACGGGAAAGTCCAGCAGTTGCAAGAGAAGTTCAAGGACCAGCGGGTACGTTTTTTGAGCATCTCATGTGATCCGGAAGTGGATCGCCCACCCGTACTGACTCAGTATGCGGAGCGATTCCAGGCCGACAAAGATCAATGGCTTTTTTTCACAGGAGATATGCCCTACATCCGCCGCGTTGGTGCGGAACTGTTCAGCTTGGGAGTTATGCGTCAGGGACACCCGGAGAAGTTCGCACTGATGGACGCCGAAGGCAAAATGTTTGGACTGTATACCTGGTCGGACCCCGCTCAGTGGCAGGCGTTGCAGCGGGATATTCAGAAATTGATCGATGCAGGCGGCAGCATCCCACAGGAGGAGCAAGAGGTGGACTCCGGCAGCTGATGCGCCCCAACCGAGACGGATTCAGCGGATGTTGGCTCACCCCGGATGAGTCTGAGAGCGCGCCCCGGTTTCGTGGCGCATCGTCCTCGCTCGTTTGAGCAACGATTTTGTTGATAGGACACACTATAGGCCCGTGCGGCTCGCACTCGATGTTTTTTTGTAGCGGCTGTGCCGCACTCGATGTAACGGAAGGTTTGACATTCAAGTGATTCAATGGTTACCGCATGTGAATGTGTCGCTCAACGCATTGGCGACGCTGTTGTTGATTGCCGGGTTCGTATTGATCAAGCAGAGGCGGGAAGACGCGCACAAGAAAGTCATGTTGGCGACGTTTGGCGTGAACGTGGTGTTTCTTGTGTGCTATCTGATCTACCACGCGTATGTGGGAAGCAAGCCGTTTCCAACAGACCCCGCCGTCGCCCCCAAGCTGGTCAGGTACTTTTACCTCGGACTTTTGGCCACCCATATTGTTTTGGCTGCCACCGTCCCCTTTTTAGCCATTGCCACGATTTACTTGGGGTTGCGAGGGCGCCGCGCAGCGCATCGAAAGCTGGCAAAGTGGACTTGGCCAATTTGGTTGTACGTTTCTGTGACCGGAGTTATCGTTTACTTGATGCTATATCAGATTTACGTGCCGCCGGCCGGCACTACCTGAGTAAGGTCTCGGAACTCTCGATGGGGACGATCCATGGGACGGCAGAAACGAGCCACGGTTAGCACGTGGGTAGCCCGGCGCGGTGCCACCGCCGGCTTATGCATCTGGTGGGGGCTGCAGTCGGTTTTTATAGCCTGCTTGTTTCCCACGAGCAGTCTGGCTCAAGAGCTGAATTCACACCAGCCGCCGCAGTTGGTCTTACCCTCACAGCGTTTGCTCATGGAGCAGGTCGATGAGTTGTTGCAGGCCGGCGAGCACGCAGAAGCTCTCAACCACCTGCAGAAGCTGCTGGATGAAAGTGCCGGCCGATTGGTCGAAGCGGAGGGCCTTCAGCGAGCTGCCACTCAGCGAATGCAGCGCTACATACCGGTTCGCCATTGGACCGGACAGAGGTTAGCCGAGATCTTCAGCCGCTATCCTGAAGTCCGCAAACAATACCAGCGGGACGTTAACAAGTCAGCCGAGGCAGTACTCGCTGGACAACGACAGGAGAAGAACCCGGCCGTAATCCAGCGGGCTGCTGCACGTTACCTGGCCAGTGAATCGGGGGTCGAGTTCAACCTGCTGCTGTGCGATTTGTACTTGGAGCGAGGTTGGGGGTTGGCCGCGATGCAAGTACTCCAGCGCGTATCGCCGGATCTGCGATTCGATCTTTCCGGTGTCGATACGCCAGGTGGAACGTCGGTGCAGGGAAGTCTGTTGTGGCCTTTACTTTGGATGCAGTTGAATCAAAAAGACGTTTTCTTGGAGCGGGTCGCGGCGTGGAAGGGGGAGCTTGTTCAAACAGTCCCCGGCGGCCAGTCGCGAGAGGAGCTATTGGTCGATGTGCTCGCCAGAGCCATGGTTGCCGCTGCCATCTGTCCGGACGCGATCGATCAGCCTGCGGTCAATGGATGGGTGCGTTCAGTGGCCCAACTGCTCAGCGCGGACAGTCGCGATCGGCTGGTTGCCAAATTGGAGGAGGTTGCGCAGTGGACGACGCTACCAGGCGGCGGACAGGGCTGGCCAACTTTTGGTGGAAACCGCTTGCGCGGTGGAATGGGAAGCAAGCGTTTTCGACTTGTTTCATGGCCCAACTGGAGCCAAGCCCTGGAGCGTTACACCGCGTCAAGCGACCGGAACGCGGCTAGCAAGCCACGTGTGGGCGAGTTGGAACGTGGGATATTGCCGTACTATCCCGCCGTCTATCAAGGCAAAGTGTTTATCAACGAATTGAACCGGATTATTGCCTATGATCTGGAAAACGGCCGGCGGTGGCCCAACATCAAACCGGCACTACCGCTGTTTGACAGCCACATTGCGCCCGCAGCCTTCTTACCGCTGGGGTATCCACTCGTTGGCGCGCCGCGTGGAACGCTAGTGGTCGAACAAGACTGCCTCTACGCGCGCATGGGCGGACCGGTGACCGGCTGGGCAAATCGAGACTTCGGTTCAGACGGTGGGTCGCTCAGCTACCTGGTGGGGCTCGATCTGAAGAAGCAGGGCAGCTTGCTCCGAGGGTTTCCACTCCGGTTGTCTGCGGAGGAGTTTGCGGGCTCGGAGTTCGAAGGCTGTCCGCTCGTCTGGGGCGACCTACTGATCGTAGCGGTGGTGCAGCGGGACAACGTGGGATTTCGTAGAAGCATCATTGCCTTGGATCGATTCAGTGGCCAACTTCAGTGGCGGTCCCCTGTGCTGGCTACAGGGACGGTGATTGGCAGTGACCGGGCTAACTTAATCTCTCACCAGCTCTTATCGATGGCTGGTGGCAGGTTGTACTACAGTACCAATTTGGGCGCCATCGTCTGCCTCGATCCCTTGACCGGCAATATCCAGTGGTCCGTGCGTTATTCTCGTCCGGCGAAGCAGAAGCGGGCCTATCCAACGCCGGATCGATATCGTTATCGCGACATGACACCCTGTTTGATCGCCAAAGGCATCGTGTATTGTGCACCGCAAGATTGTCCAGAGATTTTTGCACTCGATGCCACGACCGGCGACCTGATTTGGTCGACCGATGAGAGCCAGGCGGCAGACGCCATTCATATGTTGGGAGTTTTCGAGGGTTCGTTGCTGGTTAGTGGCGATCGGCTGGTCTGGCTGGATCGGCTTAGCGGGAGAATTCGCGGACGTTTTCCCGGCGGCGGTACGCCTGGAGTTGTCAGCGCGCTACCAAGTCCTCGTGGTCTTGGACGGGGTATCATCTCCGGCGGCGAAGTCTACTGGCCTACCTCGGGCGAGATTTTTGTGTTTCCCGCCGATCTGGCCGAAGAGGCATCCGGCGGAGAGTCGCCGCATATCGACTCGCCGCCGATCATACGACGCATCGAACTAGGCAGCCGTAGCGCCGAAGGGGGCAATCTCACCTCCGCCGGCAATTGGCTGATCTACACCAGCCCCAGCCGAATCATGGCGTTTGAAGAGCCAGCGCCCAAGCCAGTGTCTTATCAGCAGCGATGAAGCTAGCGGCGGCAATCTCTCCTACGCGTTCCGCTTAGGCTGACGAGCGATTGGCCGGTCGCAAGTCACTGGGAGATTGGCCGAAATTGGCACGGAAGGAGCGGCAGAAATGAGGAGCATTGGTGAAGCCCGACATAACCGCTATCTGGGCAATCGATTGGTCCGTCTCCCGCAACAAACGCCGAGCACACTCGAATCGCACGCGTCGTATCTCTTCTGCGGGTGATCGTTTGAGGTATTCTCGGAACCGCAGTTCCAACGCGCGTCTCGAGACTGGAAACTCACGCAGTATGTCCGCAACTCGAATTCCGGTGGTCGCAAATTCGCGAATGTATCTCAAGATCGTCACGAGTTCGGCGTCCGGCAAGTTAAGAATGTTCGTCGACTGCCGAGCATGAACTCGCAGCGGTCGGATCAAAACCGGACGTCGACTTGGCCGTCGGCCCTGCATCGCTTGGTTGAGCATGTCCGCCGCGCGCTCGCCAATCAAATCGCTGCCAAGTTCAATGCTGGAGATCTGCGGATTGGCAACTGAACACATGAGGTCGTCGTCATCGCCAGAGAGTATCGCAACGTCATCTGGCACCAACAACGCTTCGGCAGAACAGATTTCCACTAGCTGACGAGCAGCATAGGGGTCCGCGGCATAAACGGCCAAGGGCTTGGGCAATTGCCGAAGCCATGCACC
This sequence comes from Pirellulaceae bacterium, assembly GCA_028281725.1. Lineage (GTDB taxonomy): Bacteria > Planctomycetota > Planctomycetia > Pirellulales > Pirellulaceae > Aureliella. The sequence goes on along the minus strand of JANQJJ010000341.1, from coordinate 8,793 downwards.
GGCGTGCTTGGTGTTTGTCAACCATCCGCTCGGAGATGACCGTTGGCGCGTTGGATAAAACGCGCACTGCCAGTTCTCCTTCTCAATGACGCGTTGAAATTCTTTGGCTCGCTGTCCCGAGTATCTTCCAATGGAGGGGGAGTAGCAGGCAAAGTGCTTTAGCCCTCTCGACCGGAAGTGCTCCAAAGCCATTTTGGCGCGGAATTGGTCATCCGTCGCCACACGACCAAGCCAAGTTTCGTCGGGGAACATCATCGAAACATCAACCGCCGGCTTCTTCAGGCGGCGCACGTGCTGAACCATCAACTGGTCCCGTAGCGACACGATGACCCCATCGCCGTGCCAACCCCGAGGAATCCGCAATCTCCGCTGCCCATCTCGAGGTCCTATCAACAAGGTCCAACCCGCGCGATTGGCGTACCGGCAAATCGAGGCCGCCACACTGCGTCCCCAGTTGTCGTCTGTTTCGATCAGTAATCCGACATGCCGCATGGAGAGAGCCTGTCTGCAATCGGCTGGTGGACCGGCCGGGATGCGCAAAACCATCATTTTAATGCGCTTTTTGCGCATGGCCAGCGGAATGATGCGGACATAAACTCTAAATCAGTGACTAAGCTGATGTCTTACAGCAGCCTAAAAGCAGCACGACCCGTACGTCGGTGGAGTTTGCAGACCAAGCCGACTGACGCACAACTAGCGAAGCCAATGGAAAAATGATCGACCAACACGCTCAGAAGCTACCGGTCCCCCAAGCTGCCGAGAATGCTTCTTTGATGACCACCTATCACCGAATCGTGATCCTAACCGAGGGTGCCTCAACGCCCTTTCTGGCAAAGACTGCGATCAGCTTGTTGCGATACCGAACCGATGACGTGGCGGCGGTACTGGATGCTGGCGAAGCCGGTCGCACGGCTCAAGATTTGTTGTCAGCGGGAGGCGATATTCCAGTGATCGGCTCACTGGATGATGTCCAGGCCGATGCTTTATTTATCGGTATCGCGCCGCCGGGTGGGAAGATTCCACCACCCTGGCGAGAGATTATTGCCGATGCGCTTCGCCGAGGCATTGACGTTGTCTCCGGGTTGCACGATTTCGTCGGGGACGATCCGGAGTTTGTGGCGACTGCTGAGCGGCACAATTGTCGCCTGATTGATGTGCGGCGCAACAGCGACAAAGAGACGGCTCGGCATGTTGCATTTCGGGAGGGCTGCCTGCGAATTCATTCGGTGGGGCATGATTGCAGCATCGGCAAGATGGTCGTGGCCTTGGAAGTGCAGCGCGGTCTGTCTGCTCGCGGCCATGATGCCAAGTTTCTCGCTACCGGGCAGACGGGCATTATGATCTCCGGTGAAGGTGTCCCGCTGGATTGTGTTGTGGCCGATTTCGTCAACGGTTCGGCGGAGCGCCTGGTCGAACGAAATCAACATCACGACTTTCTGCTCATCGAGGGGCAGGGCAGCATTACCCATCCGGCATTTAGCGCGGTGACGCTGGGGTTGCTGCACGGCTCCGCTCCTGACGGCTTGTTTTTGTGTTACGAAGTGGGGCGTGACGCGGTGAAATCACTCGAACATGTGCCTACACAGCCTCTGGCAAAGCTCCTTGAGCTGTATGAAGCAATTGCCTCCGTTCGTCACCCATGTCGAGTGATCGGCGTGGCCATGAATAGTCGAACGCTGACGGTCGAAGAGGCGAGCCAAGAACGCCACCGCGTGGAAGAGGAGCTCGGCTTACCTGTCTGCGACGTCTATCGCGATGGCCCGGATGTATTGGTCGACGCCGTCTTGAAGTTGCGTGAGGAGCTGATGTCATGAAGTTGACCTTCCATCGATATGCCTTGCCCTTGGAGCATGAGTTCACCATCGCTCGGGGTTCTATCTCCGAGCAACGCACGCTCGTCGTCGAGCTGTCCAGCGGAGAGGTGAGTGGACTCGGCGAGGCGACGGATAATGCGTTTTACGGACATTCCATCGAATCCATGGTCGCCGCTCTTTCGCGCTGTGAGGATTGGCTTGCGTCGCACCAGTTTGAAACGCCGGAACAATTGTGGCAGGACTTGCAGCCATGGCTGGGCGACGACTCGTTTGCATTGTCAGCCATCGATCTGGCCGCCCACGACTTGTATGGCAAGCTACAAGGCAAACCGAGTTATGCTGCCAACGGCTTGCAGTGGGAGGATATTCCTGATTCGAGCTACACCATTGGTATCGATGCAATCGATCGCATGGTTTCCAAGCTCAGCGAGCGTCCCGGCTGGCCGATCTACAAGATCAAACTCGGAACGCCGCAGGATGTCGAGATCGTCAGAGCCTTGCGCGAGCATACTCACGCGACGTTTCGGGTCGACGCAAACTGCGGCTGGACGGTTGAAGAGACGATCGAGAATTCCCGGCATCTGGAAAAATTAAACGTCGAGTTTATCGAACAACCACTTCCCAACGAGGCAGCGCGCAGCGAGCACGAAGCGGTTTACGCGGGCTCAGCCTTGCCAATCGTAGCGGACGAGAGTTGTCAGAGTGAGGCGGACGTCGATCGATGCCAGGGTGCCTTTCACGGCATCAACGTCAAGCTATGCAAATGTGGTGGCCTGACGCCAGCCATCCGCATGCTTCGTCAGGCGCGCAGCCTGGGCATGAAAACGATGGTGGGCTGCATGGTCGAAAGCTCGGTTGGCATTTCGGCCGCAGCCCAGCTGCTGCCGCTGCTGGACTATGCCGATCTCGATGGTTCGATCCTGATTGCCAAAGATCCCGCCGTGGGCGCGATCGTCGACCGTGGTCGTATTCAACTTGGTAGTGGCCATGGCAACGGTATCGCACTGAATCCGGCCCTGGCTGTCGAACTGTGTTGCCAAGATGATCCAAGCCAGGTTTCAGAACCAAAGTAACAGACCTTCCCCACCGCATGCCGTACGTTGTCGGCGAAACAGAAGTACGGCAGGTGTACCACAGCAGCAAGTAGAGCATCATGATGCGAAAAACCGACCTGGTATCGGCTGTGCTGTTTGCCTGCGTGATGCTCCTCGGGATGCGTCCGCTACGGGGCGATGAGATTCCGCGTCAGTATTGGCAACGCTGGCAGTCACCCGCGGATGTAGGTTGGTCGGTGGAAAAATTGGAAGAAGCCAGGCAGCTGGCCGACTCACTCGATACGGCCGCCGTCATGATTGTCCAATCAGGGCTCGTGGTGGATGCGTGGGGCGCGACCGCGTTGCCGCTGCGCTGCCATTCGGTTCGCAAGAGCCTGCTAAGCGCCTTGTACGGTCCGCATGTCGATGACGGTACGATCGAACTCGGTCGCACGCTGGCAGCGCTTGGCATCGACGATCGCGAGCCCTCGCTCAGTGAGCAAGAAAAGGCTGCCACGATCGGTGACCTGCTGAAGGCTCGGTCAGGAGTTTATCACCCGGCGCTGTACGAAACGAAAGCGATGGCTGCTGCTCGCCCGGCACGCGGTTCTCATCCGCCGGGATCGTTCTGGTACTACAACAACTGGGATTTCAACGCGCTGTGTTCGATTTTCGAGAACCTGACCGGGCGCAGTCTCTTCGAAGAGTTCGATGATCGGCTGGCGGGGCCACTCGGCATGCAAGATTTCGTTCGATCGCGACACACCGAGTACGTTACCGGTACGGACTCGGTTCATCCTGCGTATCCGTTTCAACTCAGCACGCGCGATCTGGCGCGTTTCGGCTTGCTGATGCTGCGAGAAGGAAGGTGGGGTAACGAGCAATTACTTCCCAAGGATTGGATTAGCGAAAGTACGCGGTCTTACTCCGATACTGGTGCGTCAGGTGGCTACGGTTACATGTGGTGGGTTGCGGTCGAGGGGGCCCATTTTCCCGGCGTGAGCTTACCGGAAGGGGCGTACTCGGCGCGGGGTTATCGAGGACAGTACCTGGTTGTCATACCATCCCTGGATCTTGTGGTCGTCCATCGTGTGAATTCGTTTCAGGAGGGGACACGGGTCAATAAGTCGGATTTTGGTCGCCTACTGGGTTTGATTCTTGCGGCATATCCAAAATCCGCCGAGAGTTCCACCAAGGAGACGCCGGCTACGTCTCGCGCGCGGGCGGATTCGGCCACGCATTTTGAAATCCTGATTCGTGGCGGCCAGGTGATCGATGGCACGGGTGCGAGCCGACACACTGCCGACATCGGCATTCGTGGCGGCCGAGTCGTGGAAATCGGCAAGCTGGACACGTCCCGGTCCGAGGTCACCATTGACGCCAGCGAGCAATTGATTGCCCCGGGATTCATTGATCTGCACAGCCACGCCGACAAAGGTCTCGTGGCGATGGATCCGCTACGCCGCGCGGCTCCGAATCTGATCACGCAGGGGATTACCACGGTAGTCGTCAATCAAGACGGTTCGGGGCCGAAGTCTATCGCCGAGCAGCGGCGGATGATGCACGAGCAGGGGGTCGGTCCGAACGTGATTCAGATGATCGGCCATGGCGAAATTCGTGCGGCGGCCATGGCCGGCGATACCCGGCGTCCAGCTCGCGATGACGAACTGGAGCAGATGGCTCAGAGCATTCGCCGTGGTATGGAGGAAGGCGCGTTCGGGATGTCAGCGGGGCTGGAATACGTTCCCGGTCGTTGGAGTACACCTCGTGAGATGGAATGGCTGGTCAGTGAACTGGCGCCCTTGCGTGGGATCTTTGTCGTGCACGAACGCAGCTCCGGTTCGCGTCCGATGTGGTTTCTGCCGAGTCGTGATCCTCCGGCGCAGCCGTCGATGATCGATAACATGCAGGAACAAATCGATATTGCAGCGGCCACGGGTGTGACCGTCGTCGCGACGCATATCAAGGCTCGTGGCGTCGATTTTTGGGGTTCGAGCCGAATCATGATCGATATGATCCAACGCGCTCGTGACCGGGGAGTGCCAATTTTCGCCGACCAATACGCCTACAACACGAGCGGGTCCGATGGGCGGATCGTGTTGATCCCGTCGTGGGTGGTCGATGACAAACAGGCGGGGGAGACTCCAGCCGACCGGCTCAGGGCGAACTTATCGTCTCCCGGAAGGTCTGCCGCGGTTCGCAAGGATATTGCTTACGAGATCGCACGACGTGGCGGTGATAGAAATATTGTGATCGTCGACCACCCGAATGACGCGCTAGTCGGGAAATCACTTTGGCAGTTGGCGGAAATGAGCGGAACGGATTCGGTCGATGCGGCCATTGCGTTGCAGTTCGACGGGGATACGCAGCGCCGTGGTGGTGCCCAGCTGCGGGCGTTCTCGATGTCCGAAAGTGATGTTGAGGCGTTCGCTAAAACGGCTTGGGTCGCGACATCCAGCGATGCCGGCATTGCCTTGCCGGAGGACGGTCCGGTTCACCCACGTTTCTACGGGGCGTTCCCAAGGAAGCTTCGGCACTATGCCATCGACCGCCAGCTAATCACCCTGGAAGAAGCGGTGCGCGTGTCGTCTTCGTTGCCGGCCAGCATCTTGCGTCTGAAGGATCGCGGCACATTGCGAGTTGGAGCGGTTGCCGACATCGTCATTTTTGATCCACAGAGAATCCGCGACAAGGCGGATGCGTTCAATCCACATCAGTTTTGCGAGGGCATCCACTATGTCCTCGTTGGCGGTGAGCTGGCTGTCGACCGCGGCCGAGTGCTTGGAAAATTGGCGGGCAACGTCCTGCTCCGGTCGGACGAACAGATAGCGGAGTAGCCTCTTCGCGTGATCCAGCCGCCGGACCTTTCACGGCAAACAGCTACCGATACTCATGCAAACACTCGCCACGGAGATACAGCGATGAGACAAATTTTTCAAATGGCCCTCTGCCTGCTGTTGCTCTCCTCAGCGGCCCGGGCACAAGCAACGGGCGGTCTTCCGGATCAAGTACAGCGGGAGATCGTCGCGCTAGTCGACGAGCAGGTCGAAAAGCAGGGGATCCCCGGATTGACGGTGGCGGTTGCCGTGGACAACCAGCTCTGCTTCGAGCAGGCGTTTGGATTGGCTGACGTGGAGCATCAGGTTCCCACACGGCCCGAGACGTTATTCCGCACCGCTTCAATTGCCAAACCGATGACTGCCGCGATTGTCATGCGACTAGCCGATCAGGGCAAGTTGGATCTGCTCGAACCGGTACATCAGCTATGTCCTGGCTTTCCCGAGAAACGATGGCCGGTTACATCCTTGCAATTGTTAGGACATCTTGGCGGCGTCCGTCATTACAACCGCAGCGATGAGGCGGTCGGCACCGACTACTTCGAAACCGTCGTGTCGGCCCTACCGCTTTTTGCCAACGACCCGTTGTTGCACGAGCCAGGAACCAAGTACAAGTACACGACGTTTGGTTACAACCTACTGGGAGCCGTGGCCGAAAACGCGACCGGGCAAGACTTCATGTCATTGCTTCGGCAGCACGTCACCAGTCCAGCCGGCATGCGGCATACCCGGCTGGACAGTCATTTTGACATCATCCCCCATCGCTCACGAGGCTACATCCGCCGGCCAGCGGGCGATGGCGCATCGCTTGGGCAACTGACGAACGCGCGGCTGCATGACACGAGTATGAAAGTTCCTGGCGGCGGTCTGCTGTCGACGTCAGCGGATCTCGTGCGATTTGCAACAGCCATGAATCGAGGCCAGTTGCTAAGTCCCACCTCACTCGGGCAATCATGGAGCAAACAGGTGCTGGCCAATGGGACCGAAACCGACTACGGACTCGGCTGGTCTATTCGGAAGCTGACGGACGTCAAGACGGTCGGCCACAGCGGTAGCCAGGCGGGCACGGCGACCAACATGCTATTGCTGCCTGAGAGCGGCGTCTGTGTTGCGGTGATGTGCAACCTGCAGAAGGCAAAAATCGCTAAGCTCACTCAGGCGGTTGCATCACTCGTACAGGCTCACACAGCGAGGCAGCAGAGCAACCGTGCTGCCGTCGATTATTCGGAAGTCGCCGAATACCTACAGGCCGCCATTAAAGCAGAAGTCGACCAAAAGGCCCTGCCCGCGTTTTCCATCGCGCTGGTGGACGATCAGAAAATCGTGTGGAGCGAAGGATTCGGTTCTGCATCCCTGGATGGCCAGGTTGCCGCCTCTGGCGGGACTGTCTATCGAGCCGGTTCGGTTTCGAAACTGCTGACCGACATGGCGGTGATGCAGCAGGTCGAAGCGGGTAAGCTTGATCTTGATGTCGATATTCAGCAGGTACTTCCCGACTTCCGGCCCGAAAATCCATTCGGCGCTAAAATCACGCCGCGGCAACTGATGTCCCACTTGTCCGGCCTGGTACGAGAGTCTCCAGTCGGTAACTACTTTGATCCCAGCGAGCCTTCATTAAAAGCCACGGTGGATAGTCTCAGTGGAACGCGTTTAGTCTATCCTCCCGGCACGCGTACCAAGTACTCCAACGCGGGCGTCGCGGTTGTTGGCCGGGTGCTCGAGCAGGTCACCGGTAAGGATTTTGCTAGCCACATGCGAGACCAACTCTTGCACCCCATGGGCATGCGCGCGAGTGACTACCAAGCGACCGCAGCAGTCCGGCAGGCTCTGGCGCCGGGCAAGATGTGGACGGTCGATGGCCGACGATTTGAGGCTCCAGTGTTCGGACTGGGCACTTCACCGGCCGGCAATCTCTATTCGACCGTTGCCGATTTGAGCCGACTTCTGTCTGTGATTTTTGCCGGCGGTGTGATGCCCAGCGGAGAAAGACTGCTCAAGCCGGAAACATTGCAGATGATGATGTCGCCTCAAACGAGGGCCGATGGAAAGCCCAGCCGCTTTGGCATCGGCTTCTTGTTGTCCCAATTAGACGGACATCGCGCCATCGGCCACGGAGGTGCCGTCTATGGATTTTCCACCCAGTTGAAAGGGTTGCCCGATTCGAAAATTGGCGTTGTGGCGATGAGTTCCCTGGATGGTGCTAGTGGGGTGGTGGGACGTATTACGGACTATGCACTACGTCTCATGCTGGCGGCGCGTGAAGGCAAACCGCTTCCGAAGTTTCAGCAGACTTTGCCTGTGCCTGAGCAAACTGCGCGGGTGTTGGCCGGGCGATTTGAATCTGCCGACGGGAAGGTGATTGAAATCGAAGAGCGAGGCGGTCGGCTGTTCTTGCATCACGACAGCAAACGACAAGAGGTCCGCTGGTTTGACGGAGAATTGATCGTGGACGATGTGCACGCGTTTGGCCTAACGGTCAAGGTTCTCAGCGTCGATGAATTGCAGATTGGCAAATCAACCTATCGCCGCCTGGCGGATGATCGACCGGCGGATGCTCCGAAGCGTTGGCAGGGATTGATCGGGCAGTACGGTTGGGATCACAACACTTTGTTTATTCTCGAGAACCATGGCCGGCTCTACGCGCTGATCGAGTGGTTCTATTACTATCCACTGACCGAGATTTCCGACGACGAATTCGCATTCCCAGACTACGGGTTGTATCACGGCGAGAAGCTACGCTTTGAGCGAGATGCCCAAGGTATCGGGCGCACCGTCGTTGCTGCTGAAGTAGCGTTCGAGCGGCGCGAGACCGGCCTGCGGCAGGGTGAGACATTTCGTATCGTTCCTGTGCGGCCGGTCGAAGAACTGCGACCGATCGCGCTGGCCGCCTCACCGCCTCGAGAGGAAGGGCAGTTTCTTGAGCCGGATCTGGTGGACCTGGCGGCACTGGAGCCAAGCATTCAACTGGATATTCGCTACGCGACGACCAATAACTTTATGGGCGCCGTGTTCTACAAGCAACCACGAGCTTTTATGCAGCGCCCCGCCGCCTCTGCGGTTTTGGCGGTGCATCGGCGATTGAAGCCCTTGGGTTATGGCTTGCTGATT
>JANQJJ010000252.1 GCA_028281725.1 Pirellulaceae bacterium | reverse complement strand
TGGCAACGAGTATGTCGACATCGCGATGGGATTTGGATTGAACCTGTTTGGCCAATCTCCAGACTTCATTACGGAGGCGTTGCAGGAGCAGTTGTTGCGCGGGGTCGAGGTTGGGCCACAGTCTGTCTTGGCAGGCGAAGTAGCGCAGTTGCTATGCGATTTTTCACGCAAAGAACGAGTCACGTTTTGCAACACCGGTTCAGAAGCTGTGATGGCCGCCCTGCGTCTGGCAAGAACGGCCACCGGCAAGAGCAAGTTCGTCTTTTTTAACCAAGACTATCATGGAAACTTTGACCAGGTCCTGGTGCGTTCGAGTTTAATTGGATCGACACGCCGCTCCTCTCCGGCCGCCCCGGGTGTTCCCCAAGCGTATGCCGACAATGCGATCGTACTCGACTACGGGTCCCCGGAAGCGCTGCGGGTCATTGATGAGCGGGCCGACGAAATTGCCGCAGTATTGATCGAACCGGTACAGAGTGCGGATCCGTTCACCCAACCGAGAGAGTTCTTGCATGAAATCCGACGCATCACACGCGCCAAAAAGATCGCCATGATCGTGGACGAGGTGATTTCCGGCTTTCGTGCCGCCCAGGGCGGAGCTCAAGAATGGTTCGATGTCTGGGGTGACATGGCCACCTACGGAAAGATTCTTGGTGGCGGAATGCCAATCGGTGCTTTGGCCGGCTCGGCCGAGTATATGGACGGCCTGGACGGCGGCACCTGGCGCTACGAAGACGGTTCCGAGCCGGAAGCCGATATGACGTTCTTCGCGGGGACTTTTGTCCGCCACCCACTGGCGATCGCTGCCGCTCATCAAGTTCTGATGAAGTTGAAAGACGAAGGGCCGGAACTGCCAAGGCAACTGACTGCCAAGACGACCTATCTGGCAGACTCGCTCAACAATTTTTTCGAATCTGAATTATTCCCAATACGAATTGCCCAGTTCTCATCCTTGTTCCGCTTCATGTTCCCAAGCGACTTGGAATATGCGGACATGCTCTATTTCCATCTGCTCGATCGCGGTGTTTTTACGCGTGGATGGGGCGACAACTGCTTCCTGTCGACGGCGCATTCCGACGAAGACATTGAGCGAATTATTGACGCAGTCAAAGACAGTTGCCTCGAAATTCGGCGCGGCGGTTTTTTCCCTGATGCGGGGCAAGGTCCGGCCGAAAGCGACCGTCAAGCGGCAACACCACAAGAAAGCGAACAACCGCAAAGCCTCCTTGCCGCCTCACCTCAGCCGGCCACACTGTCCATCCAGACTGAGAGTGCCATGTCAACGCTCACGGAGATACAAGAAGAGGGAGATTTGCCACCACTGTTCTGCCTGCCTGCCGCAGATGGCTTCACGCGAGTCTATCACGAGTTGGCATGCCATCTTCCGAACCACCCAATCTACGGCCTGCACTCTCCGGCCATATTTGGCGAAACTTTGCCCGATACACTGGAAGAACTTGTAGCCCGTTTTGTTGGAGACATCCGCCAGCAACAGCCTCAGGGCCCCTACTTTCTCATCGGCTATTGCTCCGGCGGTACGCTCGCGTTGGAAGCGGCTCAGCAGCTGATTGCCTCCGGCCAGCGGGTCGCACTGCTGGCTTGTATCGAAACCTACAACTGGCTGGGCGCCCCTTCGACCAATCCAACACGCTGGGTACAAACCGTTTATCACTTGCAGCGACTAGACTTCCACTTTCGGAACTTCTGGCTGTTGAACTCTCGGCAGAAATGGGAGTTTTTCAAGTCGAAACTTGCGACTGCCCGCGCCCGCTCCAAAGTCTGGCGGGCGTCGGTGGCTCGCTTCTTGACAGGCAAGGCAGGCCGACCGGGCGCCAGGCAGCTCAACTTCGCCGAGATTTGGAAGAAACACGACGAACTGGCGGAAGCCTATGTTCCTCGGCCCTACCCCGGCAGACTATTCCACCTGCGCCCGCGGCGCGATTATGCGTGCCACGCCAATGAGGAGTTGAAGGCAACCGGCGGCGTAGAGATACGGCGAATGCGCGCCTATCCAGCCGGGATGATGGCCAGCCCCTTCGTAGCAGAGGTAGCCGACGAGTTGAAGTCAGCGTTGGCCGAGGGCCTCGGACAGATCCCACTGGCGGGAACCGAGTCCGAAGAAAGTAGGGCGTTCTCGGAGCGCCAACGTATCCAGGCAGCGTGCCCAGCGGTGTTTGCAAGTGGACAAACCGGACAGTAGGTAGCCCGGCTCCTGGAATTGCCCCGAAAATCTGTGCGCAATCGACATTTGTGGCTTTTCCCAATTATCGTAATTCTTGGGTCAAATCACAGCCTGAGACTGTCGCATGCACTTGGAGACGGTGGTGAACTGACCGGTTTTCATGGCGATCAGTTGTCTTCCAACTCGGTAGGAAACATCAGGGTGCATACGTCGGATCGGGAGCTTCAACAAATTGAAGTGCTCTGGTCCCGCTTCAAGGAGCGGCGCATCGACGCTCCCGATATGCGCATCGAGGGATTCGCTGCGGAATTCCCGGAACATCAGACGGCCATCCTTCGAATGTTTCCCGTGATGCAAGAGCTGGAAATGCTGACCGATGGCGATCGGCCAGACCTCGAGCAAGAGACGATTCCGGAAACCATCGGACGCTATCCGATCGTCCGCAAAATCGGCACTGGTGGGATGGGCGTTGTGTACGAGGCACATTGCGACGCGTTGCGCGAGCGGATTGCCATCAAGGTCATTTCTTCGGACCGCCTCGATCCAAAAAATATCAGGCGATTTGAGGAAGAAGCGCGAGCGGTAGCGTCCCTGCATCACACCAATATCGTGCCAATCTACGAATTCGGTCAGGAACGCGGCAAACACTTCTACACGATGCGTTTAGTTGATGGCCCCAACCTGGCAGATGCGATTCGGCTAGCTGAACTGGGTGAGCACAACGATCTTTCAGAGTTCGGAGAGACCGAAGTACGCGCCTACCAGTTGCTGGCACGGGTGATTGGTAATTGGAGCTTGTTGGCCGAGCTGGGTTGCCAGGCTGCTATGGCACTGGAACATGCACACAGCAGGGAGGTACTGCACCGCGATATCAAACCAGCCAATCTGCTGGTCGATGGCGCAGACAAACTGTGGATCACCGACTTCGGCCTGGCCAAGCGCATCATGGCAGATACCGACTTGACTAGCATGTTTCAAACCGTGGGCACGCCACGCTATATGGCCCCGGAGCAGGTCAAGGGCCTGGCCGATCACAGAAGCGACATTTACTCACTGGGACTGACACTCTACGAGCTGGCCGTACTGCAGTCCGGCGAGAATCCAAACAAGGCTTACTCCGGCATTGGCGCGCCGCCGCCACGATCGCTCAATTCGAAAGTACCTCCAGAGCTGGACCACATCATTGTCAAAGCGACGCAGCCCGATCCGGCCCTGCGATATCAATCCGCCGCCGACATGGCAAGTGACCTAGAGACTTGCGCACGTAAAATAAAAACCAGAGTCGGCCGCACATGGCGTGGGACACTGATCGCTGCGGGGCTGGCAATCCTCGCCTTGGCGCTCGGATTGTCCGTGATCGCCGGCCTTTCTGGAATGTTCGCCAGTAGCCAACCGCGGCACAGCCCACGAACCTCCTTGACCGTGCTCGAAGGCGAGCAGGTGGCTACGACCTTCGACGAGCGCCTGGGGGACTTGACCGGATTTCGACTGGAGGGGCAAGACGCCGGCTGCTTTCAGATCGATCCCGTTTCCCGAGAATTGCGATTCTCGCGGCCTACCGATTATGAAGTTCCCTTGGACCGGGATATGGACAATTCGTATGAGTTGATTATTAGCCATGGAGCGGCTGAAAGCCGTGTTGTCAGCGAAACACTCCGCGTTCGAGTGGCGAACGTAAACGAAGCGCCTCGGCTGGACGAGTTCCTATTCGGGCTGGACGGCGAGACTCTGGCAAAAAGCAGCGAAGAACTGGCAGATGCCTGGACCATCGAGGTAATCGACGATCAAGATTCTGTTTTCGACGGTCTCTATTTCTCGCTTACGGGCGGACGGGATCGGGAACGCGTCCGGCTCACTCCGCAAGGCGTCTTTTTGTTCGGAAGCGGGGAACCGGATACGCTAGCCGATGCACAACCAGACGGAGTTCTTGAAATCGATCTAACCATCTCAGACCAGACGCAGATTTGGGTCGCCAGGCTAGAGCAGCGCTCTGGGGGAAGGATCGCGCTGGTCAAAGAACGCGTGGCAGCGGGCGCGGAACTTGAATCCATCGAACTGGCGCCCGACTGCCTGGTTCGCCGGGACGTGATCGATTTTGCAACTGCGGACGGCCGGACTTTCTATCACATCCACGCGGACGGCTCTGAAACGACCGCTCTATTTCGTAGTCAACTGACCCCATCAGGCATCTTCGAATCGGAGCTGCTCAGCGAAAACTGCGGCATCGGGCAAAACGCCATGGGGCTGGCGACTAGGGACGGCAAAACGTTTTTGCATTTGGAACGAAGACGAGGGCACCCCAACTCCGTTCAGTTGGTGAAATCGGTCCTTCAAGACGATGGTGTATTCGCCAGCGAGGCCGTCAGCGATGCCTGCGGAATACCTCACTTAGTTGGTGGGTTTTCTTGGCTCGACAGCAACCGGTTCCACCACATTCATAGGCAGGCCACCGGTGAAGCCTACTTCAATTTCTCCTTCCTTTCAGCGGGCCAATTTACCAATCGACGCTTGCAGCCAACTGCCCCCCAATACCACTTCCGCAGCCGTGGCCAGGCCGCCTGGATTGAGCAATCCGCCGATTCCAAGTCGGTCAGTCGCCACATTCGAATCGATGCGTCTCGGTAGATGGTTGTTTGGAATGCCGTCATCCGCGTCCAAACTCCGCGCTGACTCCCCTACCACAGCCACCAGGCACCGTAAGCCAAAACATAGATGACCAGTGTCAAGTTGCTCACACCGTGAGCTACCACGCACAACCAGAGATCTTTTTTCCAGATCAATAGAGCATTCAGTAGCGCGCAGTAGATTGCCGCTGCCAACCATTCCGGATGAGCCAGCGTGAACATGACGGTCACCAGCGCGAAAGAGGAAAACGTATAGTCGCCCAGTGAGACCTTCTCCCACTCCGGGTCGATCAACCAACGCAACAAAAACCCCCGCCAGAATAACTCTTCGGCAATCGGTACGACTACCGCGAGTCCCAACGTGCGGACCGCGATAAAGGCCCATACAGCCACGGGTCCGTCGAGCTTTTCGAATGGGTTGTAACTGGTTCTCTCGCCCGGCGCTAGCCAGCCGGGTAGAAACTGAGCCAGCTGCTGCTCCAGGTGAAGCTCGCTGAGTCCAATCCAGATAGCGATTCCCACTAAGCCGACCCCAATCGCCGGCCCAATCCGCCAGTGCGGTTCGATGATCCGATGGTGCCGAGCCAGGTAGCCAAAGGCAATCGCAACCACGCCCACGACCACCGCGTAAGCCAGCGGATACCAACTGTCGGGGAATCGCCCGATGAGGTTGGTCCCGAGCAAGTAGAGCACAAATGGTGCAACAAAGACCTTGGCCACGATGTCTCCCGAGCGGTGCCTTTTGCTAAAATCGGCTGTCACCAGACTGGATGCTATTTCTCTACGTCGGACTCGCCGGCAGGAGAGTTCACCAAAATCCACAGGAACGGCAAGGAACCGAGCCACTCAATGGTGCTGACCCACAGATACACGCGATGCAAACCGTAGAACCTTGAATGTTGCTTGACGGCAAACTCCTCCGTGTCCAACAGGGAATCTAGCAGTGGGTGTAACCCAACGAGCACGAGCCAGCAGACGCTGATCACCGCCACCCACAGGCTTAGCCACCGATTGCAGCTAGCCGATCGACGATGCTTGCCGGCGAATACTTCCCAGATCATAAATACGAGCGTTACCGCCACGGCGGCGTTGAGGGCGTTAGTCACCAATCTGGTGACAAATCCTTGGGTTGTCGTACCGAGGACCGAGCTGCCAATCGGGACCACGACACCAGCGTAGAAAAGGAACCCGCCGAAAGAAAAAGAGAGCAGCAAAAACAGAAAAAAACGCCTTAGACGCGCCAGCCCCTGGGTCATTGAATTCAACGAACCGCCCGCCCTACTTGTGTTCGTGAGGATGCTGCTGGTAGTGCTGTCGCAGCAGATCTTTTCCATAGTCGTTCCCGTTGGGCGTGCGGACCACGGTATGAATATGGTCACGCGTCGGCTCACGCGTGCGAAAGGGTGCCACCCGTCTTTGATGATCAAACTCGATCAAGATGACGGGACTATGGACACGATAGTAGTAGACGCTATCGGAATCCGTGCCGCCTATCCACGCGAAATAAGTCCCATCGATGTGCTCACGTACCTCGGACATGCGAACCTGGGCATGGGCGTTGCGCATGTTGCCAACATACTCGCCAATCAATTCCAACAGCAGATTCTGTTGCTCGGCGTTGAGCTTGGATGCGGGGATTCCTGCGTAGTCGAGCTGAATATTGTCGCGGTATGCTTCGGACAGGTTGTTGTTGCCGTTTTTCTCCTTCATCAGCATGGCAGTCGCCTGCTGCTTTTCATCGAGTGACTGAAGCAGTTTCAGCCCCTTGTCTTGCTCGTCTTGCATCACGATCGTCCCTTGGAATCGTCCGCCCTTGGCCTCGACCGGCTCCGACCCCATGAAGACAGGACTCATGACGACCTGATCGCCCAGCACAAAATAGTTGATGACCACATGGTGGCCGTCCAATTGCCAACCCCATGGCTCTTCCGCGGAGGGATCTCCCATGATGGTGATCCAGTACAGCCACTGGCCATATTCATCAAAGTTGTTGCAGAGCTCAGCCAGTGTCCCGTTCAGCTTCATCACGTCTTGAGTCTTCTTCAGACCCTTGGCACTCAAACTCTGAGCGAACATTTCAAAGGCGGCCTCGCGCTGCGGCTCCGTCATCTCGTCGAAGCCAACGCCCTGACGCCGATAGAAATGCCGATTGTCCCACATCCGCCATTCCAGATCGTCCACGGGATACAGCGTCCGCTGACGCTGCTCTTCAGACAAACTCTGGAGGAAGGCAGCCGCTGCGTGTCGAACCGGAGCGGTAGAAACACCGGTCGACTCAATCGAGAACAGACCTTTTTCCAGGCCGGCCGAGGTAACGATGCCAACATACGCTTCGTTCAGCGACTCCCGGCCGCCGCGTCTTCCGCCGGGACCACGCGGCGGCTGGGAGAGAGCCACGAAGGCCACTGCCAGACTTGCAACTCCTGAGACTAGCGCGATGCGTGTTCGCCTCTTAGATAGACTGAACATAAGTGGAGAAGCTCCAGTTAGTTGACCGTGACTCGCTCGGCAAACCGTAGATTCTCCCTCCGCTAGGCGTCCCATTCAAGTACCGCCTCAATCGGGTCGCCTCAGCCGGCGGCTGCTTTCGGAGGGTTTTACGGCACAGAACGCGTCCGGCTGCGGCCCAGATAGCGACTTTGAACGAGCAACGAAGGTACCCTGGCGCTAGGGACCTTCTGCGGGCTGTGCCTTGCTACACGGCAGCGTTCCGACCAAGAGCGGTTGTCTACCACTCCGGTTTGCCACGTTTTCGTCTGCCCCAACCTGGCATCTCTGCTGGGCCTGAGATTCTGTTACCGGCATTGGCCATCACGGCAAAGTTTGATCTGTCGGGTATAGTGAAAGGTCGATCGCGGAAACTGAATTTCGATCTCACAGAGCAGCAGCAATGTCCAACTCTAGTAGCCGGCAGCGCTATCATGAATACCGCCAGGAAGTTGCAGATCGTCTTGGAAAACGATCTTCTGCTCCGGGCGAGGACAAAGGTCTTGCCGACCGACATACGCAACGTACGTTCTGGCAGTTGCTCCGCGCGTTCTGGAAACAGCTGGCCGATCATCGGGGCAAAGTCATCTTCGCGCTGGCCACGCTGGCTCTGTCGACGCTGCTCGGCTTGCTTCCACCGGCCGGAACCAAGTTCGCGATCGACTACGTGCTGACTCAGCCCCCCAGGCCACTGCCACCCTGGTTGGCTTCCCAGCTACCGGGTTGGTCGCCAATGGGCTTATTGTGGCTGATCGCGGGTGCTGTCTGTGTCATTACGCTCGTGCAATCAGCCGTCCATCTGTGGGGACGATGGTACGCGACCAAAGCCGTGAATATGGTCCAGGCAGACATCCGGCGGCGCGTTTTCGAGCATTCAATGCGACTGCCGCTGCACCGGGTTCAGGAACTTAAGAGCGGTGGAGCCACCAGCCTGATTCGCGAGGACGCCGGCGGTATCGCCGACTTGATTTTCAACATGCTTTACAACCCCTGGCAAGCCATCATCCAGCTCCTCGGCAGCCTGACCGTATTGGTAATCGTTGACTGGAGGTTGATGGTCGGTGGCCTGACCCTTTTGCCAGCGGTCTGGCTTACGCATCGCACATGGATTTATCGAGTACGTCCACTCTACAAAGACATTCGTAGCAGGAGACAACAGATTGACGCTTCGACGACCGAGACATTCGGTGGTATTCGCGTCGTTCGCACCTTCGCTAGAAGCAAGAGCGAGTCCAATCGCTTCACACGTCGAACTCATCTACTGGCACGTCAACAATTGATGGTTTGGTGGGCAACTCGCATCATCGAAGTCATCTGGGAAGTGATCATTCCGCTGGCTTCCACCGGCTTGCTTCTCTACGGCGGTTGGCAGATTCTACAGGGAGATCTGACTCTCGGTGATCTGATGATGTTTCTGGTTTACCTGACGATGCTGCTGGGCCCTATCGCCTCGATCACGACGAGCGCCATGTCATTTCAAAACAACCTGGCTGGTCTCGATCGAGTGCTCGATCTGATGGGAGAAGCCACCGAGTCGGTTGGAAACCCCGGCGCTGTTGAGCTGGTGCGTGAAGAAGTCCAAGGTACGATCCGATTTGACGCCGTATCGTTTCGCTATCCCAGCTCACAACAAGACGTGTTGCAGGACATTTCTTTTTCCGCCCCGGCCGGAACGACTGTGGCTCTAGTCGGCCGAAGTGGGGCAGGCAAAACCACTCTTTGCAATTTGGTGGCCAGATTCTACGATCCAGCCAGTGGCACCATTGAACTTGACGGACGTCCGCTGCAGGATATTCAGCTGGACTCTTTCCGGCGTACGCTGGGAGTTGTCGAACAAGACGTGTTTTTATTCGACGGCACGGTTCGCGAGAATATTGCCTATGGTCGCCGCGGCACGACGGACGCGGCGATCGTAGAGGCGGCCGAAGCAGCGGCAGCCCGCGAGTTCATTGAGGCGTTGCCCCAGGGATTTGATACCTGGATTGGCGAACGCGGAGTCAAGCTGAGCGGTGGCCAGCGTCAACGAATTGCCATTGCCCGTGCCATCTTGGCTGACCCACGCATCTTGATCCTGGATGAAGCGACCAGCAGTCTGGATAGCGAGAGCGAACGGCTCATCCAAAACAGCTTGAGGCGTCTGCTGCAGGGCCGAACGGCGTTCGTCATTGCCCACCGCCTGAGCACCATCGCTCACGCGGATTTGATTCTAGTGCTCGACCAGGGCAAAATCGCCGAACAAGGAACCCACCAAGAGTTGCTGGACCAGGGGGGCATCTATCAACGCATGGTCGTTCTGCAGACTGAGGACGTCGGTAACCGCACTCAGCCAAGCAAGCCCTTCCATCGCGAATCGGTTTCCGGCTCCGCAACGCGATGATCCGCACTCCCCAAACACTCGACGATGCCGGTTTGTGGTGGCTCTGAGGGCGGCTCCACCTACGCGCGGGGCTTCGCCTGAACAGCTGCTGGTGGCTTAAAAATTTGAGTTATCTCCCTCGGCGATGCCAGATTCCCTCCAACCTAACGTTCGACACCGCCCACGATCGGGACCAGAAAATTGCCGATCAGAATACTGAGCGCCAGCCACGAAGCCAGAACAACCCGAGGTTGTCGGCTTTGGGCTTCCAGCCACTGAAGATACTCAATGAACGGCCGTAGGATACAACCTACCACCGCCGCACACGCGACATCAAACTGAACCAGTTGGGTCAGGGGCTGCCCAGCCACCAACAAAAAGCTCACTAGCAACAGACTCCCCAGGGCTCCCGTGAGGCATGTTCCCAGCCAAAGTTTTTTTGGAAATCGGACTCCGCAAATAGCACCGCACCCAGCTCCAACGGCACCCCACCCCAGGACGACAGACTCATCCGGCAGACGCCCTCCTTCGACCGCTAGATACGTTAGCAAAGCCACCAACATCGACCAAAAGAGCCCATCTTTCCAATTCCCGTGCAAAAACCCGACCAAACCACCCGCAGCCAAAGCCAACAGGGCATAGATCGCGACATGTATGACCGCCTGTTCACCCATACTGCGAGCATACGCCAGCAGCAACGCCAACGAAGTCGTACTCCAAAACACGCTCTTCAAGGTGAATTGTTGCCGATCCGGTTCTGAGGCAGCGCTGTCCACAATCACGATCACCTCGGCTAGCTGGGCCTGTCGATTATGCACTCATTACGGATACGGACTCGAGGTGCCTCCGGTTCACCTGGCTGGCCAGCGTACCGGCCACTTTGCAGAGGCGACGATTACTTTCCGCATGCTGCCTACCTCCGTTTCATCTCGCCGGGACTCGCGGTATGCTAGACGTAGTCAATAAATATCTAATGTAGCATAAGGTGCCCGAGAATGTTACGACGCAACACGAGCCAGAAAAAAAGTCAGCTCACTGAAGTTCTATCGGTCATCAGCAAACGCAAGGAATTCGCACGTGACGAAATCCTCGCTCTGTGCAGTGAATCCAAGCCCCGGTTTGTCACGTCGGTTTTAAAACAACTGACATCCGAATCGGTACTTCGACAGATCAAGCATGGCAAAGAACCACGATTTAAGTGGGCCTCCAAACCCGAGGATTTCCCCTACGAAATCTGGATCCAGCGGCAGTTATGTGGTACCCAAGTAACTCAGGCTCCGAAGGCCGAACGCCCTCGCGAGCGATTGTTGGATCTTGGACCTCAGAATCTAACGACCAGCGAGTTGCTCGCCATCCTCATCCGTTCCGGCCGAAAAGGCGAGTCCGCCGTTCAGGCCGGCCAGAAAATTTCTAGCATATTCGATTCGCAGCTTGAACGTTTGCCGTCGCGCTGTCCGTTGGAACTAAAACAGATCAGCAGTGCGGTTTCCGAGGTGGCCTATTGTCAGATCATGGCGGGCGTTGAACTGGGACGACGCGTGGCCGAGGCCATCAGCAACGCGCGTCCTAAAGAAAAAGTCAACAGTACTCGAGCTGCCATCGCCTACTGCTCACGGCAATTCGCGCGGCTGGCCCACGACGCGTGCCAGGAAGAGTTTCACATTGTGACACTCGACACCAAACTGCAACCCATCCAGAATCATCAAATCACCATAGGCACGCTCGATGCCAGCCTAGTTCACCCGCGCGAGGTTTTTCGACCGGCCATCCGCGATGCGGCGTCCGCGATCCTACTGGTCCACAATCACCCGTCGGGCGATTCCACTCCAAGCCGCGAAGACCGAGAAATTACCGATCGCCTCAAGCGTTCCGGAGCCTTGCTCGGCATTGAGGTGATTGACCACATCATTGTCGCCAAAGATCAAACCGTCAGCTTAGCTGAGGCAGGCTGAACGAGTCACACCCTCTGGTGTCCTGCCCGTGGCATGCCGCCGCATGGATCGAAACAAGGGTGCCTGATGACAGAAAGGCCTGGCTAGGGGTGACTGTTCACTCGTCGCCCTGAATCTCGCGAATAGCTCTGTCGAGATACTCCCGCTGTCGACCGTCCGATTCATCCCGAAGTTTTTCGAGAATCGGCAGCGCGTCCTTGGCACGCGAGCCAAGCTTGCGAAGTAAATAGAGAGCATAGTATCGCGCGCGGCGACTTGCTTGCGAGTCTTGCAAAATCTCAAGCAGCACCGGGAGAGCCTCGTCTCCAGCCGTGTTGATCTTGCGAAGTGCACTGCCGGCAACGTCACTCTCCTCATCCCTGCGGAGCATTCTCAACAGTGCTGGGACGGCGGGGGTGGCGTCTTCTTCCATCTCCGCCAGTTCCTTGGCGGCGCTGCGTCGCACTTCCCACTGTTCGTCTACTAAAGCGGTGATCAACACTGGCAAGATGCGACTGTTATCCCTGGTGATATCTCGCACACCTTGGACTACCGCCAGACGCACACCGACATTCGCATCACTGGCCAGCTGGACTGTACTCTCAAAAGCTGGCTCAGCCTCACCACGGAAGCTCGCCAGTGATTCCACGGCAGCGATACGAACCGCGGGCGAATCGTCGCTCAACCGCTTCAAAATCACCTCCACCGCAGCCTTCACATCCGTGCCCAGATCAGCAACGGATTTTAATGCCAATTCTCGCACGACCGCGTCTTCGTCTTCGACCGCTGCAACGACCCATTTCGCCGTCTGCTGTCGCTTCTCCTCGATACGCACGATCGCTCGCGAAGCGGCAGCACGCACCCGAGGATCGTTGTCTTCGGACAGCAGCATTCCAATTCTTTCGTGTAGAGAAACCGGCAACTCATCCAACTTGGACAGCACCGTCAGCGCTGCAAGTCGAACGGCAGCATCGGGATCCGACAGGCGGGAACCGAGCATCTCCTTGACACGTTCTGGGTCACTAACGAGAGTGGCGATGGCTAAAACGGCCGCGCGACGGACCTCAGACGATTCATCGTTGTCGACCAGATCGGCGAGTACCGATACGGCAGACTTGGCGTTGCCACCGATCCTTTGCAACGACGCGACTGCACCCGCGCGAACCTCCGCGTGCGCGTCGCCCAGGCTCTTCGTCAACGCATCCACCGCGCCCGCCGGCAGCGGCAGCAGCTTGCTGACGGACAATCCGGCCGCTGCGCGAACAAGCGGATTCTCATCTTCCATCGCGTCGACGAGCTTCAGTTTTACCGAGCCGGGCATGCCATCAATGATATCGGTAGCCTGTTGCGGCGCGATATCGCCGGCACGCAATGCATCCAGCGTCGGCTGCAGCGCTGCTTCTCCGGCGCGGCCGACTGCACGAGCCATGGACCGCGAATCTGGGTTGCGAATCAGATACCGCAGCATATCTGGCACCGCAGCTTTCGCATTCGAACCAAAGCTTCCCAACACCAAGGCGATCCGATCGGCCAGTTCCGTCTCGCCATCAGGGAGCAGTTTGACCAGCGCCGGGGCCACCGAAGCCTGCGCCGTTGGATTCAGACGCGTCAGCGAAGAGACAGCTGCACTCTGTACTTCGTTTGCTTCATCCTCCATCGCTTTGAGCAACACTGTTGTCACGCTCTTGTTTTCCGGAGCGACCACTCCCAGTGCTCTGACGATGGCAGCCCGCGCGGCGGTGTCGTCAGTACGACCTGCACCTACCAGCAGGTTTTTGGTTGCCATGGCAGCCTCCCGGCCGATGGACGCAATCGCATTGGCCGCCCCCTCCCGCACGCGCGGATCGTCGCTGTCAATCGCCTCGCTGAGTCGTGGCACCGAAGCACCACCAATTTGTCCCAGGCTTTCGCTGGCCAGTTGCCGGACTTCCGCGTCGTCATCAGCCAAACAGAGAATCAAGTCAGGCACCGCAACCGAGGCCTCCGCGCCCATCCAACCGATTGCGTTGGCTGCGGCCCGACGAATCGGCGTTCGATCTGACAGAAGCAGTGGTCGTAGCTTCGGCAACGCGGCGGCCCCAATTTTGCCGAGAGCGTGCGCCGAACGGTATCGCCGCTGCTCATCGCGACTGTCCATCCGGTCGATCAGCGCGTCGATAGCCGGTTCCGCTGCGGGTCCCATCGCCGCGAGCGCGCGAGTGGATTCCGCCCACACTTGAATATCATCGTCACTCAACGCCTTCGCCAACTCGGGGATTGCTACCGTCGCCTTGGCGCCCAGTTCAGCCAACTCCCAGGCCGCGTCTCGACGCTCCTGGCGGTCAGAACTAAGAAGTTGCTCGGCGAGCTCCTTGACCGAAGGCTGCCCGGCAGCGCTGGAGATCAAGCACCAAGAGACTAGCCCCGAATAAAATAGACTCGCACGTAAGCAACACTTGTTCATGAAGACGTGGTTTCCAAGCGACCTAAAGGGTCAATCTGATGGACCAAACTCTGTCACGGACTGGCTACACGGAGAGGGAATTTGTTGGCACAGTTGGTACCGCGTTTTGCTAATTTCAAACAGCCTTCAAGGCGGCGAACCGCACATGAGTTTCTAAGCCATGCTTAGCTCAGGTTGGGCAGACATCCCGTGCTGTCACCGATCGAGGGGACGCCCGCTCCGACGCGCTGCAACATAGCCATATACAGATTGGTCATGGGAGTTTCCTCGCGGTACCGCACGTGGCGACCGGTCCGAATGGTCCCGCCACCACGGCCGGCAAGAATCACCGGTAGATTCTCATTGTTATGCCGATTGCCATCGCTCAACCCACTTCCGTAAACGATCATACACTGGTCGAGCAGCGTACCATCGCCCTCCGAAATCGCCTTGAGCCTTTCCAAAAAGTAGGCGAACTGCTGCACATGGAATCGATTGATTTTGCGAATTTTCTCAAGCTTCTCCGGATTCTCGCCATGATGCGAAAGATCATGGTGTCCGTCCGGGACATCGATCATGCGGTAACTACGATTGCTTCCCGCACGTCCGAACATGCATGTCGCGACACGAGTCAGATCCGTTTGAAACGCCAGCACCATCATGTCCGCCATCAAACGCACGTGCTCATCGAATTCGTCCGGAACACCCTCAGGAACCGAAAACCCGGCAACCGATGGGTGGATCTGCTGGTTTATCGACTCGGCACGCTCAATGCGTTGCTCTATGGACCGCACCGCAGATAAATACTCGTCCAATTTCTGCTGATCAAGCTGCCCTAGCTTCCGCTGCAGGCGCCTGGCATCCTCCGACACATAGTCGAGCAAGCTGCTGCGGAAGAACGCTCGTTCGCCCCGCGTCCGCCGGGCTGCCGGAGTTTGATCACCAAAGAGTCGTTCGAACACCAGCCGTGGATCAACCTCCTTGGCCATGGGAGTCGTGGGAGATGCCCAAGAAATGTTGTGCGAGTAAGCGCAACTGTACCCCGAATCGCATTCGCCGGCGTTCCTGCCAGCTTCACAACCGAGTTCGATCGACGCAAACTTTGTATGCTCACCTAACTTTCGGGCGGCCAACTGGTCGGCCGACACACCAGAGCGAATAGACCCGCCACTGACCTTTCGAGGCTGAGCACCCGTCAGGAAGACAGAGGCCGAGCGGGCATGATCTCCCGGACCGTCCCCATTGGCCCTTCCCTTGTCGTGCGTCAAGCCGGTGAGCACGTTAATATCTTCTTGAACGTTGCGGAGCGGCTCCAGAATCGATTTCAGGTCAAACCCGTGGCCTTCTCGATCAGGCGTCCAGTGCCTCAGGTTCACGCCGTTGGGAATGAACAAGAATGCTAACCTTTGAGGTAAGCCAGCCTGTGCGGTGGAAGTAGTCGCCGCCCGCACCGCCGGTGCCATGACATCGAGCATCGGCAGCGCCAGGGCTGTCCCGAGCCCTCGCAGTGCCGTACGTCGCGAAATCTGCCAGCTTCGACTCATTACTCTGCTCCTTTATCACCGGTGAAGCGAAACGTGTCACTCGTTACGATCGCAACGACCAGACTTGAGAATCGATGGTCATGCTTCTCAACTTCATTGACTATATCGTCTACCTCACATTGGTCACGCGACGAAAGTGCTCGGCCAAGAGAGTAGGTTAACAGCTTGCGAGTAAGGCAACGTGTGAATTCTCGGCTATTGGATTTGAGGATATCTCGCAATTCCGAGGTTTTTTCGAATCTTCGGCCTCCCGGAAGTTCTCCAGCCGGGTCAATTTCGTACCGCCCGTCCTTATCTCGCCAGGCACCAATAGCGTCAAAGTTCTCAAAGCCGAACCCGAGTGCATCCATCTTTCTGTGGCACACGGCACACGACGGATTCTCTCGATGCTGCCGCATCCGTTCACGCAACGAACCGAGCAACTCGTCGCCCTCTTCCAGTTCCGGGACATTGGGAGGAGGGGGTGGGGGTGGCGTGCCAAGAATATTTTCAAGGATCCACTTGCCACGTTTCACCGGCGATGTGCGAGTTGGATTGGACGTCAGAGTTAAGATGCTGGCGTGCGTCAGCATGCCGCCGCGTCGCTCATCGTCGAATCGAACCTTGCGGAACTGCTCGCCCTCGACATTCTCCATACCATAGTGTTCCGCCAGGCGTTCGTTGACAAACGTGTAGTCGGAATCGATGAAGTTCAAGATGCTGCCGTCGGTCGTCATCAAATCCTGAAAGTAGCGGTTGGTCTCCGTGACCATGGCATCGCGCAGCGCGCCGTCAAAGTTGGGGAACCGCTCCGGATCGGGCGTTGCCTTGGCAAGGACACGCAGTTGCAACCATTGCCCGGCGAAGTTCTCGACCAGGGCCTTGGCTTTGGGATCCTTCATCATCCTGAGGGCTTGTTCGGCCAGAGTCTCCTTTTCCAGGAGCTTGCCATCGGCGGCAAGTCGATTGAGCTCTTCATCAGGTAGGGTGCTCCAGATGAAGAACGATAGCCGCGAAGCCATGGCGTAGCTACCAAGCGGCGTTTTCTCATCGGCGCCGGCCAGCGGGTCTTCCTCAAGCCGAAACAGAAAATGGGGAGAGACCAAAATCGCTTGCGACACAAACTCGATGGCTCGCTTCGGCTTGGCGCCGTGGTCTCGCGCTAGCTGGTAGAGATCGATGAGCCGGTCCAGCTCTCCAGCCTCCAACGGACGTCGAAATGCACCCGTCGCAAGCCACTGCACGCCACTCTCGACGACGTCACTGGAGAGCTCTTCGGTGTCAGCGCCGGGAAAGATTCTCCTATACACCTGACTATCGTTGACGAAAGCTTCGGTCACCATCTCCGCAGCATCGAGGTACTTTTCCATCAGCAGCGGCGGAAGCGACAGAACCTCACCAATATTGTCGAATCCCTCGCCTACATCGTCGGCGGGAAACTCGTCCGCTGGGTAGACATCCACACCCAACAGATCGCGTACCACATTGTTGTACTCGGATCGGTTCAGACGACGAACGGTCGTACGAGGCTTTACCTCCCGCAGAGTGCAATCAAATTCATCCAGACCGGCTTCGACCCAGTTTACGAACTTCTCACGTTCACGATCAGACGGTTGCGGCGCATCTTCTGGCGGCATTTCATGTCCGCTGACGCGTTGCAGTATGTTCGTCCATCGCTCGAACTGCTGCGTCATGTCCGGCATGCGCTTCAAGTCAAGATGCAACTCGCCGGCCGGTTCATCGCCGGTGTGGCAGTCGGTGCAGTACGTACGCAGAAAAGGCTGGACTTCAGTACCAAACTGATTCACGCGGTTTTCGGCGGGCGATCTATCGGCCGGTTCCGACGCCTCACTTGCCGAACAAACCAATAACAGAACAAGCAACGCGGTTGCTCGCATGATTCTGTTCCGAACTGGTGGGGTGGGAATTGCGTGGTGCGATCGGTCATCACACCGAAATGACTTGCCCTAATTGTACTCCAAATCAGGCATCGCCGCGACAGAAGCCTGGCTTGCCAACGCATACCCAACTCCCCGGGCGCTGGGTCTGAAAGACAGTGGCGCCCGGCTTAGAAAGCTGGAGTCCAGAGTTTTAGCGGAACACAGCGAACCCTCTTGGGTTAACAGCCTATGGCGAAACAGACCGGTGTGTCAGACGCCCGTTGGGCAAACACTTTCAGGGCCGGTTCCTGACAATCGGGTACCCAGCACCTGTTTCCCGCCTCACCAATCAGCAATTCCGTCTCAGGGGACCGAGGACTTGGCGATGCACGAAAGATTATCCCTTTGGATAGCTGGCGTTCTGTGTGCCATGACTATCCAGACGGCAAAGGCCGAGAACGTCTTCGAACCAGCCCTGGATCGAGAGCCGGCGGCTGGGGCATTTGAGGAATCCACGACAAACGGCTTCCTGATCGCCAACGGCAGGTTCGTCTCTCCACCTTATCTGCTTCGGGTGGAAGATGACGAAAATTTAATGATCAATGAGACCGCGTTTCGAATTGAGAGCCGTTCTGGTTTTTCGAACAGACCTGATTTCACCGGTAGGCCGGGCCAGGCAGGCAGAGGTTGGAGGCGAGGCCGCGGAGGTAGGGGATCCGTTCGAAGTCAGGCGGCGCGGGTCTACGGCATGCTAGAATCGGGCGGTCTCGTAATCCTCTCTGAGGAGCAGAACCTGGTTGAGTTGTACTCGCGCTCCTACTTATACGACATCGTTGATGCGCTGCTCGACGAGAGTGACGCAAAGATCGAAAGTATTCCTGACTCGATCAGGTCACGCTTGCCCGAATTGCGAAGCGACGCGGCGTTGATGACGCGAGCCGAGGACTTCCAGTCGGTTGCTGAGGAAATCGAGCAAAACAACCTCCGCTCCGTGCAAAGCGTTCTGTGGTTGGACCGCGCGGCCTATCCCTTGACGACTCTCGGAATGCTGCTGGTAGTCCTGGCGACCGGCCAGCTACTGATTAACCGACCACCGCAAGGTAAAGAATTGAACAAGCATTCGGACGAATCTAGCTCTAGTACGATTCGATTTGTAACGATGATCGTCGCGTTCTCCATCCTGGATCTGATTTGGACGATCCTTGCTTCACACGACGGTTCGATGCGCGAGTTAAATCCCATCGGAAGCCATTTGATTTCCGACCCCAGGTTACTCGTTCTCTTCAAAGCTTCCACTACCGGCGTGGCAGTCGCAATTCTCATCTACCTCCGCCGCATCCAACGCGTCCATCTCGCTTCGTGGTGGATGTGCCTGCTGCTGACGCTGCTCACGGCCCGCTGGCTGGTCTTCAATTCGCTACTGGTCTAGCGCCGCCGGATTTCGTCTCAGACCAACCTGGCATCGAAATCTCCCGGTCGCCCAGCGAGAAAACCAGTCGCCCAGCGAGGATACCGGTCGCTCCAGCCGGTTGAAGGCGGTACCAATGGCCGTCAAGGCATGCCATGACTACGCGATGCCAAGCGACCGCACCTTGGTGGAGCAACATCCGCCGCGAATCGTCCGGAATCATAGCGCTCCGGCAGAAGCGCGTTCTTCCACCCGCCAAAATGACTCGTAACGCGAGCGCTGCTCGGCTTCCGCAGGCGTACCAATCGCTCGGAAGATGTCCCAGGCTGGCTTAGGACGACCTCGCGGATTCTCTCGGTTGGGTAATCCGCGAAGGCCCAAACGCAGACCGCCCTCGTCGCGATGGTCAGACACCCTGTGGTAGTCAAAGGCCAGAATAGAAGGACACTTGCGGAGCTGTTGCCAGGCGTACAACAACGCAGCGGACTGAATCTCCAGGGCAGCCTCGTCATCTTCCGCGGCGTGGAAGCCTTGCTCGCTCAGAATCACTGGCCGCACCTGGCCTGACGCCATCCTTGCCGCGTCAGATCGCGCGAATCGATCCAGGACTTCCAGATTCGCCATCGTGATCAGAGGAGTATCGTCATCCTGGGTGAGGTGGGTGTCATTCCACGTATCGGCATTCCACAGCGACTGTGGGTAGGGATGATAGGCGATGCCCCAGGGAAAATCGCCTTCCACTTTTGAGGCGCGTATCAGCCAGCGGAGCATCGCGCGCGGCGCGTAGGTTCGCCATGGCTGGTCATCGGGAACGTTCCAGCGGTGAGTCAGCGAGATAAACACGCGAGCATGGGGATTGACCGATCGCATCGACGCGTCGACCAGCCGCAACGATCGCGCGTAGTGGTCCATAAACAACTCCATTGGCTGCTGGCCCATATTGGTCCACTGCCAGCCGTAATCCACTTCATTGTGAACAATCCAGTGATCGATGCGCCCAAACCGGCCATCCATGCGGCAGTAGCGATCGGCTAACACGTCAAGCGTCGCGACATATAGCTCGACGGCTGCTGCGGTCGTTAGATCGGGCATCGCATAAGTGCCCGCCACATCAGCCTCCGGGTGCATCAACGGGCTTTTGCCCGATGCTCGCGTCGGGATCAGCAGAATGCCTGCGACGACCGCTTCGGCACGGGTGAGCACGCGAACCCCGTGGTCCAGCGCAGCGATGCGATCACGATGCACATAAACCACCCGGCCTCGAATTTCAGTGGGATCGAAGCCCGGCGCCGGCTGAAGGCGGACCAGTCCGCTTAAAACGATGTTGACCGTGCCATGCTGCAAACCGAGCTCTCGCAGCTCGTCCGACGTCCACCGACTCGTCAAGCATGTCAAACCCTTGGCAGCGCGCAGCTCGGCTGGCGGTGGCAGGTCGCGGCGGACGGAAGCAGGAAAACTATCGGCGCCGCGTGCATGGGAGATGGCCTGCAACTCGCCGGACCGGTCGCGGATGGCCAGTTGATATCGCATTCCACGCGGTTGATCGGCTACGTCGATCAATGTTTCGAAACGCCCCGTAGAGCCCGTGAACCGGACT
>JANQJJ010000210.1 GCA_028281725.1 Pirellulaceae bacterium | reverse complement strand
GGTGGATCGCTGGAGTGAACGCCATAGTGATTCGGTGGAACTGGGCCGGTTGCTCCATCCGGAGGCCATCGAAATACCGCTTGCCGCGCGCACCCGCGGAAGCGTCATTCGGCGAATCTGCAGCTTGGCAGAACGCACGGGGCTTCTTTGGGACGCGGCGCGGATGGTTGACACCGTTATGGCCCGCGAAGATTTGCATCCGACCGCACTGGACAACGGCGTCGCGTTGCTCCACCCGCGCCGACCGCAGATCACGATTCTGGCGGAACCGCTACTCGCGTTGGGCGTCTCTTCGCAGCCGTTACCCTTTGGCAACCAAAGCGGTCACTTGACCGACGTGTTCTTTCTGATCTGTTCCACGGACGATCGAGTCCATCTGCAGGTACTCGCCAAGCTCTCGCGTATTCTCTCCGGCACCTCTTTTCTATCGAAGTTACGAGCGTGCTCGGAGGCATCCGAGGCCCATTCCCTGCTCGTACGATTTGAGGAAGAACTGGACGAAGCGGGAATGAGTTAGATGGATGCTCAGGCAGATCTTCGGGTTGCCTGGCTGGGCCCTGATGCTCATGGTCTCGGCTGGCTCCTTCAGCGTGTTGCCAGCCACCGGGCCGTGGATCGCCACGTTTCCATCTCCTTGATGCAAAAAAATATCACACTCGAATGCTTGCAGAGCCTGGTTGGTCAGGGAGTCGATCGAATCATTCTCAGTTGCCGCGACCGCATCAGCTACCCGGTCGAGGCAATCGATTGGCTCTCCTGCCATAGTCCGGATACTCCGTTCGCCCTGGCCGTTGACAGTTGGTGGCAAGGCGCCCGGCGCACGGGGCTTGGTGCGACGGGACACGTCATGCTGCCCTGGCATCGCTGGTGGGACGGTTGGGCCGACTGGCTCGACGGGCACTTAGCTGAGATGTTCGGGCCCTGCGTCGAGCCGGCCACGTATCATGGCCGCGGGTGTCCTGTAGGCCCTTTATCCCGGCCAGTCTGCGGACTGATCATTGCCAACTGTCAGAACACCGCGCGCGCTTGGCAGCAATGCGCCGAGTCGCTTGGCGCCGAGGCGCGCGTGGTCAGCTTGAGAGTCTTTCTGAGCGAGGCAGCTTCTTGGCGGGGCCACGTTGGCCCTGCCTCGGCCAACCAGCTCAGTGCCAGCCAAGAGCCTGTCTTCTGCGACTGGCTATTATGGGATGACAGTTGCCTGGATACAGCGATCGACTGCGACGAAGCCCGGGCGTCTGAGAATTTCTTTTCCACCGCGGCTCGACTTTTCCCCGACGCCTTGCTTTGCGCCGCTTACAGTATCCCACGTTGGCATTCGTGGAAACACGCCTGTCAAGCTGGAGCCCAAGAACTGCTCACCAAGCCGAACACCGGTCGAGCTTTGGAGCGCATTCTGCGGTCTTACTTTTCCGGCCGCAGCGATTAGAACGCGCAGTGGGTTAAGTGGTACGCCGCCCTCACTCGATCGAGGGACGATTTCGTCGAGTGGACACGCTATGAGCCCTGGCGGCTCGCACGAGCCTGTTCCTCTGCGGCGCTGGCCCGAACGTAGTTCAGTTGCAACTGTCCCGCGTCGACTCCTTGCCCCTGGCGAAACGACTCCAGGCCGAGCCAGGCCACCTCCTGGACGCGGGGAAGCCAAACCGACTGCGGCGCGATTGTCACCGCGTGACCTGCGATCGGTTGGTAGTTCGCCAGCCCAGGGCCTGTCACTAGGAGCCGCAGGCTAGAGGACTCCGGGACACGTTCGGCCGTCTGGAGGGCTCCCAGCGGCTGCTCGATCCAGCGGTCCGCATCCACGACTTGAGACGGTGCCAGCAGCCGCGCGTCTCCGGTCGCCTGCAGCTGCCAGGCCGCCACGAAAACTTGCTTTCGAAAGGCATTGATGACCGGCATGACAATCGGCTGGTTCTCTCCAGGCTGTGTCTGGCCCAGCGGCTTGCCGCAGGCTTGCCAGGCGAGAGCCTGGAGTGTGTCGACGCCGACCAGCGGAATCTGCCAGGCAAGCGCGAGCATCTTGGCCGTCGCCACACCGACCCTCAGGCTGGTGAAGGATCCGGGCCCGACGGTAACGCTGATCCAGTGCGGCACCCCATGATTCGATTCGCTCAGTAGAGTGTCAATTGTGACAGCAAGCGTCTGGACACTGCCGACATTCTCGGGCAATATCCGCATCGATATCGGGCAGTTTTCATCGTACAGAGCAATACTTCCAGGCAGGCCGGAGCATTCGATAGCGAGATTCAGCATGTAGATTTAGATTCGTTAGGTTGAGAACTTCGGCTCGACAGCTGGAATTTGCGACAGACTCGGGGGCAATAAGTGCCTTTCAGTCGATGGGCAGGCTATTTACAATATGGCGTCGGTCAGGCGTTTGCGAAGGCCTCAATTACGATGGCACACCGCCCACTAAAAAAATCTGACCCGGAATCCGGCTGCTAGCGCGTCGGAAACAACGAACTGACCACACCATCGGAGAGGCCTGTGCGACAAGCACTGATTAGTGATATTCACGGAAATCTTGAAGCTCTCACGGCGGTGTTGGCAGATATCCAAACTCAAAATATAGATCGCATTGTCTGCCTCGGCGATATCGTCGGCTACGGCCCCAATCCATGCCAGTGCCTGGACACGGTCATGAATAAATGCGAGCTGACCATCTTGGGCAACCATGACCAGGCTGCCTTGTTCGATCCCGAGGGCTTCAATCCGGTCGCACTCAGGGCGATCTACTGGACGCGAGACGAGCTGGACCGTGGGCCGGGACCTGCCAGTGCCATCAACCGGCGCTGGGACTTCTTGAGCGAGTTGCCCAAGTTCCACAGCGAAGGTGACATCCTGTTCGTCCACGGATCACCGCGCGACGCCACCAACGAATACGTCTTCCCGGAAACGGTCTACGATCAGGCAAGAATGAAACTGCTGTTCGAGAAGGTCAAGCGGCTGAGCTTTCAAGGCCACACACACATGCCGGGCGTGTTTACGACCGACGGTGAGTTCATCTCGCCGGAAGATTGTAGTTGCGAATTCTCGCTCAACGACGAAAAACTGATGATCAATGTGGGCTCGGTCGGCCAACCGCGCGACGAAGACCCCCGGTCCTGCTATGTCGTTATGGACGGCCAGAATCAACAGATTCTTTTTAGACGAGTCGAGTATGACATCGAAAAGACGATTAAAAAAATCTACGCGATTGATGACCTAGACAATATGCTTGGCGATCGCCTGCGAGGCGGAAGATAGTCAGAGTGAGACGGTTTTGACACTCCCCTGATACCAGGCCAGATCAGACATTGACGGAGCAAGTTGGTGCGTCGAGCAATTTTAAGTGATATCCACGGTAATCTGGAAGCACTCAAGACGGTGCTCTCTGATATCCAGTCGCAGGACTGCGAACAGATTATCTGCCTCGGCGATATCGTCGGGTATGGTCCGGATCCCAAAGCGTGCATCGATATTGTCCAAGAGTTCGACGCGTGTATCTTGGGAAATCACGATCTGGCGGCACTGTTCGATCCGGAAGGCTTTAGCAACAACGCCGAACAAGCCATTCTCTGGACTCGCAAGCAGATTGAATCGGGAGATACCGCTGAGGCTTGCTACAAACGCCTGGAGTTTCTCGCACATCTTCCTCGAACTCGTCGGGAAGGCACGCTGATGTTCGTGCACGGTTCGGTAAGGAATCCGATCAATGAGTATGTCTTTCCGGAAGACACCTATAATCGCCGCAAGATGGAAAAACTTTTTTCCATGATTCAGAAAACCTGTTTTCAGGGCCATACCCACGTGCCGGGCGTGTTCACCTCGGACATGAACTTCCTGCGCCCCGAGGATATCGAATATCGCTACCAGCTCGGTGATGAAAAGGTCATGATCAATGTGGGCTCGATCGGTCAGCCTCGTGATGGTGATTGGCGCAGCTGCTACGTCATTCTGGAAGAACCTTGGGTCTCGTTTCGGCGGGTCGAGTACGCCGTGGATGTCACGATCGAGCGAATCTACGAAACCCCGGAACTGGATCGCTTCCTGGGCGATCGCCTACGGGAGGGCAGGTAGTCCTTTCGGACTATGCGGCTCCATTGCTGCCCACACCTGCCAGCTACCGGAGGTGGCCTCCCAAAGTTGAGAAGTAGTTGCATTAACAGGGCATTTACTTCACAATCATGGTCTCGTCAATTTCTGCTCCTGAAGCGCCCCGCCAGTCTGAGGACGGTTACGAGAAGATGCAGACAATAACGCTTCGTGTAATCTCCGGTGCAGATCGTGGCCGTGTTTTTCGTGAACTAGCGACACCGATAACGATAGGCCGTGAAGAAGGCAACGTCGTTCAACTCAATGACGAACGTATCAGTCGTTTTCACGTCAAGATCCAAGAAGACGACGGACGGCTGGTGGTGACCGATTTGGACAGCACCAACGGCACGCGGATTAACGGCAACGTTTGTAATCTAAAAATCTTGCGTTACGGAGACACGATCTCCATTGGCAGAACGGTTTTGCTAGTTGGCACGCGCGAGCAGGTTGCCGCCTGGTTCGTTGACGACGACGATGCCACGGCCAACGCCAAAGATCAAGAACTGAGCAGCGCCGCCTCGCACGACGATTCGTACGAGTTTGACGTCAGCACCAACTTGGCACCCGGCAAACAGTCTCACCTGTCCCGTCACAACGTCTCGTTGCCTCGTGGCCTGACCACCGGCCAAGCCGCGGAACTGCGCGAGTTGCTCGATCATGTTCATACCAGCATGGGGTCCGTCCTGGAGAATGCCGCCGTCGATGAAAAGGAAAATACGGTCACGATCGACTTCCGCGCCTGGCAGCACCTACTGATGACCCAAAGTGAAATTTCCGAGCTGATTCGCGCGATCGAGGAACCGCAGGACGGCGACGGCCACTGTCATGATACGGGCGCCGATTGATTCCGCTTCGCTGCCTTCTCCAGCCGGCGCTAAGACCGCGGACCGATGGCGAGCAAAATGTAGTACTGCGCTAGATAAAACGACAGTGGATACCTGCCGACAAACGCAAGCCACGTCACACTACGGCCGGCGTGACCGGCCCCCCACCCGATGAGCAGGGTTGCGGGAATCACGAAAAGCAGCACATACCAAGTCGGCGGCGTAACGACCAAGCCACCGGCGGAGATGATAGCCGCGCTCAGCAGGGCAAACTTCAGTCCCCACTGCCGCAAAACCATCCCCTGGGCCACGCAACTGGCTACGACGGTCAGCGGGTAATCAAAAAGCCCGACGGAAAGATCCCAAGGAAACAGATAGACGGCCAACACCGCCACCGCAAACTTGGCGCGGACCAAGAGAAACAGGACATAACAGACAAGCAGGCTGGCCAGAATCTCGACCTGACGATAAACGGTAAAATAGACTAAGTTGATCGCGATCGTCGCCAGTACGATTTGAAAAAAGCGATTCCAGTTGGTTTTGCCCGGCGAGGCCAAGAAGTAGCCCATCAAAATGCAAAACAGCGGCATACTTAGCCTGGTCGCTATTCGAATCGTATTCGGCTCGATCCGCACATCAAATACGATGGCGGCGATGTGGTCCACGATCATCAACAAGATGGCGATGCCGCGTAGCGTGTCGAGACACGCGTTCCTGACTTTGCCAATGGGCTTGCTGGGCGATCTCGCCTTTTTTTGCTGTTTCTTCGACACAGTCGATTCGCTTCTCACCGGTGCAAGACCTGTCAACTTGCACACTATTTTAGCTTCCCCGCCGACGGTATGCTGTTGGGGCCATAGCGGTACGACCGCCGCTGAGCTATCGGTCTTACGATGGATGTTATCAACCTGCAGGAAGTCCAACCATGAGTGGTCGCTTCGTTCACCTCCACTGCCACAGCCACTATAGCTTGCTTGACGGAGCTTCTTCCGTTGGCAAGTTGATCACGCGCGCCAAAGAGCACGGCATGAACGCCTTAGCGCTCACCGACCATGGCAATCTGCACGGTGCGTTGGAGTTTTACCAGAAAGCCAAAGCTGCCGATATCAATCCCATCATCGGCTACGAAGCCTATGTCGCTCCAGAAAGTCGCTTCAAACGGGAAGCGTCTAGTTCGAAAGAAGCCGCTTACCACCTGACACTGCTTGCCAAGAATCAGACCGGTTTTCGAAACTTGCTGAAGCTCGCATCCAAAGCCAGTCTGGAAGGATTCTACTTCAAGCCGCGAATCGACCGAGAATTGATCGCGGAACTCAACGAAGGCATCGTCTGCCTCAGCGGGTGTGTTTCAAGCGAGTTCTCGCGGGCGATCCTGAACAATCAGGATACCACCAGGGCGGAGCAGGAAGCCAGCGAAGTCGCGAAGTGGTTCCACGGCGTCTTCGGGGATCGATACTTCATCGAGGTGATGAACAACAACCTGGAAATTCAACGGCACCAGCTCGAAGGTGCTGTCGATATCGCCAACAAAATCGGGCTCCCCGTGGTAGCGACCAGCGACGCACACTACGCCGATCAGGAGGATGCCGAAATCCAGGATGTCCTGCTGTGTATCAACACCGGCAAATTCCGCACCGACTCGGCACGCATGAAGATGGAGGGTGACCAGTTCTACCTGCGCTCGCCGGACGAGATGTACGCGAGCTTTCCTGGCTTGGAAGCCGCGGTAGCTCGTAGCCAGGAAATTGCCGATACAGTCGATATCGACCTGGAACTTGGCAAAAGACACTTCCCCAAGTACACGCTACCACCGAAGAAGAATCCGGACGATTACTTGCGGGAAGTCTGCGTCGAAGGCTTGAAGGATCGCTACCGAGGCAACGAAGAGATGCTGCCCGGTGGCGAGTTGGCTACCGTGGTTCAAGAACGGCTCGATCGCGAACTAGGGGTGATCGAGCGACTGGGATTCGCCAACTACTTCTTGATTGTCTGGGACTTTGTTCGCTACTCCAGAGAGCAACGTGTGCCCGCAACCGCCCGGGGCAGTGGCGTGGGCGCGCTGGTTTGCTACGCGCTGTATATGAGCCATGTTTGCCCCATCAAATACGATTTGTTGTTTGAGAGATTTCTGGATGAGAATCGTCTGGAAGCGCCGGACATCGATATCGATTTCTGTAAAGATCGTCGGGGCGAAATCATTCAATATGTGCGTGATAAGTACGGCGAAGAGAATGTGGCCCAGATAGGCACCTTCGGCACGCTAGCCGCACGAGCCGCCATCAAGGACGTGGGACGCGCTCTAGGCATCCCCTTGGCGCGCGTGAACCAAATCACCGAGATGGTACCTGACGAGCTCAAAATCACGATTCAGAAAGCCCTCGAGAAAAACGTCGAACTCAAACAAGTTTACGACACCGATTCGGAGATTCAGGAGCTTCTCGACATAGCGAAGAAGCTCGAGGGCAACGCGCGGAACGTCGGCACGCACGCCGCTGCCGTCGTGATCGCCGACCAACCATTGACCGAATATGTGCCGCTCGGAAGAGTTTCCGGGAAGACGGACATCATTACCCAGTGGTCCATGGGGGATGTCGAAGCAGCCGGGCTGCTGAAGATGGACTTCCTGGGCCTCCGCAACCTGACGATCCTATCCAAGGCGGTGGACATCATCCTGGAGACCACTGGCGAAGAACTCGACATTCTCCGCTTTCCGCTGGACGACAAGAAAACGTTCGCGTTGCTGCAGCGGGGCGAGACGAAAGGCGTCTTCCAGCTTGAAAGTGGCGGTATTCGCGACCTGCTTCAACGCATGAAGCCGGACCATTTCCGCGACATCATCGCCACCAACGCGCTGTACCGCCCCGGCCCGCTCGAGGGTGGCATGGTCGACGATTATGTTGCGGTCAAACACGGACGCAAGCAGGCCGAGTACTTGCACCCGGTGCTCAAGGAAATCCTGCAAGAGACCCACGGCGTGATGGTCTACCAGGAACAGGTGATGCGGATCCTCAATGGACTCGGCGGTATCGAGCTGGCCAGCGCCTATACCTGTATTAAGGCGATCAGCAAGAAAAAAGAGGCCCTGATCGCGCAAAACGAATCGAAGTTCATGGAAGGCGCAACGGAAAAAGGCCTCAGCGAGAAACAAGCTCGCCAGATGTGGGAGATGATCCTCAAATTCGCCGGCTACGGCTTCAACAAAAGCCACTCCACGGCCTATGCCTTGGTCGCCTACCAGACCGCCTACCTCAAAGCACACTACCCGGTCGAATTCATGGCAGCTCTGCTCTCAGGAGATATTCCGGGACGCAACTTCAAACGCAAGGACTCACTCGTCGAGCACCTGGAAGACTGCGACCGCATGGAAATCACGGTCGTCCCACCCGACGTGAATCACTCGTTTGTCGACTTTGCGGTCCGCGACGGCAAGATCCTGTTTGGCCTGTCAGCCATCAAGGGATGCGGTGGCTCGGCCGGTGAATCGATCGTCGCGGCTCGCGAGAAAGGGGAGCCCTTCAAGAGCATTTTCGATTTCTGCGAGCGCGTCGACCCGAGCGACTGCAATCGGGCGACCATCGAAACGTTGATCAAGGCCGGAGCCTTTGATTCGATGGGAGCCAGACGGGCTCAACTGATGTCCGCGGTGGAAAAAGCCGTTCAAGCCGGCGCGTCGGCTCTGGCGGATAAACGTAGTGGCCAAATGAACTTCTTCGATGAGATTGAGGAGGCCTCTCCTACCGACAGTGGCAATACGGAAAACCTGCCAGACGTTCCCGAGTTCCCCGAAAAGACGAAGCTCTCGATGGAAAAAGAAGTGTTGGGAATGTACCTATCGGCCCATCCGATGGCGGAATTCCAAACACAACTCAGCTCCTTCTGCTCCCACAACACCACGGAGCTGAAAGATGTCAAAGATAGACAAGAGGTGATCGTCGGCGGCATGATCTCTTCGATCAAGCTTGCCAACACTCGTAATCCCAAGCCGGGTGCTCCGAGCCGGTATGCGAACTTCGATCTCGAAGACCTGCAGGGAGCGGTTCGCTGCATCTGCTGGCCGGACGGTTTTGAAACGATGGGACATCTCATCGAGGCAGAGTCCGTCGTCATCATGCGCGCCTCAGTGGATAAACGCGGTGGAAGCGACGATGTGAACCTGCTGGCAAACGAGATCATTCCGATCGAAGAAGCCAATACACGATTCACGGCAGGTCTGCGTATTCACGTCGATCAGCAGCGGCACAGTGAGGAGTTGATCCCGCAGCTCCATGAGGTCCTTAGAGGCTATCCCGGCAATATGGACGTGATGGTCTCGCTACTGCTCGCCTCGGGGGATACCGTGCAGATGAAAAGCCGTAAACACCGAGTCAGCATAACCCCCGAATTGAGGGGCAGGCTTGACGATCTCCTGGGTACCGACAGCCACCGTCTGCTAGTTGCTCCACCAAAACCCAGGCAAAACTCGGGACAAAGGCGATCTCGGTCAGACAATTAGTGTGCGCAGAGCTCCCAAACCACCAGCCTTTATTGCCTTTCCTGCGCCGAGCAATTACGCTCAGTATTATCAATATCTAATCGCGCTAGTACTGCGCCCCCGGTGTCCGATCAATTCTTCTCGACCTAAGGCAAATCTACCGATGCTGTGCCGTCGCCTTCCAAATCAATGCTTACAGATCGCCATCGCCACCTTTGCCATCGTGGCGTTTGCCAGCCTCCCTGTCTTGGCGAACAACAATAACAATAACAACAATAATAACAACAACAATAACAATAATAACAACAACAATAACGGCAACGTGAACGCGGCCGGCGTCGAAATCGACCCTCAGGGCGTTCTCAGGATCATGCGTTCGGATCCTCGCGTCACCCTAGCTCGACTGAGAGCGGCGAGACAGAACTTACCTCAGCGGCTAGCGCGTCCGAGCAAGCTTCGCAAGATCTCCTTGAATCGACTCGAACAGGCGATCGCCCAAAGTTTGCAAGCTGGCGAGAAGCCCACACCGGAAATGGTCGCTCTGGCCGGTCTCACGCGGCTCGAATATGTTTTCTACTATCCGGAATCGGGAGACATCGTTCTGGCTGGGCCAGCGGAAGGCTTTGCCCAAGATTCCGTTGGCCGAATCGTCGGCGTGGAAACGGGCAAACCCTGTATTCTGCTCGACGACTTGATCGTAGCTCTACGGGCCTTTTCGCCATCGGGTGAACGAGCCAATATCATCAGCGTGTCGATTGATCCGACCCAAGAGGGTTTGGCTCGGATGCAGAAGACGCTTCAGCAATTGGGGGGCAGCCTCCGGTCGCTCAACGATATTCCCGGCATTGTCAATAGCCTCCGCCGGAGCTTGGGACTAAACGAAGTGACGATCAAGGGCATTCCTGCGGGCACGCACTTTGCCCATGTGCTTACCGAAGCCGACTACCGTATGAAGCTGATCGGCATTGGTCTCGAGGCCCCTCCGGTTCCGATGGCTAGTTATGTTTCGCGTCTGACTGCCACCATGACCTCGTCAAACGCGCTCGTGCGTTGGTACTTTGTGCCCGATTACGAAGCGATCGCAGCCAGCGAAGATGGACTCGCCATGCAACTGGTCGGCCAGGGTGTCAAATTGATCGGCGAAGATGAGTTAGTCAGTCGCGACGGATCTCGCAAGAGTTCTGGCCGGAGGGCAAATCCAGCCAGCCGCGGGTACACCACCGAATTTACCAAGAAGTTCCGTCAGATTTCCGAGCGCAACGCGGTCTACAGCCAACTCCGCAACCTGGTCGATCTCACCGTTGCAGCCGCTTTCATTCAGGATCA
>JANQJJ010000206.1 GCA_028281725.1 Pirellulaceae bacterium | reverse complement strand
ACCGATGCGGCGGCCGTCGCGCGTGAGGGGTTAGTTAATCAGTCGGCTGGCTGTTTTGGCAAGCTGTACAAATTCGGCGCGCAGTCCTAGGCGATCTGATCCGGTCGATGCCTGCGCCGTTTCGACGATCCAATCCCAGTCTGCCGAGCCGGCATACTGGCTCTCACGCAGCAACATCCCGCAAGCAAGCACTGCGGAAGCAAATTGAAAATCTTGCGAGGGAGTCTCGGTGACTTCGTGAGCCGGCAGTCGGACCTGGAACTCCTGACTGGTTGACGCGTCCGGCTGTTTATAGCGCAGGTTAACCGTCAGCATGATTCGCGCGTCTGCCTGGCTATCGAGAGCCTGAGTCACAAACTCACTTGGCCGATGGTCTACGCTGGGACTCTCCATTCCAGTCGGCGCCAGTTCGTAGAATGCCGTGACCGTATGGCCTGCTCCTATTTCGCCCGCGTCTTTCGTGTCGTCTCGAAAGTCGCGATTGGCGAGCATGCGATTCTCATAGCCAAGCAGTCGATAGGCCTGAACGTGCTGCGGATTGAAGTCGACCTGGATCTTCACGTCTTTGGCAATCGTGATCAGTGTGGCGCCGATTTGCTCGACGAGAACTTTGCGTGCTTCGAGCAAGCTATCGATGTAGGCATAGTTTCCATTGCCTTTGTCCGCGATCTTTTCCATAGTGGAATCTTTGAGATTGCCCGAACCGAATCCCAGGACCGTTAGGAAGACATTGCTCTTTGCCTTTTCCTCAATCAGATCCACTAACTCACTTTGGCTGGTCGTGCCGACGTTGAAATCGCCATCGGTACATAATAGGACGCGGTTGACTCCTCCGTCGATGAAGTTTTTCTGCGCGACTCGATAGGCAAGCTGAATCCCTTCGCCACCGTTGGTCGATCCGCCTGCTTGCAGCCGGTCAATCGCGCTTAGGATAGTCGCGGCTTGATTACCTGGAGTGGATTCCAATACCAGCCCGGAAGCCCCCGCATAGACCGCGATGGCAACGCGATCCTGCTGGGTCATCTCCCCGGTCAGCAACCGCATCGCCGATTTGACCAGCGGGAGTTTGTTCGCGTCGAGCATCGATCCGGAGACGTCTAGTAAGAAAACCAAATTGCACGGAGGACGCGCGTCGGCACTGATCGGTTTTCCCTTCAGACCGATGCGTAGCAGTTGGTGCCCCTCATTCCACGGGCATGCGGCTACTTCGGTTGCGACCGAAAAGGGGTGTTCGCCGTCAGGATTGGGATAATCGTAGCTGAAGTAATTCACAAACTCTTCCAGTCGTACCGCGCCGCCGGGCGGCACGACACCATCACCGATCATCCGCCGCACGTTGGCGTAGGAGGCGGTGTCGACGTCAATCGAAAACGTCGACTGTGGCTGAGTTAGCGCGGTCACAAACGAGTTCTCCTGAACGGAGTCGTAAGTTTCCGTGTTGAATTGCTGCGGTGATTCCTCGAAAGTTTCGTCGCCGGAGTGTGCCTGCAAAGCCGCTCTGGCGGGCCTGGACATACTCTGGTCGGCGGAGCCGGTCGTGGGAGCCTGTGCCGAACAACCGCCCAGCATCCACAAGCACGTTAACGCAGTCAAAATGGCAGATGGGCCGACCGTTCTCATAGGTTGTTACTCCTGGACTGGTGCTCCGGACAGTTCGCTTAGAAACCGCAGCTTCTCTCAGATCGCCCCATCCCCGGGCTTTCGGTTGGACACGTTCTCAGTCGACTGGAGCCGATCGAGCCTCTTGGGGGGTCGTTTTCACAACGGTGTTTTCCTGTGTAGGGAAAGACGCCTCGAAGGACCCATCTATTCCCAAAAACTGGTCAGAAAGTACAGACCGCCGAGTATGCGACAGTGCCTGCAGCTTGAAATGGGCCGCTGGCCACCGAGTAAAAAGTGGGACGCTTCCATGCTCGCATCGGTGAGGCAGCTGGAGGCCGCTCCTACAATCCGAACAACCGGATACTTGCAGCCGGTCCGCGGTCAAACAATCCATCGAGCCGCCGACATTTTTGACAAATTATGGTGAGGTTTTGGTTGACCATCCATCCGTGACCTAACCTATCGATACTTACCAAGCCACCGCCGCGACGATCGCAATTCTGTCGTTTGCCAGTTGTCTAGCGCCAGTCGCACGGCTGGTTCGCCTGAGCCTGCAACAGTAACGTCGATTGAACTCGGCAGGCTGTCGCCAAAAAGCAAAATGCTCTCGTAGAGGAATGAACGGATGGTCAACCACCGAGAAAAGATGTTTGTCGATCGCGCAGTCCAAGGCGCGCTGGTCCGAAGGATTTTGGTGCATTGGTGTGTCTTTTTCCTACTGAGCATCCTTTCCTTGTTTGCCATGGAGTACTTCCTTGGAGATCCCAATCTGAGTATTGGTGGTCATCTGAGTGAGGTTTGGAACAAATACGCGTTCTTCATGATCCTGATGCTCGCAATTGTCCCCACGTTTATCTACGACACTTTGAAGCTCAGCAATCGTTTTGCCGGCCCCATTCTCCGACTCAAGCAGTCGATCCGAAAGCTGGCTGACGGAGAGCAGGTCAAGGATCTGAAATTTCGTGACAATGACTTCTGGCGAGAGTTGTCGGACGATTTTAATCGCGTCGCGCATCGCGTGAATGAGCCCCATGCCTAGCGCTTCGACGAGTCCCACGTTCCACTGGCCCAGCATCCGGAGCTGAGAAAAGCTGATGATTTTGACCTTGTGGCCCAAGCGATCGAAGCGACGTTCGGCGCGCGGCGGAAGAGCGGGCGCTGCCACCGTAGAATTGGCTGTATGTCTGCCACTAATCATTCTGCTGGTCTTCGCGTCGTTGGAGGGGGCCAACATGCTCTTCCTCAGACAGGCGGTCGTTCAGTCGGCTTACGAGTCGGCCAAGGCCGCAGCCAAATCGACTGGTAGCCGGCAGCGGGCGATTGTGCTCGCTGAACAGGTTTTAACATCGCGGAACATCTCGCAGTCAACGATCTCATTCAATCCCACCAATGTGGACGGCCTGGCCGCAGGAACGCCTCTGACGGTGACCGTTTCTGTTCCGGGAGATTCGCGGAGTATCACCGGCATCGGTCCGTTTCGTGGGCTGACGATCGAGTCTCAAGCCACCATGTTGAAAGAATAGAGCCATGAGAACCCAATGCAAGAACCGCCGAGGGGCGATGTTGGTGCTGGTGGCCGTCGTGCTGATTATTTTGCTCGTCGCCGCCGTATTCAGTGTCGACGTGGCCTACATGCATATGATTCGCGCCGAATTGCGGACTGCTACCGACGCCGCGGCCCGGGCCGGTTCGGAGACGCTGGCCAGGACACAAGATCCAGCCGCAGCACGTGCGGCGGCCTTGGCGCTAGCGGAAGCAAATCAGGTGGCCGGGAACGGATTGTCGCTCTCCCCCCAAGATATCGTGTTGGGATCGCTCCAGCGCGGAAACGGCGGACGCTTTGCCTTTGTTCCCAACCAGGCGCCGCTGACCGCGGTACGAGTGACGGGACGACGAGAGAACGGGGCCATTGACGGTGCGGTACCGCTATTCTTTGGACGCATCTTCTCCGCCAGTGAGTTCCAGCCGATACAGGATGCGACGGCATCAGCCAACGTGCGCGACGTCGCGCTCGTTTTGGATGTATCGGGATCGATGAGAAGGGCTAGCGGAGCACGAACGCGCTTGAGCGCCTTGCAGAACGCTGTCAATGTATTCATTAATGAAGTGGAATTGAGCAGTCCTAGTACCCTGCTCTCGCTGACGATCTATTCAACCCAGCCAACGAAGGTCGTCGATCTTACCAACAACTACCAGACCATTCGCAATCGGGTCCGTAGCTTCAACGCGGCCGGATTTACGGCCATCGGAGATGCCCTGGTCGTCGGAAGTGATTCCCTAGTGCGAGATGCCAGGAACAGACCATTTGCGGCGAAGACGGTCATTGTCATGACTGACGGAAACCACAACACGGGACCGAGCCCGACCACGACGGTGCAGACGGCCGTTGCACGAGGTCAACAGGTCCATACGATCACGTTCAGCAGCGGAGCCAACCAGCAGTTGATGCGTCAGGTCGCGTCGGCAACCGGGGGGGGCATCCACATTCATGCCGACGATGCGGCTGATTTGGCAGAAGCCTTTCGCGCTATCGCTCGTTCCCTGTCGGTCGTACTGGTCGAGTAGTCCACGTTCGGTGAAAACAATGAAGAAACGAAAGCTCCATCGAAAACGAACCATTCATCGCAGCGGTGCTGCGGTCGTCGAGTTTGCGATGACCGCGCCGCTATTGTTCTTGCTGCTTGCCGGCGCTCTCGAACTCGGGCACGCCAATATGGTGTTTAATGCAACCGAAGCGGCCGCTTATGAGGGGGCACGCGAAGGGATTGTACCGGGTGCGAATGCCAATGAATGCCGCGCCGCTGCCGCGCGCATCCTGCAGATATCCGGCATTCGCGGAGCGCAAATCCAGATAAACCCGGCCGATTTGAGCGTCGATACGGATACGGTCGACCTGCTGATCACCGTGCCGTATGTCGACAATACGAT
Source organism: Pirellulaceae bacterium (assembly GCA_028281725.1). Taxonomy (GTDB): domain Bacteria; phylum Planctomycetota; class Planctomycetia; order Pirellulales; family Pirellulaceae; genus Aureliella. Next base: position 13,181 of record JANQJJ010000206.1, on the reverse strand, counting down.
CGTGGCTCCGTTGTTCACCAGGCAACTACAGATCCAACGCCGCTGCCGCCTTTCGCGAGAAAAACTCTAGAGAACCTTTACTTTGGGTGTAGCCAGTACTTTGGGTGTAGCCAGTTTGCGGTGAGGACCGCGCCAGAAACGGTTGATAGAACAGGCTATGTAGGATTGCCGGGGATGGTAACTGGCCTGCATAAAAAAACTCCGCGGACCGAAGTATTCAGGCCGCAGAGTTTCATTGTCTTGGCTCGTCGGTGACGAGCATCTTGGTTGCCTAATGAGCGCCGGCTTGTCACCGCTCACTCACCTGGCCAAGCATTCTCATCTGGTCCGTCGCGAGCGACGAGCTAGTTGAGCATCTTCTTCAGATCGCTCAAGACGGCGCTGACGTCAAGATCCTTGGCGGATGCAACCGCATGATTGGCAACCACCTTGCTTTCGTTGGCAATGATGATCGTTACGTCTGCTTTCGCGTTGATACCATAGTCTTCAGGACCATTTTCGAATTCGTTGGGCACGACGAACGGAACGTTTTCGGCTTTCGTCGTCGCGGCCAGCTTCTTCACACTGTCAGAAGCAGCATCTTTGCTATCGCCGAGCATGTTCACAAACGCGCGTAGTTGTGCTTCTTCATTCTTTTTGATTTGGGCATCGAGCTTCTTCACGAGCGACACAACCTTATCATCTGTGCTGCGAGTGAATACCATCACTTGCGGGCGAGCGCCGTTCTTGCAGCGATAGCAGAGGTTCTTGCCGACAGCGACGCCATCTTCTTCAGCACCGGCGCACTTGGTGACATAGAACGCACCGATGCCGGTACCTTCCTCAAGACCACTCTTCAGCTCTTCTGCCACCGCAGCACCTGAGAACAGTACCGCCACTGCGATAGCCAAACTCATCAAACGTTTCATCGAACACTCCTTAACGGAAACAACGGAACTCGACGACGACCGAGTTTCTTGCCTGTAGGGCGGCAGACCGACTGCACGCCTCAGAATTCGTTCTATCGTAGGCTGTTGAAACCGCGTGAAAAGATGTTGCGATAGGAGAACCCGCATAAAAACGCTCAAAAAATCCTACCCCGATTTGGGTAGTGTGAAGCACATCACATCCTGCTCTAAGCCAATCATGACGGTTTGGACAGGTTTGTTGGAAGCCTTGGGATGTTCGCGAAAACCGATTACCGGCGGTTTGGATTCTTTCCGCTGCCGAGCGGAGCCGTGCGCCAACGCTTGGGGGGCGAGCCCAGGAACGATAGCATGTCATTGGGGGGCTGAGGAACGGTGAAAATGCACGTGTTTCCAGTCGCCATCCTGTTTGTGCCAAACGCGCGTTTCTTCCGACGAACGAGTAACCGGCAGTCCCGCTGCATCGATGGACTGAGTCAGCCGGATGTAGCTGACGATGGCCGTGTCGCCTAAGATCCGCACATGGGGGCTGGCCAGCGTGGTCTGCACTTTGCGTCCGCCCTGGTGTTCGAGATCAAAGTAAAATCGATGGAAGTCCATGCCTTCGACCAAGTTGCCAACGGCTTCCGGTTCGAAGCAGGTCAGCGAGGGATCGCAAAGCTCGCAATAGGCTTCCCAATGTCCTTGGGCAATACTCTCTAGCAAGCATTGGGTCAGGTTAATCAGCGTCGCCTGGTCACTCATCGTTTATCTGTTCCTCGGCGTCTTCTTCTGGCTACCAGTTCGATTGGAAAATTCGCCTGCCCGGCAAGGGCCACGATCTGTCGCGCCCATTCTACAATAAGTGAATCGGAGGCAGACAGTTCTCCTTGAGCGCCGGCATCGTCCTGGTTTGGGGGCGTTACCGATTGGGGATGAATCGGCTTGCCGAAGGTAATCCCGACGCGCGCGGGCATCAGTAGCGGACTCCAAACGGTGCGGCGATAGGGGCTGCCCTCGATTAGAAGCGGGATAATGGGAACGCCCGACCGGATCGCGATCAGGGCAGCTCCGGCGCGAATGGAGACCAACGGATCGGTCGTATGATTGAGTCTCCCCTCCGGGAACATGCCGACCAGCCGATTCTCCTTGGTAATTCGCATGGCCGCTTTGGTGGAGGCGGTGTCCATGCCGCTGCGGTTCGTAGGAATCACCTGAAAAGAGCGCAAGATCGGGCCAAACAAGAAATGGCGGCAGTACTCTTTGGCGACCATCCAATGCACTCTTCGTCGCGCAGCCAGTTGGACAAAGAAGGGGTCGACACTGCTGCGGTGGTTTGCCGCCAAGATGGCCCCCCTACGAATTTCTTCAGGAGCACTATTCTTGAAATACACTCGCCAAACGAGTCGCCCCATCAGGTAGGTTGGCAGATACAGACAGCTCTCCCATAGACTGTATTCGCTAATGAAAATCTGCCGCGTGAGGTAGGCGATTGCGTAAACAAGCAGCAGCAACAACCAGACGACTGAGAACCAAAACGTTGAGTCAATTTCCATCCTGAGTGGATTCCTGCTGCGGACATTGATCCAATATGGCGACAATTTCGTCGGCCAATCGATCGAGTGAACTGTCCTGATTCACACGAATTCCTTGAAGCTCTTCCAGCCCGCGAAACCAGATTTCTTGCCGGCGGGCGAATTGCCGCGTATGCGCCTTGATTCTCTCGACGGTCTTGTCCAGAGGGACACCACCGACCAGATATTCCAATGTTTCGCGGTAGCCGACAGCCTGGCTTGCGGTGCGTCCGAGCTTTCCATGAATCTTCAGTAGATGGGCAACTTCGTCGGGTAGCCCGCCGGAGATCATCGACTCGACACGCTCGTTGATCCGTTCATGGAGCCAAGCTCTCTCCAGTTGCAATACGGCCACCGCGCACTGCGACTTGGCCGAAGGCGTATCGAACTGTTGCTGCCAGTGGCTCAGCGGCCGGCCGGTGATGCGTGCCACTTCCAGGGCCCGGATCATCCGTCGGTGATCGTGAGGGTGCAGTTTGTGCGCCAGCAGCGGATCGACTTGCATCAGTCGATTCCGCAGCGCTTCCTCCCCATGCTGCTTGAGCTCTTCTTCGACCGAGTTGCGAAACTCCCAGTCTGCAGCGGGGCCCAAGAAGAGCCCACGAATCAAGCCTTTCAGGTAAAGGGGCGTCCCGCCGCAGACGAGCACGTTTCGCCCTCGAGACCAAATTTCCTTGGCCGCGGCATGAGCTGCCACGACATAGTTGGAAACACTGAATGATTCCGTCGGTTCCAGAATGTCGATTAGATGATGTTTGACTTCGGCCTGCTGCTTCACGGTTGGCTTGGCGGTCCCCAGATCCATCCCGATATAGATCGCCATCGAGTCGAGCGACAGGATTTCCGCGTCCAGGCGCTTGGCCACTTCGACTGCCAACAAGGTCTTGCCGCTACAAGTCGGGCCGGTCAAGTACCAACAGCCTGTCAGCGGAGGGTGAATCCAGCGCTCAAAGGAACTCGCATCCGCTGAGGACGCGGCGTTGGGGTCGTCAGGCTGAATCATGTTTCGGTCACAGATGACTGTTGGACGCAGGATCTCTGAAAACTGACGGTGTCGTCGATTTCGGCGATGGCGAGTATCATTGACGGCAAATTGCCGGTGGCCACACCTTTGACTAGGCTTGATGGCGACTTGGACTAGATTATGTAGCCTATTTCAACGTTTTTGGTAACCCGCCTGCCTACCCCACTGTCACCACTGGCGAAGCAAGCGAGACGAACGGTATGCCAAGTCACGAGACAGAGATGGTCCATCAGGCCACGAGAAGACCCCATGAATTCAGATGATGTGTTCGATCGGCTCATGTTGCAAATCCATACGCGCGCGGGCGAGTTGCCCGAAGGTTCCTACACGACGAAACTGCTGCGCGGTGGGGTAAGAGCGATCGGGGCCAAGATTCTCGAGGAGGCGGCCGAAGTCGTCGATGCGGCTGAGAAATCGACTAGCCCAGACAATAAGCATCTAGTGTACGAGGCCTGTGACGTGATTTACCACCTGTGGGTCCTGCTCGGCAGCCGCGGCGTCACCACGGATGACCTAAGAAACGAGCTCTCGCGCCGTGAGGGTACGTCGGGGCTGGAAGAAAAACGCCAAAGGACGGCTCCCCCGCAAACAACCGATGGCCAGACGCCATAGCGGCCTGAGAGTTGTCCCGACCCAGGGCCAGCCGTGCTCATGGCCGGATCCGAAAACGCGTACGCTGGAAGCGGCCCCGGGCGCCGAGCGGATGGCGATTTGAGTAGAGCAGGCAGCCTGCTAGTCCCGAACTGATATCTGTACTCTCCGAAATGATCTTTTGACCTATGAATGAAAACTTGAGAATCGGTATTCCCAGCAAGGGGCGACTGAGTGAGTTGGCGACGGGTTTACTCAACCAGGCCGGGCTGCAGTTCCGGCGGCAGGAACGGACGCTGTTCGCACTGGTGAAGCAGTTACCGATCGACATCATCTTTCTTCGTACCGACGACATTCCGGTGCTGTGTGCCGAGGGAGCAATTGACCTGGGGATCACCGGTAGCGACCTGGTCGCCGAGAGTGCCGCGGACGTCAGCGTGCGCATGCCGCTGGGCGTTGGCAGGTGCCGCCTCAGTTTGTGTGTTCCAGAGGACTCTCCAGTTCAGTCGTGCGACCAACTCGCCGGCAAGAGGCTGGCCAGTAGCTTTCCGCATGTGACCAAACAGTTTCTCGCCCAACATAAAACGCAAGCGCATTTAGTGGAACTCTCCGGCTCAGTGGAAATCATGATTTCGTTGGGCGTGGCCGATGCGATCGTCGACCTGGTAGAAACCGGAAGCACCTTGGCAGCCAACCGATTGCGTGTGCTAACGGATATCGGACAGTACGAGACCGTACTGATTCAGAACCACCGGTGCCGGAACGCGGAGATGGCAGATCGCATCGTGCGTCGACTCGAGGGCGTCGTGATTGCGAGAGACTATTCGCTGCTTGAATACAACATCCCGCGCGAGAAGCTGGCCGAGGCTGAAACGGTCACGCCCGGTTTCAACTCTCCGACGGTCAGCGCTCTGGAGGATCTCCAGTGGTGTTCCGTTCGCGTGATGGTGCGTCGCAAGGAGGTGATCAATGCGATGGAGAGGTTGGAAGCGATCGGTGCCTCGGCCATCATGGAAACGGAGATCGGAAACTGCCGTCTTTGATGATTGCCAAGAGATAGTTTGCCTTGACCAAGTGGCCGTGGCGCGATATCACATTTGGTCCACTTAGCAAGAGTGGATTAGAGATTGCAGCATACTTCGACTTACGTTTTAGGAGCCGCTTGGTTCTCCGGGCGGACGCATAGGGAAACAAAGGTTCATTCATGACCATTACACGAGTAGGCTCAACGAGCAAGTACGCTGATGGTTGGGAGTCGGCATTCGGTGGAAAGAAGGGCAAGCCCAAGACGGCAAAAGCGAGTGCCAAAAAATCGTCCGGCGCGAAAACGGCTAAAAAGAAGGTAGCCAAGAAGGCCGCGACTAAGGGGACGGCCAAGAAGGGTACGAAGAAAAAGTCGGCGGTGAAGAAAGCTTCCGCGAGTAAGACCGTAGCGAAGAAGGCGTCACCGAAAAAGAAGCTGGCCAAGAAGAAGAGATAAATCGAGGCCCTCGCTCACTAACTCTGGCGTTCGCGCGAACCGGAGTGTTTGGCGTCATTGGCCTTGCGGCCGAGATGGGGTGTCGGCACCGTCGATTCGCCGGATCGACCTTTGGAGCCGGCGGGCGACGATTCGCTATCGCCACATTCATAGCTATCATCGTAGCGAGAGACGTAACCAGGCAATTTGGCACGTTCCATCTCTAAATGGTATTCCTCGACCACATGACTCTGAATTAGATCGCGACACGCCTGATTGATGGGGTGCGCGACATCGGCGTAGAGCTTGTTAGGAGCTTCGTCATCGCGAGAACCTCGATTGTCTCGAAGACGCGAACCGCAGTTGTTACAGTAGCTGCTGCGAATGTGGTTCTTGTTGCCACATCGAGCGCAGCGATTGGTGAGCTTGCGGCTGGGCATCGCGACAAACGGCCCGTGACTCCCTTCGATGATCTTCAAATCACGAACGACGAAGCAGTTGTCAAAGGTAACCGAACAGAAGGCACGCAAGCGATCTTCCGAGTCCTCCATGAGTTTGATTCGAACCTCGGTGATCTCCACAGCTGCAGCCCCCTTGCTATTGATCTAAGTTGGAACGACTAGCTCGGCGCGACCTGCTGTTCAATCGAGGCCCCATGCCATGCCTTGGCTGTATAGACTCTTTTCAGACCGATGGCAGAAGCCCGATCTTTGATATGGTCTGTAATGCTCTGATCGCCAACCAACGCAAAACAACTTGAGCCGCTTCCGGACATCAGAGAGTGTTCTACGCCGCAATCTGTAAAAAGCCTTAATTGTCGTTCAATCCAGTCAGTTAAGCGTGCTGCGGGTGATTGTAAAGCATTAAACAGCTCGGCGCCAATCTTCGGAATTTGCCCATTTTCACATGCCTTGATAATTTCCTGGAATTGACGCGTCCTCGCCAAAGGGGCAAATGCACGATAAACGTCCGCAGTGGAACAACCCACCGGAGGGTGCGTGAGTACGAAGTCCAGGTTCGGACAGGCGCCGATTTGAGTGCATTTTTCACCGCGTCCACTGGCAGCAGCCAATCCAAACCCTTGCTCGTCTCCAAGAAAAAAAGGGATATCGCTGCCTAAAGCCGCACAGATTTCCGTCGCTAACGGCCGATTCCATTGATCCCAGGCCAGCATGCCGGCGCAGACAGCCGCCGCGGCATCACTGCTGCCGCCGCCAAGACCGGCCGCGGCCGGAATCGTTTTTTCGAGCCGAATTCGGCAGCCATGCCGTACGCCCAGCCTTTTTTGGACTTCAGCAACAGCTCGCCAAACCAGGTTCGCCGAGTCCGACGGAATTTGCCAAGCCGGATCTCCGGTAGAGGCGCCTGACAAAACCTGGTTCGAGCCGGCCTCGGAGGGCAGCACCACTTGGAGCTCGATCTGTGGCTTCTCCGTCGGCTCAAGAGTCAGGCGGTCGAATAACGCAATGGGGCACAGAACGGTTTCTATCTCATGGAATCCGTCTGGTCGCTTGCCCAATACCTCCAAGAACAGGTTCACTTTGGCCGGAGCCAAAATTCGAATATTCCCGGAGGATGACTCAATCAACATCGGAGCTAAGCTTCATCGGTGGCTCGCAAGGCCGGCGTGATCAGAAGATCGTGGTCGCAGAAATCGGTATCAGCGAAGTAAAGCTTCAGCTCGCGCTCTGCACTTTCGGGACTATCCGAAGCGTGTACCAAGTTCATTTGCCGCGAGCTGGAGTAGTCACCGCGGATCGTTCCCGGCGCTGCCTTCAAGCCGCTGGTGGCACCGAGCATATCCCGAATCAGCTGGATCACGTCTAAGCCTTCGACTGCCATCGCCACAATCGGTGCGGAGGTAATAAACTGCTCCAGGCTGGGATAGAATGGTTTGGAGACGTGTTCTGCGTAATGCTGCTTCGACATCTCCGGCGTCACTCGCAGCATCTTCATGGCAACAATATTGAGCCCCTTGGCCTCAAATCGGGCGATAATCTGTCCCATCAGGCGACGTTCGACACAATCCGGTTTCAGCAGTACCAAACTCCGCTGCAACATTTTCTTTCACTCCAAAGGCTTGCGCTATCTATCGCCATGAACACCATTTGTTCACCAGGCGTCGTTTTCGAACGAAGATTGTGACTTGGCGAAAGCCTGGCGAAAAGAGGCAATCGACGAAAAGTTTGCCGCCGGGATACTACTGAACGGCTGGACGCATGCCGCTGAGAGCCTGCTTGTACCGATTGGCTCTCGCGGGTGCCGCCGGTGCGGAGTGGAGAATCGACAGGTCATCGGGCTCGAGCAACAGCAAATCGTCCTCCTCGGACGGTTGATCACTAGGGCTAATGCCTCCCTCGTTCTCAAAGCGAAATGGGCTGGAGGTGGAATTTGGGTCAGGCGGTGGAACCAGTTCTGGCCTCGGCGGCGCCTGGTCCCGCAGATAGGGCTTGAGCCACTGAGGCGCGGGGCCAGCCGGCTTGGGAGGCGCAGAGGGCGTGTCAGACATTGCCGGGGGCTGCGGGGCGAGCGTAGGGCTGCCAGCCGACGGCCGAGCATGGCCTAGATGCGGTAGCGAGTGGCGATAGTGGGCGTGATAGGGATAGGACAATTGGGTACTCGGGTAGCTGGAGGCGGGATGCCTGTTTTTGATGATCGGAAATCGACCATCGGCACCGGCGTGATATCCCCCCTGCGTGTACCCCACGCCCAAGAAGCGTCCGAGCGAATTGAGCACAGGGTACTTTCGCTCTTGGGCTTCACCCAGACGCGGAACAAGGAGCAAGATGCCCACGAAGGCGGCCTGCCGGACTGATTGGTGCACGAGCGAATCCTCCCTGATTCTGCGTAAGAAGCTGCCGCTTGACAGCGGGTTCTTCGGCCGGGTCTGCAACTGCGAACTAGTGGTCTGTCAAAGCTCAATCTTTGGGTCGGGTATCGGGGTCAGGAGTCAATTGCCGCCAGCGCCCCTTTGGGTGCTGTGCACAATGGACTCCTGACCCCTTTACCCAAATCTTTAGTGTTGACAAAGCACTAGTTTCAAGATCGTCCGCCGGAGATCCTGCCTCTAAACAAACGGCGCCACGCCGCTGGCTTGTTGACAGAGTAATAGCGATCGTAGGGATTACACCAGTTCTGCTCCAAGACGGTCCTTGAGCACGGATCGAACCCTAACGATTGTGGCGACCGCGCCGATGGTGCATGCCGGGCCAGATGAGGTTCTTGGTCTGGCCAGGAGAGCTGTACCCGCCCAGTGTTCTATATTTCGTGTGGAGATATCCGTTGGTGCAAACGCCGTGGTCAGGAGATGGTCCCATGCCAGCTAAGAACCGTCGTAAACGCGTCCTAGTCGACCGGCAGATCCAGGGAACACTGGGACTGCGGATCGTGACCCACTGGGTGTTGTTCTTCGTTGTCAGCGTTTCCGTCACAGCCGCTCTGCGAATCCTCACCAATGTCGGTCATACGTCGGGCTGGGAACTGGCTAGTATCGTGTTGCGCGATCAGATTGGCCCAGGCGTTGTCCTGTTGGCCCTGCTGCCCTGGTTTGTTCTCGATTCCCTCAAGCTGAGCAATCGGTTTGCAGGTCCCATGGTGCGGCTACGCGGCGCCATTAGGCAGCTGACCAGCGGGGAGGACGTGCCGCCGGTGACGTTTCGCAAAGGAGACTTTTGGCGCGAAGTCGCCGATGATTTCAATCTGCTTCGCCAACGAGTCCTCGCGGATCGCGCCGCACAGCGCGACAGCAATCGCGCTGCATCGGCTGAGTCGAGCGACGCCCAGGAAGACACGCTAGTCATGGCCAACGTCCAGGTGGAAGCACCCGATGGCGTCTCTCTACCCTCGTCTCCTTGACCTCTTTTCATTCCCGCCACTGGAACCGGAGACGGACGCTCACTTCGGCGAGCCGCTCGATGCTGCGGAGTGCTATCCAACTTGCAGCTGAGATTCCACATGCCGAATGGCGTCGCGAACGGTAAGCCCTTTACCCACTTGAAGGCTTGAGTTGCCGCTCAGCCAGCCTTCGACCGTTTTCTCCGCCGATATCACGGTGCTATGGCGCCGCCTGCCAAAGTAATCGCCAATCTCCTTGTAAGCGGCCGGCGTGTACTTTCGCGCCAAGAACATGGCCAGCATCCTGGGTTGACTGACACTTCGCATTTTACTCGGCGACTGTAAACTGTCCGGCTCCAAGCCAAACATACTGCACACCACCCGTTCAATATCTCCAATTCGAACGACAGGCTGGGTTGCTTGGATTAGGTCAAAGACTGCGTTCCAAATCTGCTCCCAGCCGAGTTTCTCAGAATGCAGTGCAGCCACCGCAGTTAGACGATTGACGACTCCACTGAGCACGCGCCCATCGCCCGCGGTTCGGGATGCAATCTGTTCGACGACGGCGTCGTCCAATTCAATTCCGGCCGCCGCAAACTCTCTGGTCAATAGTTCGTAGCGAGTTCTCTCGTCTAGCGGAAATAGAGGGGAGATCAAACCACCACGCAGACGCCCGACCAATTCACTTCCCAAGGGTTCGAGTTCGTTTAGAGAGCGATCCGAAGTGAAAACGACTTGTTTTCCCAGTCTGAGCAAATTGTCCAGCGTGTGGCGTAGCTCAGCCAGCGTCGACTTCTTACCCATGAAGAAATGGACATCGTCCAGAATCAATGCTTCGACATCACGATACTTGCGGCGGAACATCGGCAGCCCGCCACCGCGCAGTCCCTCCGTGAACCCGTTCGTAAACTGTTCACTGGTCATGTGAACAACGCGTGGCATTCGCCGCGTTATCCGCAGTTGTTGAGCGATGGCGCTGGCCAGGTAAGACTTACCGCAGCCACTCGGGCCATGCAATAAAACTGGGGTCAGGCGCCCAGGCTCCGAGACGATCAAGTTGGCCGTAGTCCAGGCCAACTGGTTGGACTTGCCCTGAGCAAAGTTGTCCCATAGCGATTCACCAGGACCGACCGACGTTTCTTTCACCCGCAATGAAACCGTTTCTGCGGGGCTTTGTCTGAGTGGAGCAGTCGTGTCGCCTGTGACCGCCTCCTCGGTAGCTGGCGCTCTGGGGGTGCTGGGAGTCTTGGACGGTTTGGCGTCGCGGGGGGCGACCGCGCCCGTCGTCGTTGCGCCGCCCGCAAGCTGCTCGTCAACCTGGAACGTCACTTTGGCGCTGGAGCCAATAATGTGCTGGGCGGCGTCGACAATTTCTCCGGCCAGCATTTTTTTTGCGAGTTGGCAGGTGAAATCAGATGGAAAGGTAAGCGTTAATACATCATCTGACATTCGCCAATTTGTATTCTCCGGAATCCATAAATCACAGCGCTCTGAACTGATCCGCTGGACCAGAGCAGATCGCACTTGAGCTGCGGCATCCATTTCGCTCTGGTTCACATCGTGTGCCATGCTCGGCGCGCACTCCTATCGGTCAATTGTCACGCATGTCCTGCGCGAACTAGTTCCTGTTTGACGCTCGTGGCATACCTTGCCACGCTTTGCCGCTAGGTTCGGGGATTGAAAAGAAAGGCCACTAACTTTCCACCGAATTTTATCAAAGCGACCACCTGCGACGCTGAATCCGTCACAGGTGAGGGCCGATTGTAGATTTGCTAGCATTCGTGTCAAACTGTTTTGCGAGACCTACCGATCCGAGTGAGACGCTCACCCAAGGCTTACCCTTGCGAGAGCCACGTCTCTCCAACTAACTGCCATCGGATATCGTACCCGAGAATCTTGGTTTGCACTGTGTCAGATAGTGGAAAATGTGTTCAGCATTCGCCCTTCGGCGTTAGGCCGATCGGTCGCGTCTTGACGTAAACCAATACTCTGACTCCATTTGCGTCTTGTCCGAAGCTTAATGTTTCCGCAACCGGCGCAGCGCCGCTGAAGTTGCTATCATTTTCAGCTGATGGATGGGATTCGTTAAAGCGATAGAGCCATGACCACGCTGCAATCAATTATTGACCGACTAGGGATTCCCCCACGCGAAGTCTGCGTGGACTGGGCTTGGCAGCTACAGGAACTCGGTCACGATCGGTCCGGAGAGGCGAATCGCCTGGGTGCCCGGGATGCGTTAGACGAGCAGAAGCCTCACCATTTGCGGTGGTCGGATTTGGAAGTCACCCAGTCGGGTGTACTGGTTTTACGAGTTGCCACGGCAGACGATCTGATAGAACGGTCGCGAGCCGCCTCACCGGTCAGCGCTAACCGTCTGGTCGACCAACTACTGCATTGGTCGATGGCCGACACGGATATCGCGCTGCGACCAAGCGACCGTCCACGCAGTCGCCAAGTTCAACTTCGGCAGTTCACTATGGAGATCATCGACTCGACCATCGGGGCAGCCGGCTCGAGACATGCGTCCACACTTTCGGTCGACACACAGCCGGCGAGCTTGCCGAATGCGATACGAGATTCGTCAGGTGCTGGTCGTCAACGCCGCAAATTGCGTGGGAAGCCCAAAGCACGTCGCAGGTCGCTCGTCACTATCGTGGGGATCGTTGCCCTGCTGATGGTTACGGCCCTCGCCTTGCGATCGCACCAGTTAGCCGAACGCCGTGGATTGGCGGTTGACCGGCGCCATTCTCCAGACGCTACCCAGGCCGGCGCGTCCGGTCTATCCGACAAAGATTCCGCTCAAGCCGAACTAGCCGGCCAGGCGGTGCAGCCTACCGAGCCGCGCGACACGTTAGACAATTCGACTGAGCGTGGCGTCTTGCCAGAGGATTCTTTAGAACGGCCGACAGAGGGGGCCGAAACGCTCGAACCGTTGTTGTTGCCCGAGTTCACGTTGGACGCCGATTCGGCGAACGTTGCCGCCGCGCGGGCCAGTGACAGGGAGTCGGCGGCGCAAACCGAAATCACCTTACCGCCTGCAACGGGTGGACAACCTGCCGCTCAGTCCACTGGTCAGGCGGCTGGAGAGCCAGTCGACTTGATGGCCGAGTTGGATCGCGTCCTCAGTCATGCGGAAGCGGAGAGTGCCGAAGGCAAAGTGGATGGTGAGATTTCAGTCGATGCCGACCGAATCGTTGCATCGCCGCTGAGCATCTCGACGTTTCCTATGCGGCAGGTGCAAAAACTGACTGGAAAATCGGCTGCCCGTGTTCGAAAACCAGTCTGGGAGTTGCGATTGGCCGTCGGCGATGGCTTGACGCTCTCTCCGCAGCAGTCGCAGACCATCAGCGGGCGCGAAATAGCCACATGGACGATCCTGGACGCGAACGCGGAACGGCCGGCAGCCAAGATCATGGTCCAGGCCCAAGCCGCCAGTAGTCGCGGGTCGTCCATCCTTTGGCGAGTGGCAGCCGGAGCGGATGATTTGCCCCACGTCTTGTTGCCGCTGCGAAAGGAAACGCTCGATTTGGTGCAGTCGCGGCTGGGCCAGTTGAAGAGGATGCTACAGTTGGAAGTAGATCGCCTGCAGTCGCTCGGTCGTGCCGATGGCTTACCTTCGGAGATACGGTCTTACGCGTCCGCTCAGCGCAAGGTGCTCAGCGCGCAGTTGAAGCTGGCCGCACGCATCTTGGAAGTTGTCGCGGAAGCGAACCAGCTCGAAGGTTGGTTGGACGGACAGTTGGAGGTCCACGCTCAGTTGGTCGATCAGGCTGCCAAAGATTCCGAGCCTCTGGTACGGTTTGGAAACGTTGCCG
>JANQJJ010000205.1 GCA_028281725.1 Pirellulaceae bacterium | reverse complement strand
GTCAGCTTTACGATTAACTTCGAACCCAATCAAAAAGAGTTCCCGTCGGACCGTTACGGCAGTGAATTCAGCCGCGCCCTGAAGGCTGCGTCGACGTTCGGTAACGCCCGGGTAGTGATTCGCGGTCACTCCGATCCTACCAAGACGCTGATCGATTTGGTTAAAGCGGGCACCGCCAAGGGAATTATCAAACAGACCGGCAACTCGGGTAGCCGCCGCTACTTTTATAAAGGTAAGCCACTGGACCTGACGAATATCAAGGAAATTGCAAGCCTGATCCAGGCCGGTGCCTTTGCCGGTGGAACGCCCGACCCGGGTATCACGATGCAAGCGGCGCTGAACCTCTCCAAAGCCCGCTCGGACAGGGTCAAGGAGGCCGTCGCACAGTATGCGGCTTCGATTGGGGCCAACATCGACCTTTCGCAAATCACTCCGGTTGGCGCCGGCATTTCCGAGCCGGTGATCGCCAAACCAAAATCATTGGCCGAAGCCAAAGAGAATATGCGCGTCGAGTTTCGCATTGTCAAAGTCGATGCGGAAACAATCGCGCCTTCGGACTTCGATTTTTAACCACATAGGCTGCAGCTTTCCGGCGGCGGATAGACTCCACCGGCGCGGGGGGCAGCACGCCGGCATTCGCTGTTCGGGCACTTAGAGAGCTTCGCCGGCGGGCCGAATCGTTCGTCCGGATGTTCCACCCAGCGGTGCCTAGTGCTTTGTCAACACTAACGATTTGGGTAAAGGGGTCAGGAGTCAATTGCCGCCAGCGGCCCTTCGGGTGCTGGGCACAATTGACTCCTGCCCCCTTTACCCGACCCAAAGATTAAGCTTTGACAGACCACTAAGTGCGTACCTAGCGCGACGCTGGCTGCCAAAGAAGACGCTTCTCTGGTAACGAGTAGGATCGCAGCAGAACACCGCTGGCGGTTCAGCTACCACGACTTGGGAGACCGCACATGATTCAGATGAGAATGCTCGCCGTGGCACTGGCAATCGGATGCCCGTGGCTGTCCAGTTCTGCAATCGCACAGCAGAACGTAGTTGTGGTCCTGGACGATTCCGGATCCATGCAGGAGCCCATGCGGTTGGCCGGCACCCGCATTCGACGTATTGATGCGGCCAAGCAGGCCCTGACGGAGGTCTTGTCCAGCCTACCTCCCGCGACCCGAGTCGGTGTATTGGCACTCAACACGCGGATCAACGGTTCGAACTGGATTGTTCCGCTCGGGCCTGCCAATCCGTCTCAGTGGCAACCCAGCGTCATGGGAATTCGAGCCAACGGTGGCACGCCGCTGGGTCGGTTTCTCAAGACGGGGGCCGACGAATTGCTGGTCGCTCGTAGCCAGCAGGTTTATGGCACCTATCGACTGTTGGTCGTGACCGACGGCGAGGCCAACGATGCGAATCTGGTAGAAGCCTACTTGCCGGACATTCTCTCGCGCGGGGTGATGGTGGATGTGATTGGAGTCGATATGCAGTCCGACCATTCCTTAGCGACCCGCGTCCATTCCTACCGCCGAGCTGACGACAGCAGCGCGCTCACTGAGGCGATTTCCGAAGTCTTTGCGGAAACCTCTACCGACGATTCTGATGCCGAAGCCGATTTTGAGATGCTGGCAGCCCTACCGGACGAGTTTGCCAGCGAGGCGCTCGAAGCGCTGACCCGTCTCAGCAATGACCCGATCGACGGCCAAGAGCCTGCCCCAGCGGGTAGCGCCAGTTTTTCGTTCCGGACGTCCGGCGGAAATTCCGGTACCGGCAATTCCGGTACTGGCAGCATCGCCTTGGGTAGCTTAGTTTGCTGTTTTGGCACGTTCACCGCAATCGCCCTGATCATCGGTGCCCTGATTGCGATTCGTCGGCCAACCAGACCGCGCAGATAGCAAATAAATTCGGCATCCCGGAAAGTTCACAACACGCCGGCGATTCGAGGTAGATCCCCATATTGTTTAAATACTGGTAGGTGGCGAAACTTGGGTAATGGCACCAGGGTAACCTACATCGCCCGGTAAAACTGCTGGCAGTCTTGCTGCCACTGGGCTGAGATATTACGAAAGTTCGAGCATCCTCGTGAGCAAAGCCAAAGTCCTCCTAGTATCCGTAGTCTGGCTGGTCATTTTGTCGATCGGCGTCTCCCTCTACCGTTTTTGGTATGTACCCACAACAAAAATGCAGGCGGAACAGGCTCAAGAAGAGTTACTCGACGCTACCAGCGAGGATTCTCAATACGTACATCGCATCCGTTTGGGGCTTGACGGCTTTTCTGGTTACGCCATCCTGCGCAGTGACGAGATGCGGCAGCAGCTGCGTAGCCGTAGTATCAAACTGGACGTCGTCGATGACGGCGCCGACTATGAAAGGAGACTCTCGGCACTGGCCAGCGGCGATCTACAAATTGCCGCTTTTCCGATCGACGCTCTGCTCAAAGCCAGCGAGCGCATGCAGAGCCTTCCCGCTACGATCGTGGCCCTCATCGACGAAACTCGTGGTGCCGATGCGCTGGTCGCCTACCAAGACAAGTTTCCGAATATCGACTCGTTGAATTCGCCGAATACTCGGTTCGTCCTGGTGGGTGATTCCCCCAGCGAAACTTTAGTGCGTGTGTTGATGCATGATTTTCAGCTCGACGCCGTCACCGGGAGTTCCTTCGACCGAGTCTCCAGCGAGCAGGAGGTGCTCTCCAGGTACCGGGCGGCGCGTCCCCAAGGCGATGAAGTCTTCGCTACGTGGGAACCGGTGGTTAGTGAGCTGCTGGAGAACGACCAAATACACGTGCTGGTCGACAGTTCACGACAAAGTGGATACATCGTAGACGCCCTGGTGGTCAGTCGCGACTTCTTGGTCAAGAACGAGCCGGTGGTCCAACAGATCCTGGAGAGCTATTTTCGAACCCTGTATTCATTCGGCGAAGGCGAGCGTCTGCTGAATCTCGTTCGTCGCGATGCGATCGACGGCGGCGCCAAAATCACGGTGGAACAGGCGCAGCGGTTAACCGACGGGATTGCCTGGAAGAACACGCAAGAGAACTTCGCGCACTTCGGCCTGCGCAGCGACTCGGTCGCTTACGTGGAGGACATGATTGACCGCATCAAGCTGGTTCTGATGGAGACGCGTGGACTCGCCAGCGACCCAACTGGCGGAGACTCCAGCAAGCTATTCTACGGGCAGGTGCTGCGCGAGCTTCAATCGGCCGGTTTTCATCCGGGTGTCTCGCCCGAGTCGGTGCGTAGCGAGCAAAAGTTGGTCCAACTGTCTGAAAGCCAGTGGAACAACCTGAGGGAAGTCAACGTCGACGTTGGGGAGTTTTTGTTCAGCCTCGCGCAGACGGGCACGCTCTTCTC
>JANQJJ010000195.1 GCA_028281725.1 Pirellulaceae bacterium | reverse complement strand
ATGGCAGGCTTGCTGCACGACGTTGGGCATGGGCCGTTTGGCCACTTTTTCGATGCTCACTACTTGAGCCATTTTGAACTCACCCACGAAACGCTCGGTGCGTTCATCATCGAGCAGGAACTAGGCGATTTGCTAGGGCAGCTGAGGCGGACGCCCTTGGACTTGCTGGAATCGTCGGCTGGCTTGGAGTCCGATCAGGTGGCCTGGATCATTCAGCGTCCCAAGGGGTCCGCCGAGGCCACCGCGCAGCCCCGATGGATGCATCTACTGCGGAGTCTCTTTTGCGGCATTTATACAGTGGACAACATGGATTTCGTCTTGCGCGATGCCCACATGACCGGACTCAGCCCACGGGCTTTCGATCTTCAACGGATTTTGCACTACAGTTCGTTTACCGAAAAAGGCCTAACGATTCACGATCGTGGCATGCACGCGCTAGTCCACTTTCTTTCGATGAAAGCCGAACTGTTTCGCAGCGTTTACTTCCATCGGACGGTTCGAGCGATCGACTTGGAATTGGCCGAGCTGTTTCGCGATAGCCATGACTACTTGTTTCCCGGCGATCCGCGTGATTACCTGGACGACTATTTGCAGCTTACCGAGTTCTCCCTGCTAACAGATGTTCGGCGCTGGAAGACCAGCCACGATCCACGTCTGAGCGCCATCGGCCAACGTTGGCAGAACTGGTTGGCCCGTCGTGTGCCGTGGGTTATGGTGTGCCAGCGGAACATCAGTTTTGGAGAAGAGCAATCCGAGAGTAGTTCTGTATTCTCCAGCCCACGGATCTTTGCCGAGTGTATTCGAGATCGTCTGCCAGGTGATTTGAAGTCGCTGCCATTCCGAGTGGACTTGGCCAGGCACATTCATCGTCCACACACCGTCGGAGCGACGGCAGGCATGAACTACTACTTTGAATCCGCCAGCGGCAGGATCCGCCCGCTGACTACCCACGGCCTCTATCGCCGATTGCCAATTAGTCACACCATTGCGAGGGTATACGCCCACGACCGTCAGCATGAGCCGGTGTTTGCCAAGATTCTCGACGATCTGGTTGGTGCTCCGGCGGAAGATGATCTGACAAACATGTAGGGGCGTTCCCAGCATTCCGTGGCGAAGCAGCCCGAGAATCCGTTTGATCGTTTTTTAATCTCAAGTTCTGAAATCCACCAACATGTCCGACAATTCTGTTTACGAGAATCCTCTCATCACTCGTTATGCATCCCAAGAAATGGCCCGCCTGTGGAGTACGCAGCATCGCAGCAAGTTATGGCGGCGGTTGTGGATCGTACTGGCCGAGTGCGAGCAGGAACTTGGTCTGTCGATCACCGATGAACAAATTGCGCAGCTGAAACAATTTGAGAACGAAATCGACCTGGATGCGGTGCGTGACTACGAGCGACGTCTTCGCCACGACGTCATGGCTCACATTCATGCCTATGGGGATCAATGCCCCGATGCGCGTGGAATCATTCACTGGGGGGCGACTAGCTGCTTTGTCACGGACAATGCGGACCTGCTGCTGATCCGCAGTGGACTCGAATTGGTATGCCAGCGTTTGGTAGGAGTCATTCTCAGTCTAGCCGACTTCGCTAAGCGGCATCGGGCGCTCCCGTGTTTGGCGTTCACGCATCTACAGCCGGCACAGCCGACGACTGTTGGTAAACGAGCCTGCCTATGGGCCTATGATTTCGTACTGGACCTGGCCGAGATGCAGCATCGACTCGATCGTCTGCTGGCGCGCAGTGCGAAGGGAACCACGGGAACCCAGGCGAGCTTCCTGCAACTGTTCGACGGCGATCACGATAAAGTCAGCGAGTTGGAAAAACGAATCGCCGAACGTTTGGGCTTCCCGAGCAGCTACGCGGTGACCGGGCAGACGTATCCTCGCAAGGTCGATGCGCAGGTGCTTGATCTCCTCTCCGGAGTAGCTCAAAGCGTCCACAAGGCCGCTACCGACTTGCGACTGTTGTCTAGTCGTAAAGAAATCGAAGAGCCATTCGAGCAGGATCAGATCGGTTCGTCGGCCATGGCCTACAAGCGTAACCCGATGCGCAGTGAACGCATGTGCTCGCTCGCTCGATACGTCATCAGTCTCCAGTCGTCGGCTGCACAGACCGCTGCCGTCCAGTGGATGGAACGCACTCTCGACGATAGTGCCAATCGTCGATTGGTGATTCCGCAAGCCTTTTTAGCGATTGATGCTTGTCTGGTCCTGATGCAGAACGTGGCCGATGGCATGGTGGTCCATGAGCAGCAAGTTGGCAAGCATCTGGGCGAGGAACTGCCTTTCATGGCCACGGAAGCCATCATGATGGCAGCAGTGGCTCAGGGAGCGGACCGCCAGAAGATTCACGAATCCATCCGCGTGCATAGCAGGGCGGCAGCACTGGCTGTCAACGAAGAAGGCAAGACCAACGATTTGCTCGACCGCTTGAAAGCGGATGCCGGGTTCACCGGGTTGGATATTGACCGACTCGTCGATCCATTGGCTTTCGTGGGCCGCGCCCCGGAGCAGGTCGACGAATTCCTGCGCGACGTGATCGTCCCTATTCGCGACCGTTATGGCGTCCAGAGGCCACCGGAAGCAGAGGTGACCGTCTAGAACGCGCAGTCGGTCGGGTAGTGCGTAGCTCTCGCTCGAATCGAGCCACGATTTCGTTGACCGGACACAGGCTAAGCCCGTGCGGCTCGCGCTACGGGCCTAACGATAGAGTTGGTTGGCGCGGATATAGGCTTCGACCGCTGCCGGCACCTGGTAGCGGATCGAACGCCCGTCAGCAATCCGCCTGCGGATCTCGGTGCTGTTGATTTCAATTTGTGGCATGGGAACCAGGTGGCGTTCGAGTTCCAGTTCCGTTTCACCGGGCAGATAACGCCCCAGTAGTGCTAGGTCGGGCTTGGGCTCTCCTCCCCTGGCTACAACGGCGACAAAGGCCAACCGGCAGATTTTTTCGGGCTCGCGCCAGGTGGAGAGCTCCGCTAGCGAGTCGGAGCCCATGACGAAGACGAAATCCACTCCGGGCATTTCATCGGTCAACTCCTGCAGCGTATCGATCGTGTAGGACGTGCCTCCGCGCCGCAGTTCGCGATCATCGGCAACCAGGCTCGAGTTACCTCCAATTGCCAAGCGGACCATTTCCTGGCGATGCTTTCCATCGACGGACTCTCGGTCTTGTTTGTGCGGGGCTGTAGCGGCTGGGATGAATCTCACTTCGTCCAGATTCAGGTACTCTTTTGAGTGCTCAGCGATTAACAAGTGTCCTAAATGAATCGGATCAAATGTCCCACCAAAGAGACCAACGCGCTGACGAGTCGGGTTCTCCGACATATAAATAATGCCTTGTTGTGCTTGATCTGAATTAAGCACTCGCAGCCAGCCTGGATTGCCCAATCGTCTGGCCGTTGGTGCTGTTGCCATACCTCATTTTGCTCAGGCTGCGAGCGTGCCACACCAACCAGAGCTATTTGCCACAGATATTCCCCCTTGGGAGCTGGATGCACAAGGTGAGTGCCGGGCAGCGAAGATCGTTTTTTCTGACGCGCCGCATGGGCCACTCGACTATCGCGTCCCAGATGAACTGGCCGATGAGGTCAAGATCGGTGTCCGGGTAAAAGTGCCTCTGGGACGCGGCAATCGAGAGATGCTCGGATACTGTATCTCCGTCGAGACAATCCAGCGATCCCCCGACGCGCTCAAGCCCATCACGGAGGTGTTGGATATCGAGCCTCTATGCACGCCACGACTGCTCGAATTGCTGCAGTGGATGAGCCGCTACTATATCACACCGTTGGGCCAGGTATTTGAGGCGGCCATCCCGGCGGGAGTCAGGGCGTCCGCCGGCAGCCGGCAACGGATCGTCCTCTATCCGACCAAAGCATCTCAAGATGAGGATCAAGTATCCCGGCTCCCGAGCAAGCAACAGGACGTTTTGCGGCAGTTGATTTTGACTGGCGGTGGTGTCACGATCGAACAATTACGAAAACTGGCCGAGTGTTCCGGCGCGCCGATCAATGCCTTGCGTGCGGCCGGTTTTATCGACGGCAGGCAGGAACGCATCTTGGAGGACATTGGAACCGCGCGGCCGCTTCCGGCACGACCTCCACTGGCGCTCAGCGTAGATCAACGACAGGCTTTGCGGCATATCCTTGAGGCTCTGGAGTCTGGTGAGCAGCAGACCATTTTGTTGCACGGAATCACCGGCAGTGGCAAGACCGAAGTCTATATGCAGGCGATCCATGAAGTCCTATCGTACGGACGCCAAGCGATTGTCCTGGTTCCGGAGATCAGCCTCACTCCCCAGACACGCCAGCGCTTTCTACAGCGTTTTGGACAAGTCGCTGTGCTGCACAGCCATCTGAGTCCGGTTGAGAGACATCATCAATGGCGCAAGATCGTGGCCGGACAGATTCCCGTGGTGATCGGGCCACGTAGTGCGATATTCGCGCCCGTTCCACGACTGGGGTTGATCGTGCTCGACGAAGAACACGAGGCGTCGTTCAAACAGGATTCGCTGCCGCGCTATCATGCGCGTGACGTCGCCTTGCACCGAGCTTACCTGGAACGGATTCCATTGGTGCTCGGCTCGGCAACACCCAGCCTGGAAAGCTGGAAGCGCGCGCGTGATGGCAAGTATCGTTTGGCCAGCCTGCCGCGACGAATTCACAATCGTCCGCTGCCGCAAGTCACGACAATCGACTTGCGACAGCAGAAGCAACAGCCCGGTCGCGGCGCGATCTCCAGGCAGCTAGCTATGGCAATAGAGGAGACGCTGGCTGAGAGCGGCCAAGTCATGCTGTTGCTCAATCGCCGCGGATTTGCGACGACCATCCAGTGTCCTCAGTGCGGGCATGTGGTCGCGTGCCCGGATTGCGACTTGCCGCTGACGCATCATCGGGACGGTGGTAAGGCATGTTGCCACTACTGCGACTACCAAATCCCCACACCGCCGTCATGTTCGGAGTGCGGGTTCGACGGAGTTAGATACAGTGGCCTGGGGACGCAGCGGCTGGAGATCGAGGTTCAGCAACGTTTTCCGCAAGCTGAGGTCGCCCGTATGGACAGCGATACCATGCGGAAGCCGGGAAGTCATGAAAGGGTGCTGAATCAGTTTCGTGAGGGCAAGATTCAGATACTGCTGGGAACGCAGATGATTGCCAAAGGATTGGATTTTCCCAACGTGCGATTGGTGGGCGTGATCAATGCAGACACCGCCCTGCACTTCCCCGACTTTCGCGCTGCGGAGAAAACTTTTCAGATCGTGACGCAGGTCGCCGGACGGACAGGCCGTGGCGAGAAGGCCGGGCAGGTGATGGTGCAGACGTTTTCTCCCGAGCATCCTTCGATTGTCGCTGCTGCAAAGCACGATTTTGTTGGATTCGCCGCCGAAGAGCTGAAAAAGCGAGAGCAGTTTGGCTATCCACCGCACGGACATTTGGCCCGAATCATCATGCGTGGGCCCGACCTAACCGAGGCGGAAGGTTTTGCCGAGTCGCTGGTGCGCCGCTTGCAGACAACACGCCAACTGCAGGGAATCGACTGCCGAATTCTCGGCCCCGCCCCGCCACCTCTAGCCAAACTTCGTGGCAAGTATCGTTTTCATGCCATACTCCAGACAGCCGAGCCGGAACCACTCAATCGCCTGATCGTAAAAACGGTAGCGGATATCAAACCGCCCAAGGACGTGCAGTACGTGATTGACATGGACCCCATCGATACGCAGTAAGCGCGGAGGGACCTATCCACCTACGCGCTCCTGCTTTGCACGGCTCCCGCGCGACCGAGTGCCGAAGACTTTGCGATAGACTGGCCGGCGGTAAGCGAATTGCAGCCAAAGCAGCGGATAGAGCAGGATATCCAGAACCCACCACGGCGAATGGTACTCAATATCATCAACGATATTCGAGCCAGTTTCGTCTCGTTGAATTTGGTGGCGATGGGTCCACTGACGCAGGAAAAATGGGAGGCGCTTGCCGCAATCGACAAACCAAACTTCATCCTCGGACTCGCCTTGTTCGGTGATCGTGCTTTCCCAAATCTGTTTGAAGAAAAGGAAGTCAATCTCCACGACGACCGCATCGCCCGTGTGGCAACCATCGAACCGGAGCAATCTCAGCCTCGGCAGCGGCGGTGCTAGTCTCAGGAATAGGGTTTCATCGAAGCCTTGCCACACGGTTTCCGGTGTCGCATCCACTCGTGTTTCCAGCTTTAAGCGCATTGGCAAACTCCCTACCGTACCGCGGATCCCTGGCATGCCCGGCGCCCGGATCGAGTCCGGCGGAGGCCTGGCGCTGGCCCCACGGTTGCAGGCTGCTACTTTAATGATGCCAGGTAGGCAAGTAGATCGGCCGCTTGCTGTGCCGTCAGCGGGGCCAGGAGTTGCTCGGGCATGAGAGATACCGGAGACGGCTTCTCTAGCTCGATGGCATCGGTCGCCAAGTGCTTTATCTCGCCGCCGGCGGTCTGTAGGCTGAGCCGGCGAGCATCTCGCTTGATTACGCGGCCGACCAGCGTCTGCCCGTCTTCGGTCAGGAAGTTGGTCGCCCGGTATGGGGCTTCGATCTCCTCGGACGGCGCGAGCAGACTACGGAGAATTTTTTCCTTGGTCTTCAGCTTGCTTGCTATGTGGCTTAGGTCGGGTCCAACGTCTTTTCCAACCGAGCCAATGCGATGGCAGCCTGAGCAGGTGCCGATACCGCTTGCGAAAACCTGGTTGCCGGCGGCCACGTCGCCTTCCCGCTGAAGTAGTTCGCTTGGTGAGAAAGTAGCGCCTAATCGCTCAGTCCTTTGATCCGGAGCTGCATAGGCTTCGAACAAGTCACGAACTGCAACTGGGCGATTCATGGCTTCATCGACGATCGGTTTGACGAACTTGGGAGGCACGCGTCGCCCAGCCAAGGCGGCCGCCAATTCCATGGCCCCGGCAGTCGAGTCAAGCAGGTTTCGAGCAGCCTCCAGACGATCGCCATCACCTTGCGGCCGAAGATACGGTTTGCAGACCGCTTCCAGCCAACGCAGGTGGTCGGGATTCTGAGGCAGTTGTGCGATCCACTCTCTGGCGAGTGCCATGCCGAGCGGATCGATCCCCTGGACGCCGATGTGGGGCATGCGACCGGTTCCTGCCTTGGCCAAACGGTATAGCAGCACGGATTGCGATGGATTGCCGGCAGAGACAATTCGAGCGTTGGGCAATCCCAGGTCGCCACGCATGGGAGCAACGCCCAGGAGTTTGGTGTCCGCTAACGATTTCTCGAAATTGATCTCAAACGCGGTCGAAGAATTCCCACCGTCGATATGGCAGTGTGCGCAGTTGGCATGCAAGTAAGATCTGGCACGTCGGTCGAGCGGCTGGCCCGCAGCGCTGGGGTCGACCATGCCTGAGTAGTGCGCGTCCGGCACCGGAGCCGGGCTGGTATCGGCATGGATCAATCCCTCGCTGAGAAGCCGACGCCAACTGTCCGAATCGGCCCGAGGGCGTCTCAACTGCGGTTCGATCAACCCGACGGTTTCTCCCGAGCAGGGGGTGTGGCAAATGCGACAGGAGGTTCTGGAAGCGAATTGCCACCGGATGGTCTGCTCCAGGTCTGAGTTGGCTTGAGGCACGGTGACGAGCTCTGTCGCACCCTCGGCAGGGACCAGCAGGGCATCGGTATTGGCGTCGTTCCATTGATAGGTGTAATACTGCCAAGCACCCTGCTCATCCTTCAGGCTAATCTGCGTTTCAATTCGCCTGCCGGGAATCTGGCTCGAGCGCGACGGTATCGAGTAGGTCTTGGCAAGGACGCTACCGCAAGGCAAAGTCACCCGAGTTTTAAACCAGTCAAATGTTTTTTGAGGCCTCTGGTAGAAGACGGCTTGCTCGGAGCCCGGTGCGGCTAGCAGGTATTCCGCCGTAGCACCATCCCTCCACATGGGTGCGTTGATTGCATAACTAGCCACGCCGAGCGCGGGCCGATGCGCGGCCGTGTCGGAGAATAATCCTGTCTGACTCAGTCTGTGAGGGAAGACCGACTCCCATCGGCTTGCGGCGGGATTGGGAACGAATCGGAATATTCCGCCAGCTTGCTTCTCCTCGCCGTAGTCCAGGACGAGCAGCTCACCGCGGGCGTCCGTTTCGAAGCAGATCGGCTTGGGACCAGTCGCGATCTCACGATAGCCAATCACCCTTTCCGCATCAAAATCCGCTGCCCAATACTTGCGAGTGATCCAATCACCGAAGATGTAGGTGCCGGTCAGATCCGGATACTGAGCACCTCGATACACCATTCCGCCGGTGACCGACGCCGCCTCGGCGTGACCGAGCGCAATGTCCGCAGGCAGAATGGGTGTGGGGCCCAGAGGCTGATGTTTGACATCGCCCGGTCCCTCCTTGACGGCCCAACCG
This sequence comes from Pirellulaceae bacterium, assembly GCA_028281725.1. GTDB lineage: Bacteria > Planctomycetota > Planctomycetia > Pirellulales > Pirellulaceae > Aureliella. The sequence goes on along the minus strand of JANQJJ010000195.1, from coordinate 6,244 downwards.
TAGTTACCGCCCGGCCGCACGCGATAGACCATTTCCCACGCTTCCCAGCCAACATCGCCGACCCATAGATCGCCTGTGGGGGGATCAAAACTCATCCGAAACGGATTGCGAAGACCGTAAGCGTATACCTCATGCCGGGCGTGACTTAGATGAACGAAAGGGTTGTCGGGCGGTATGGAGTAGTTCTTGTTGCCGTCACGATGGTCCACATCAATTCGGAGAATAGAGGCGTAGAGGTCCGAGATATCCTGCCCTGTGTCCCGTGGGTCCGGCGGATTCGGTGGGGCCAGGTCACCGATGGAAATGTACAGGTATCCGTCATTCCCAAACGCGAGCGTGCATCCGTTGTGTCCCCCGCCTTCGCAAGTCAAGATGTCCAATTCACTTTCGAGTACCAGTTCCGGTGAGTCGGAATCAGAAACCGCGAATCGAGCAATATGGGTTTCGGCTGGAGTATTGGCACCCGAGGTGACGTAGCACACGTAGGCAAAACGGGACTGCTCGAATTCGGGATGGAAGGTGAGGCTATATAGTCTGATGCGTCGGCCACCGGCTGATTGCACTCCGGATTTTGGCGGCGGCGTTAAGTTCAAGTCCGCCACGAGCTTCTTGCTCGGAGATTCGGCGCCGGCGTCGAAGGAGAAAATCTTTCCTCCATGCTCGCAGACGACCAATTGATTGCTGTTCGGGAAACGGGTGAGCGAGATTGGCCCGACGAATTCGACCGGGTAGGCCTGTTCCAGTACGTAAGGCAATGGAGGTTCCGGTGAGCCTACCAACCGCGACTGCGTCCAAGCGACTTTTCGAGAGTTGTTCGGCGTTTCGGCGAGTACGTCTACCGTGCCAGCTGAGAGCAGGCAGCACGCCAGGAAAGGGAACCAGCTGAGACGAGAATGCATGGGCGGGCTCGCGCAAGTGGGAGTAAAGCCGGACGATATGCAGATTATACACCGACGCGAGGCGAGAGCGGAGTCACTTTTACCAGCCACCTTTTCCCGTCCAAGTCAGTCGAACCGGAACCAGGGCTGCTTGTTTGTGAGCTGGGCGAAAGCTACCATGCGGCACTGAATCCATCCCTCCTAACAGATCTTTTCGGGTTATCTGCTCGTGTCGAATCCATCCGCCCAAGAGCGCAATACGCGATTGGGGATCCTGCTCTTCTTGATCTACGCCGCGTTCTATCTCGGCTTCGTTCTCGTCAACGCGTTTGCGCCCCAGTGGGGAGATTGGGAGCCAGTGGAGGGCCTCAATCTGGCGGTGTTGTGGGGCTTCTCACTGATCGGGTTGGCATTCTTGCTGTCGCTCCTGTACGGCACGTTGTGTACAAGCGACAGCGCCGGCCAGACGGAAAGCAAGGAGACGGAACATTGATTTACGAACCATCCGTTATCGCGGTTGTCGTCTTCCTGGTGTTCGTCGGGCTCACTCTTGCGCTAAGTTTTTATCTTGGTGGAAAGGCCAGGTCCTCGTCGGGTTACTTCGCCGCTCACGGCCAGATTCCCTGGTTCGTCAATGGTGTCGCGTTCGCTGGAGACTACCTGTCCGCAGCATCATTTCTTGGTATCTGCGGGATGATTGCCTTCTACGGATACGATGGGTTTCTCTATTCGATCGGTTATCTAGCCGGCTGGGTTGTCGCCTTGTTCGTCATCGCGGAACCGATGAAGCGTCTGGGGAAGTTCACCTTCGCGGATGCACTCAATGCCAAGTTCCAGTCGCGAGGCATTCAACTTGCCGGCGGCATTAGCACGTTGGCGGTCAGTGTTTTCTATTTGATTCCCCAGATGGTTGGTGCTGGCGTCTTGGTGCAACCGCTGCTCGGATTCGATCACTGGGTCGGTGTGGTGATCGTCGGTGCTGTCGTTATTCTGATTGTGGTCACCGCCGGTATGGTCTCGACAACTTGGGTCCAGTTTTTCAAAGGCTCTTTGCTGGTCGTTTTCAGCGCCATACTCACTCTGCTCATTCTTCAGCGTGGTTTCGAGGCCAAGCAGGGTGGAGCAGATGGATACGAATTTTCGACGATTCGACTAGCCGGCGTGCGTTCGGTCTCTGAGGAACTGGCTGCACTGGGATATGCGGTTCTACCGCCGGAAAAGGGCTGGCCAGAAGAGACCTTCCTCCGCATCCGGGATACTGACGGAAGAGTCCTGGTCGTCAAGGAGCTGGTGACGGGAAGCCAAGACGGCAAGGCGGAAAAAACGTTGATCGAATGTCAAACGCTCGAGAAAACCGTGGATGGTCAAACGCGAGTCAACGGGCGGCTCTTGGGTGAATCGGTCGATCAGGACGAGCGGCCTGCGCAGCTGCATCCGGTAGGGCATATTTCTTCTTTGCCCGATGGCCGGCAGCAGACGGGTGCGGTGGGGCCGCTTTCCTTTTTCAAGGTGCTTAGCCGTAGTGAGATCATGTTGTGGGGCAGTCAGCAAGTCGAGCGTGCTGACGGGAGCCGTCTGACGATCTATTTCCCCAAGCCTACGCCGGGAGCCAGGGTGTTGCGTCCAGGCGAGCATCCCAAGTTTGCCGGAATTCGCGAGGACGGTTTTTGGCCGAAACTGAATTTCTTGTCACTGATGTTTGCTCTGTTTTGTGGAACCGCGTCGTTGCCGCATATCCTCATCCGCTACTACACGGTGAAAGATGCGGCGGCCGCGCGAAAAAGTACCATCGTCGGCATTGCGACGATCGGGTTTTTCTATGTGCTGACGCTCTACCTGGGGCTGGGAGCGATGACCAGCGGAGCCATGGACGTGACGACCAACAACATGGCGGCTCCGCTACTGGCTCGCAGCATCAATGAATGGCTCTTTGCGATGATTTCCGCGATCGCGTTTACCACGGTTCTGGGAACCGTCAGCGGCCTGATCCTGGCCTCCGCCGGAGCAGTCAGCCATGACATCTTGAAGAATTTTGCCGGCATCCAGATGAGCGACCATGACCAAGTGCGAGTGGCCAAGCTTGCCTCGGTGATCGTGGGTATGGTCGCCATCGTTTTGGGGATCGCGTTCGAGAAGATGAACGTTAGCTATTTGGTAGGTTGGGCCTTCAGTGTCGCGGCGTCCGCCAACTTACCCTCACTGGTGATGCTCCTGTTTTGGAGTCGAACCACGCGGCAAGGCGTCATCGCGGCGGTGACCGTGGGCATGGTCAGTTCGCTTGCCTGGATCCTACTGAGCTCGGACACGTTTGCCCAAGTCTACGGAGTTCCGCGACCTGAGTGGCTCGGAGGGCTGGTCCCATTCAGCCAGCCGGGGATTGTCACGATTCCACTTTCGTTCTTGACCCTCGTTTTGGTTTCATTGGCGACCCAGCCGCAGAACTCAGCTAGGGAGCAAGCCGCGTAATGGTCCAGTTCTTATCTGGTTGCCGCGTATAGACCAGGCGGTCGTGAAGTCGGCTTGGTCTGCCTTGCCAAAATTCGAAACGGTTGGGCTGCAGAAGGTAGCCACCCCAGTATTCCGGGCGCGGTATCTCCTGGTCACCATACTCGGATGCCAGCTTCTTGGTTTCTGCTTCGATCGTTTTGCGGTCGGCAAGCGGCTGGGACTGCGGGCTCGCAATGGCTCCGAGCTGGCTTTCTCGAGGGCGCGCGTGAAAGTACTCATCGCTAGTCGCCGCATCGGTCTTAGAAACCTGGCCCTCAATTCTTACCTGCCGTTCCCGATGCGGCCAATAGAAGACAAGACTCGCGCGAGGGTTTTCCAGCAACTGCCGTGCTTTGTTCGACTGGTAGTTGGTGAAAAATGTTAATCCCGACGGGGAGATGTTTTTGAGCAATACGATGCGGGCAGACACCTGACCACTCAGATCGGAAGTTGCCAGCGTCATGGCGTTCGGTTCGAACCAATCCGCAGATTCCGCCGATTGGGCATCATCGAACCAGGCCGTAAACTGGGCGATCGGGTCCTGGTGAAGCTCCTCGGCACCTAGTGCCTCATCAGCGTACTGACGACGCAGATTCTCAATATTCACGGTTTCTTGCTCCAATAATCTGAGTTCGCACTCAATACGCGAACCATGGTGTACGTTTTAGGTGCATCTGGGGCAAAAGAAAAGTAGGGCTATTTGTCGAATTGGCATGCCGGTTGCTGTGAGTGGCTCCAGCCTCTACCGCGTTTTGCCAGCATGGCAGGCGTGAATCCATCCGACCGTGAACCAGCTCAGCAGGATCAGGACCGACAAGTCCATGTCAAATCGCCTCGCTACCAATCCGAAACTCTGCCTGGAGGGTTGTCTGTTGGTTGCTGCACCGCAGTGGCAGAACGAACTCTTTGGACGGTCGGTTTGTCTGGTTGTGCGTCACAGTTCGGACGGGGCAATCGGTGTTTTTCTGAATCGAAGTCTTGAAGAAGACGTATCGAGCTTATGGCAAGAACTGGTTGGTTCCGAGCCGGTCTCGAAGCAGGCTGCCGTTCATTTTGGCGGACCGCAGGCAGGCCCGGTGGTGGCACTGCACAACCGACCCGATTTGGCGGAGTATGTTAGCGCCGAGGGGGTCTATTTTGCCGCTCAGCGTGAGAACCTGAAGGCCCTGGTCAGGTTGGCCGAGGACAGCGCAGCGGTCAAGATTATCGTGGGCCAGGCAGATTGGAAGGCGGGACTGCTGGATCGACAGTTTGCCGAAGGCAAATGGCTGCCCGTGCCGGTTTCTTCCAAGTTGGTGTTTGCAGAGCAAGGCGAGATGTGGGGACAGGCAATCCGTGGAATCGGAAATCAGTTCGTAGTCTCGATTACTGGCAGTTCAGGCCAGCCCGAAAACGTGTTGGCCAACTAGAGTATTTTCCTTGTGCAGTTTGGGTAGGAGTAGGATGCGAATCGGCTCAGTGGTCAAAGTCATTGCGGAAAAAAAGATCGGCTTCATCCGCTCGGAGGACCTGAGGGAGGACGTCTTCTTTCATTTCTCGAAGGTCGAGCAGGTCGGCACTCTCGACTTGCAAGAGGGAGAGGAAGTCGAGTACGAGATTGACGAACTGGCCAAAATTGAGAAGCAGCGGCTTCAGGCGACGTTAGTGCGCCGATCCGTGCGCCCCTTGGCAATGCGCATTCAGCCGAGTGACGCGCCCGAACTGAACGCCCATCATCATCCGAAGGCCAGGAAGCGGCGACCAAGCTGGCGCAACTCCAAATCGGGTTCTGATTCGGACGAAACGTAAGTTATTATTTTGTTGACTCAGGTATCGTTGGCGGCGACCGGTTCGGCATCAGGAGTGGCCGAGCCGGGGGATTCTTTGGCATCGGAGACTGCCCGCTCCGATTTTCCGACCAAGTCGTCCTGAAGATATTTTTGAAGCATGTCGAGTGTCGTCTTGAACATGCGGTCAATGCGGCTTTTGGCCAGGGGGGGAATCGGCCCATCTTTTTCATCCAGCATCCGCCGCTGAATCAGTCCGAGTTCGTCCGCCATTTCGTTGTAGCTCTGAAGCCCACGAAGTTGGTCGAGCGCTTTTTCGGCTTCCTCGAAGTCCTTGTCTTTCAGATAGAGAGTGATTTGGGCTGCCAGCAGATTGCGGAGGCCAATCAAGTCAAGGATCTCGCCTTGGAAACCGCGGACGAAAGACTCCGCCTGCAGCCGGCGGCTATCATCACGCAATTCGGCAATTTCGATTGTCTTCAGGCCAGGCACCATCGGTAACATGGCCATGATGTTATCGCCGCTCTTGACATAGATTTGCATCAGAGCGAATCGCAGGGGGATCACGTCGGGATCATCGGTCGGGCCATCCGGTGCCGGAACGGCCGGCTTGTCCTCCGCCGATTCCGGTAGTTCCTCGGACTCGGCGCCCTCGGTCTCCGCCTCCGAGCCCTCAACTTCCGTGTTCGCGTTTTCGGTTTCCGCCTGTGCGGCTTCCTCGGCTGCCTTTTCGGCTTCTTTTTTTGCTTGATACCGCTGGCGCCGAATGGCCTCAGGTAGAAAACCACCGTAGTCGTCGGGAACTTCGACCGTAAAGCGTCCGCGCCAGTCCGTACGGCCCAGGAAGTCGTACTCGTTGGTCAGCAGGTCGCGACGATAGATAAAGCAGCCTGGTTGCGGAAGGCCATCAGAGCCTCGGATGGCCACTTTGATATCCGTCTTGTCGTATTTCGGGCGCACCTTCAGCAGAACGCGCTGCGTTCGACGATTCTTGCGTCCGGTCAAGCCCGGACCGCCCGAGTAGCCATACACGTTGGCGTCGAGCTTTACCCTGGCGCGATCAATTGCCGTTACCGCAGCGAAAGTCCACGCGAGTGGTTGCAAGAGAGCCGG
>JANQJJ010000133.1 GCA_028281725.1 Pirellulaceae bacterium | reverse complement strand
TGTCGCGTTGCGTAGCCAGATCACTTCCGTACGACGTGTCTCCACACCGTCTTCATCCAGACGAAGCAACAGCACCTCGATCACTTGCAGGTCCGACTCGGAACCACTGACAATCACCGTGTTGGTTCGCGTGTCGACCGAAATCTGAAGGGGAACGAGCGAGCCCTCGCCTCCGGTGGTGAGTGCGGATTGTTGCCGTCCGCCCAGCCCAAACAGGCCGCCCGTCGTGCTTTGTCCTGCCGTGACTGCCAGGCCAAACAGCTGCTGCAAGGTGGTTGCCAGGCTGGTCGCGTCCCCGTTTCGAACTTCGAACACCTTGATTCGCGCTTCGGCACTTGGTAGTTGATCGAGTTCGCCGATCAGCTGCGCGATTAGTTCCATGCTTTGGGCCGGAGCTCGCACGACGAGAGCGTTGACGGACGGATCGGAGGTCACGACCACGCCGGCGAGAATGCCACTCTCAACGGGACCATCGCGGCCGATAATGCTGAGTTTCCCGCTCGGAGGCGTCACGGCCAGGTTGCCCGTCCCGGGATCACCAGTGACGTTGCCGCTGATGACCGAGTCGATGACCTGTTGCAAATCGTCCGAAAACGTATTCTTCAGCCGGAAGACGCGGACTTGATTCTCCGCGGTCGTTCCTTCCACGTCCAGCTCTTGGATCAGTTTCTCCACTTCAATCATCTCGCGTGGAGATGCTTGAACGATCAACGAATTGGTTCGGAAGTCCGCCAGTACTTTGACTCGCGTGCCGAGAGCTGCTCGAATGTCTTCGTTGGTACCGGGCTGTTCAACGAAGAACTGGCGGATGCGGTCTTCCACGTCAACACTCGATGCGTTGAGCAGACGAATCACCTTCAGCTGGTTATTCGGATCCAGTGGTTGATCGATTTTCTCTACCAGTTCAACGACCGACCGCACGACCTCTTCCCGGCCAATCAACAGCAGCGCGTTGGGCTGTCCGAGTGCAGTCACGCTGACTGAGCCTTGGCGTGGCTCGTAGATATTTTCGTACAATTCGGTGACCAGGGCGGCAACGGCCTGCGCATTAGCGTGCTGTAGCGGATAGACCTCAACTTCGGGTTGGGTCTCAATCGCCTGCTGCTTGATCTTGTCTATGACTTCCAGCGTTCTCTGAACGTCTCGTTTGCTACCGCGGATGATAACCAGGTCGATCTCCTCGATGAACTCGATTTGCACGTCACCGAATAGCCCGCTCTCGGAACCCAACGAGTCAATCGTCCCCATGGCGGTAGCGGGCTCGTCGTCGCCAACGTCGACTTGGGCAACGGCCTGTTCACCATCTTGCTGCACGGTAGCCTTGACTAACTGAATAGCCCGCTGGACACGGCGGGGTTCAGCCGGAGCCAACGGAACGACTTGTGTCAGCCGCGTCGTGTCAGCCTGACCTTGATCTAAGCTGTAGACAACCTGAGTCCAGCCGGCAACGGTCGCGCCGGAACCGAGCAGCGTTACCTTGTTGAGCCGCCGATCGACCTGCAAAATATCTTGCATGCCCATTGCATTGGCCATTTGCAAGTTGGCGAGTTCTCCGTTTCGTTCCGTGGTCACGGTCAGCCGCGGCCCGACCAACCGCTGAATTGCATCCTCTAGCTCGCGCCAACTGAGATGCTGTAGGGTGTATGCCTGCTGTTTATACGAGGCAACGTTGATGCCGCGATCACCCACCGCAATCTGGTTCTGCTGCATGAATGCCGTGATTTGCGCATCGATTTGCTGATGGATCGTTTCGCTGGCCATGATCATCAGCTGTCCCGTCTTGGGATCTGTGGTCACGCTGACACCCGGCTGCCCATGGAATTGAACTCTCAGCTGAGCCCCTACGGTTCCCACCAAGTCGGATGGCACGTTGTAGACCCGCAAACGTACTTCACTTGGCGGACGACCGGCCGTGTGTTGAGCGCCGGAGGGCAAATTGCTCAACGGAATTGCCCGCGCCACATTCACCTGTCCATCGCGTGCTTCGGGCAGAGGCGGCAACTGGGCACTGACGTTCTGGATACCGGCTAGCGTTCCGCCAATAGCGCCCCCCAACCATGCCAGTCTCCTCCAATGCCTCCGGCGTTTGGATAGTCGGCTATGCGTATTTGGCATGGTACCCCCTCTGTGACGATCATTGACAGGCCTAGTCCCGGTCCGCGCAATGGGTGCGCATCCTACGACTGCTTGCATCGGCACAGGCGTTACAATCCTTCCGAGATTCCGACCTAGATAACGAACGTGTAACTACCACTAACCGTGAATTCCTCCCAAGCCTCCTAAATCAACAGTTCTCCAGGGCAAGCGAAATCTCTGTCGCGTCCGAGCGGCATTCCTGCTAAGTAGCAAATTGTGGACGTGAAACCGGTGACATTCGCCAGGCACAGAGGCCAAGTTAATCATGAAGACCCTACCCATTCCCAGTCAGTCGGTACCCGCGCTAGGGCTTTTACTAGCAATGGTTTTGGTCACCAACTTGCAAGCAGACCCTCCGCCTTTCCTCTCCATGTTTCGCAAAAAACAACCCGCGTCGGAGGAATCATTAACTCTGAAGGCTGAGCACGGCCCGTGGCTTATCCTAGCCACGACTTTGTCAGGCGATGACGCAAAAACGAAGGCAGTTAGCCTGGCCAGAGAGATTCGCAACTCGATGAAGCTACCTAGCTATGTGCTGGAGAAGTCGTTCGACCCATCTGGCAATTTGGCCATGCATGAGCGCATCAGAACCGACATCTACGGACGCGAGCAAGCGTTCAAAGTACGCTACGCCAACGGCTCGTCAGGCCAGATCTACGCGGTGTTGGTCGGAGAGTTTACCTCGACCGACGATCCAAGAATTCAAGACGTGCTCCGGACGATTCGCTTTGCACATACTCAGACGCTTGACAGTGAGACAGCTGACCAGAATCCAGATTCATCGCAGGCTGATAGCAGCAATTGGCTGGTAAAGAAGTACCGATCGCTGATTTGGTCACGGACCGATCGTGAAACGAACCAACAAAAGGGTAAGATGGGCGCGGCTTTTGTCACACGCAATCCCTTGCTTCCGGAAGACTACTTCCAGGCTCCCAAAGTTGACGATTTCGTAGCTAAACTGAACAAGAATGTCGAATACTCGTTGCTCGCCTGCCCGAGTCGATTTACGGTTCGGGTGGCTTCTTTTCAAGGACATGCCATCACCGACTTTGGTACCGGTGCGACCAAGTCCATGCTGTCAGATACGACCGATGCACTAGACCGCGCTGCGCTCCAGGCCCATAAGTTGACCCAGGCACTGCGGCGTCAGGGAGAAGAGGCTTATGAGTTCCACGACCGCTTTGGCAGCTACGTCATGATCGGCAGCTTCAACGAACTTGGCCACGAACTGACCACCGGCGAGTTTCAGTACAACCCCGCCATGCTGGCCGTCATGAACAAGTGGTGTGGCTACGAGGTGGTCGATGTCCAAGATCGGCGAACCGGTGCCATCAGCAAAACCCGCTCGCTCAAGTCGCTTAATAAGATCCCGTTTGACGTCGATGGAAAGCCGATGGCCGTCCCCCGTGCGTCGACATCGAAGCTCTACAGCGGCTCCCTGCTTGGAGGCCGATAGTGCGAGCCGCACGGGCCTAGTGCATGTCCCATCCACGAAATCGCCCGCTCTATCGAGAGCGGGCGGCGCATCATTTAACTAATTTTGCCCACTCTAAGCTCGCCGGGTAGCTGCCAAGAAGGCCGCGTATCGACATCCCTCTGGCAGTGTTGCCGACTGCGGTTGGTGCGAACCGGCGCAGACAGATCGCCAGTCGGCGTGCGCTCGCCCGACGATGGTCGTGGTACCAGGAAATCGCCACAGGCCTCTAGCTCTCCAGCGCCAGTTTTGAAGCCCGCGCGTTGCGTTCCAACTACCTCGAAGCGCCAGAGAAGAGGGTACTGACGGTAGCACGGATGCAGCGCCTCGCCGGCGCGTTGGGCTGGTAAGAACGAGCCGACCACCCGGCCGGCAAAGAAGTTTCTAGGGAAACGCCACGATGGTATAATCAGGGACTCCCTACGGCAGATCGTACCCGCATCCAATCTGCGCGTCCCTTTCCCACTCCCGTAATACATCGATCACGCGAGGCCGACCAATCGTTACCCGGCTCGCAACTTCGGCTTATCGACTGCGCCATTCAAGCCGCGCAGGAGAGTCCGGCATGAGTACTCCGCCAGCTGGCGACAAATCTAAGAGGCAAGCGATTCGGCGGAAGATGAAAGTATGGTGATGAAGCCAAGCTGTTTTCGAATGATATCGGTCACGGCCAGCGTCTCGCTGTTAGCGTCACTGTTACCTGCTGGGGAAAGTCCTTCCACCGAGTTTGCGCGCGACGTGTATCCCATACTTCGCCGCGCATGCTTTGATTGCCATGGCGCCGACAAGCAAGAGGCAGCCTTGCGGCTCGACAGTCGCGACGCTGCTCTCGAGAGTGCGTTTTCCAGTGGGCTGATCGTACCGGGAAAGCCCAGCGAGAGTGAACTGCTACGTCGCCTGACGCTTCCCAGTGAAGACGATGAAATTATGCCCGCGATCGGTGCCCCGTTGTCGAAGCCGGAAGTCGAGATCATTCGCCGCTGGATTGAGCAAGGTGCGGCCTGGCCCGAAAAGCTGGTGTTGTCGAAACACTGGTCGTATGTCAAGCCGACGCGGCCCAAAGTTCCGCAACTGCCGCTCAGCAACTGGCCTCGCGGCGCGATCGATCATTTCGTACTCCGAAAGCTCAAGCTCGAGGGGCTCGAACCTTCGCCGTCAGCCGACAGGACGGTGCTGATTCGCCGCCTGTATCTGGACATTATCGGTTTGCCGCCATCGCCTGCCGAAGTTGATGACTTTCTGGCCGATGAATCGGAAGACGCGTACGAACAGCTCGTCGATCGTTTGCTCGCTAAGCCACAATTTGGCGAGCGATGGGGCCGCCCTTGGCTCGACCTGGCCCGGTACGCCGATTCGCATGGTTTCCAGCGCGATAATCTGCGTGACCACTGGGCCTATCGAGATTGGGTTATTGACGCACTCAATGACGACATGCCGTTCGACCGGTTCACCGTCGAGCAGATTGCCGGTGACCTGCTTCCGAGTGCCAGCGAGTCGCAGAAGATTGCCACTGGGTTCCACCGGTGCGCGCCCACGAATGTCGAGGCCGGCTCGCTCCCCGAAGAAACACGCATCGAACAGGTATTCGATCGGGTCAACACGACCGGAGCGGTGTGGCTTGGGACGACACTGGAGTGTTGCCAGTGCCACGACCACAAATACGACCCATTCAGTCAGCGAGACTACTACCGCCTGCTGGCTTATTACAACAACACGGAAGCGGAAGCAGATCGTTCCGACCCGAAGGTCCCCAGCTCGATCGCCTTTCTCGGACCGAAGATGAAATTGTCGAACGCTGAGCGAGATGCGCGGCGCCAAAGCCTTCAAAACGACCTCGCAGCCGCAAAGCAGGAGTCCGCCCAGCGTCGGAGCCAGATTCAATCGCAGCTGGAATCCCAGGTTGCTCGGCTGGCAAGCCGGGCGACGGTCGCGCCGCAAACCCACGTTCTGCCGGTGAAGAACTTCGAATCAACGGGCGTGACCGATTCCCATCAGCTCCTGCAGGATGGTTCGGTCTTGCTCGTTGGCGATGATCCCCCGAGTCGCGATACCTACTCGCTGACGTTGCAGACCGAATTGGTAGGAATTCGCGCCCTCAAGCTGGAGGCGCTCGCGGACGACTCGCTGCCAGGCGGGGGGCCGGGCCGTGGTGATCCCCAGCGGACCAACTTTGTTCTGAATACGTTCTCGGTTGCGAACCGGCCGAGCGGAAGCACAGCGGCGCCGGAGCCAATTCAGTTTTCCAAGGCGAGTGCCAGCTTTTCCCAACAGAAATGGGACGTCGCTGGGGCATTCGATTCCGACCCCAAGTCAGGCTGGGCGATTGCTCCGAAGTTCGGTCAGTCTCACTGGGCCGTATTCGAAACGACTGAGCCGGTTGGTTTCGACGGTGGCACCGAATTGGTCGTCACGGTGACGCACAACTACGGCGGCGCTCGATCCATCGGCCGCCTAAGGATCTCCGCACTCACAGGCGATTTGGGCCAGACCGAAATACCGGCGGACGTGGCCGATCTGCTCACTCGCGCACCCGACCACTGGAAACCTGCGGATCGCAAGCGGCTGTTGGACTACTGTGTTTCAATCGATCCCAGCTCAATCCAACTCCGTCGGCGGGCTGCCGAGTTGCAGAAACAGATTGCTGCTGCTGCGCCCGATACCACGTTGATCATGAGGGAACTGGCAGAACCGCGTCAGACGTCTGTCTTCGAGCGCGGTGACTATCGCAATCTGGGCGAGAGGGTTGAGCCGGGTACTCCGTCCATACTGCCGCCCGTCTCGAGAGGTCCGGCCAATCGCCTGGCACTGGCTAAGTGGCTGGTCGACCGTGAAAATCCGTTGGTGGCGCGGGTGACGGTCAACCGATGGTGGGCCGAGGTGTTTGGCAGGGGCATCGTGAAAACGGTCGAGGACTTTGGCATTCAAGGAGCCCCTCCCACCCACCCCGAATTGCTCGACTGGCTGGCGGTCGAGTTCATGGCCAGCGGCTGGTCGATGAAACATCTGCTCAAACAGATCTTCATGTCCGCTACGTATCGCCAGTCATCAAAAATCACGCCGCAGCTGTTGGCGCGCGATGATCAAAACAGCCTCTACGCGCGTGGTCCGATGTTTCGTATGGATGCTGAAATGCTCCGCGACAATGCGCTCTCCATTGCCGGCCTGATTTGTCTTGAGCCGGGCGGACCGCCCATTCGTCCCTACCAGCCCAAGGGCGTATGGACCAAAGTCGGCGGGAACAGCTACGACTATGTCGTCAGCCCAGGAAACCAACAGTACCGTCGCGGCATCTACGTGGTACTCAAACGAGGGGCTCCCTATCCCAGCTTTACTAACTTCGACGCCACGGCACGGCTAACCTGTACGGTCAGGCGGTCTCGTACCAACACCCCCTTGCAAGCTCTGACTCTGCTCAATGATCCGGTGTATGTGGAAGCCGCGGCCGGCCTTGCTCGGCGCGCCCTGACGCAGAGCCCTGGTCACGGCTTGGACGACCGACTGATCTATGCGTTTCGAGTCTGCACGTCCCGGCAGCCGAGCGAGACCGAACTAAGCACGCTGCGGCGTCTGTTCCAAAGTCAGCTTAAAGCAAGTCGCCGGAATCAAGCCGCGACCCAAAAGCTGGTCGGCGAGTTTCCGATGCCCCAGGGAGTCGAGATCGCCGAATTCGCCGCATGGCACGCTGTCGCCACCGCACTGCTGAACTTGCACGAGACCATTACGAAAGGTTGAGATTCTTGGAGCCTGTTATGCCACCTCGGGAGTCCGGTTCCAGCACCGTTTCTCGTCGCGCTTTTCTCGGCAGCGGCGGGTTAAGTCTAGGGAGCATCGCCCTGGCGGAGCTGCTGAACCAAAATGTCAGAGCCGGAACCGTCCCGATCAACCCGTTGGCCGCAAAAAAGTCGCATTTCACGCCACGCGCCAAACAGGTGATCTATCTCCATATGATCGGAGCGCCTTCGCAGTTGGACTTGTTCGACGAAAAACCGGAACTGGTCAAGCATCACAACCAGCCGTGTCCGCCGGAGGTCACCAAGGATCGCGACTTTGCATTTATCGGCAAGACATCGACGCTAGCCGCCTCGCAATGGAAATTCTCTCGGCATGGAGAAAGCGGCCAGACCCTGTCCGAACTGCTTCCCCATTTGGCCGGCGTGGCCGACGAGCTAGCCGTAATCCGATCGATTCACACGGAAGAAATCAACCACGCGCCGGCGCAGATGTTTTTGCACTCCGGTTTCGGTCGAGGCGGCCGACCAAGCTTTGGATCGTGGGTCACGTACGGCCTCGGTTCAGAAAACGAAGACTTGCCGGCCTATGTCGTGCTGGTCAGCGGTCCGAAAGGTGGCGCGGGAACGAGTCTCTGGTCAACCGGCTTTCTCCCAAGCATCTATCAGGGCATTCAATTCCGTTCGCAAGGTGACTCAGTCCTGTTCCTGTCCAACCCGGAAGGGCATAGCCGACAGGATCGCCGCCGCATACTCGACGCCGTCGGCCAGCTCAACCAGCAACGTCAGCAGTCCATCGGCGATCCAGAAATCGCGACACGGATCAGCCAGTATGAAATGGCCTACCGCATGCAGGCTTCCGTTCCCGACTTGATGCACATCAACGATGAAACTCAGGAGACACTCGATCTCTACGGTGCCCAACCCGGCAGCGCATCGTTTGCCAACAATTGCCTGCTCGCCCGCCGCCTGGTCGAGCGTGGCGTGCGGCTGGTCGAACTATATGATGCCGACTGGGACCATCATCGTGGCCTCGCTTCGAGGTTGCCAGCAAAGTGTCAGCAGACCGACCGTCCCATCGCAGCGCTAATCGGTGACCTCAAACAACGTGGGCTGCTCGACGATACACTGATTGTTTGGGGGTCTGAATTTGGTCGCACACCACTGCGGCAGGGCGGTAATGCCAAAGGCGAGACTGCCGGCCGCGATCATCACAAGGACGCGTTTACGATGTGGTTGGCCGGTGGCGGCGTGCAGCGTGGCATGAGCTACGGTAGATCGGACGATTTCGGTATGGATATCGCCGAAAATCCTGTTCATGTTCACGATTTAAATGCCACGGTACTCCACCTGTTGGGTTTAGATCACCAGCGGTTGACCTACAAGTATCAGGGACGTGAATTCCGCTTGACCGACGTGCATGGCAACGTTCTTCACGACATCCTGGTCTAGTGCCAGTTGCCCAACCACACCAGCTCGGTGCATCCGCGGTTTCAACGCGGTCTCGCTGAAATCTGACGTCAGTCGAAGCCAGCGGTCTCGAATCCGTGACCGTCACCCAAACCGGCGGTTTGAGGAAGGCCTCTGAAAAGGGACCTTTACGTGCGCGGCGAGCCCTGAGCCCAGACCTGGAAAACTGCGCTGGATCGCAGGGTTTTGCTGAACATAGGCCAATTCGGCTTGCACTCCCGTCGCTATTGGAGCAGGGTGCGCGGCTGATGTCGAATGTAGCGAATATAGGAACTACGCATCGATGCGGCCCAAAATCCCATGGCCTCTCAGGGGGTTTCTATCGGGCGTCCAACTATAGTGGAAATCTGGTATCGACTTCAACTGTTCCCTGTTTACTCCAGGTTTACGCCTTCGGCGGATGAGCCCATGATGTTCCAGAGCGATGTATTCCAGATAGCGCGTCGTCAAGCAGGCCTCTTTTTGCTGCTCTTCAGCGTGGGCGTCACGTTGACAGTCTTGGTAATTCTTTTCGCTCCCCGCAGGTACCATTCTCAGGCCAAGCTTCTGTTGCGGATCGGCCGAGAGAACGTGGGACTCGATCCAACCGTGACGACAACCGGAGAGACCGCTGCTTTGGTCCGGACGCGGGACAGCGAGGTGAATACCGCTCTGCAAACGATGACCAGTCGCAGTATTCTCGAAAAAGTCGTAGATGAAGTTGGCGAAGCAGCCATTCTACGTGGTTCACTGGACACAGGCGACAGTCAGGGAGGCTTATGGAGCGGAACGACGAAGGCAATCAAGTCGACGATTGCCAAGATCGATCCTATTGATGACCGGGAACGCGCGATTCTGGAACTTCAAGACGGACTCACCCTCGAAGCCGAACGAGAGGCCAGCGTGGTTGATGTTCGCTACAGAACCAAGACTCCGGAATTGGCGCAGCGCGTTGCAGAAGCCTGGATCAAAATATTTCGATCCGAACATACCCGCATGAACGCTTCGGAGGGTTCGCTCGAATTCTTCAAAGCTCAAGAAGCGGAGTTGGTAGCGAACCTGGAAAGTGCCCGTCAGGCGTTGCAAGCACGCAAGTCGGAATATGGTTTAGTGACGGTATCCGGCGAGCAGCAAATCCTGGAACACCAGACTCAGTGGGCCGAACAAGCACTCATTCAAAGTGAAGCCAAGCTGGCCGCGTCACGAGCGCGTCTTGCTACGCTCGAACAACTGCGCAGTCGCACAGCCGAAAAGATCGTGACCAGTGAAGCCGTGACGGATACCAATGAAGCCAGACAGAGGATGCGCGACCGGCTGTTCGCCCTGGAGATAGAGGAACGCAATCTGGCGGCGCGATACAATGAGGATCACCCAATCTATCAGGCGACTTGGGAGCAACTGGAGAAAGCTCGTTCGGTCTACGAGTCGCAGCGCGACGACGCGTCGCAAGTTGTTCAAGGTGTCAACCCGCTCCATATAACCATGATGGAACAGTTGAGCAGCGAAACCGCAAACGTCCACGCCTTGGAGGCCCAGGTGGAGGCCACCGAGAGTTTACTTGCGAAGCTGGCCGAGGACCTGGCCAAGCTGAATGCCCACGAAGTCGAGCTGGCCGCATTGGAGCGTGATGTGGAAGTGCTCGAATTGCAGTTCCGCACTCAGTACAAGAAACGCGAACAAGCCCGTTTCGCCGCCGAGTTGGAGTCCAGACAGATCAGCAACATCAATGTGATTCAGCAGCCCAGCTTCGAAAGACGTCCGGTCAGTCCCAACAAGAAGCTGTGCCTACTGCTCGGTCTGCTTGGATCTACCCTGGCAGCAGCCGGCTGCGCCACGTTGAGAGAGGCGAACTATCAAATGGGCCATTCCCCAGTTCATCGCCTAGGTCCTGACGCGAAGGAAATCGCGATACCCAACCCTCACGCGGAGCCGCTGGAAGAGTTCGCAACCAACCGAGCCTGTTGACAACGAGCAGAAAATGAGTGTCCGGGAAAGGGGCGTCCCGACATCGATTTTCTCTCTCGCAGGATCTCAGCTTAAATCGATCGGAAGGCTCCAGCAGCGACATGAGCCCACCTTGCCGGTACGGCGAACGAAAGAAACTAAGTGACTGGCAACCTTCACCAAGAGACTTCTCAGCCCGGCGTCACGCCCAAGAGTCCGCGTAGGTCCGCGCGACCGGCGGCCAGAAAACTCGGCGTCTGGGCGGTCTTCGATCAAGGACTATTCACGAGCACCAATTTTTTGACAGCCCTGCTTATCGGTCGAGTGAGCGGTCCGAGCGAGTTGGGAGCCTACGCGCTGGCATTCTCGATCATCATGCTGATGATCTGCTTGATGCGAGCCGTACTCATCTCGCCGTTCGTCGTCGTACGCGGTCAGCTGGAAGAAGACCAACTAGGGTCCATGCGTGCCTCGATGCTGCTCGCTACGTTGCTGCTGGGCGCTATTTCGGCGCTGGTCGCCCTAGTTGTCGCGTCCTCGGGCGCAACGCTTTTGGCGCTGGTTATGGCCTTGGCCCTGCCTGCCGGTCTGCTGCGCGATTTCGGGCGCCGCTTGTCGATAGCGGAACTGAACTTGAGAACCGCGATCACACTGGACGCTATGATTGCGGCTGTGCAGCTGAGCCTCGTGGGAGGGTTGGCTCTTGCGGGGCAGTTGACGGCGGTTCACGCGCTGCTGAGTTGCTCAGTCACCTGGCTGACGGTTTCTTTGGGAGGCCTGGTGTTTTCGCGCCTCCGCTATCGCCTGGTTCCACGTAACATCGCCGCCGATCTGTTCAGGCTGTGGCCGGTTGGGCGTTGGGTTGGCATGAGCCAATTGCTTTCGACGGCTCAAGCATTCGTAATGCCGTGGATCATGGCAATCGCTCATTCCCTGGAACTTGCCGGCATTTATGCTGCCTGCTGGACGATCGTCCAAATTGCCTCGCCCGCTGTGGAAGGTTTGGGAAACTTACTCGGACCCGCGCTGGCTCGCAGCGCGGCCGAGCAGGCGTGGAGAGACTTTGGCCGGCAAGTTCGCGTGACGGCGCTCGTTTTTGGTGTTCTGATGGGCGGAATGACTCTGGCCGTCACCCTAGCCGGCAGTGGCGTATTGAGCCTTCTTTATGGCGAGCCGTACGCGGAATATTATCCAGTACTTCTGCTGCTGATGTTGGCCGCCTCGGTCATTAGTTTGGGTATTCCCGCCAGCAAAGCGTTAACTCAGTTTGGACACGCGGCAGCCAACTTCTGGATCACCCTGGCGGGGCTGACTGTATCGTCCGTGTTGGCGCTGACGTTCCTGCTGGCTGTTGGTGTCACAGGCGCCGCATGGGGCCTGATCGTTGGTGGGTGTGTCACAACCGTCACGCGCTGGGCTCTCTTTCGACGACATGAACTCAGCGTTATGACTTCGCCTGCTCGGCAACACTCCGCCACGGCCTCGGCAGCCCCTAGGGTCGCCCCAGCTAAAGGAGGCGCCACGTGAGCGGTCTCACCCCCTCCCTGACCACTAGCGGCGGACTGGCGGCAGGCCGGTCGGTTCATTGGAACCCGCGCGATTGGATTCGGCTGGACGTGCCCCTGGCTGCGATGCTGTTGGCCCTGGTGAGCTTCTCGCTGCCCGGTCGCGAGGCACCGCAATCTGCCGGCGGCGTCGATCCCATCGCGCTGGCCAAACTTGCAATTCGTATGGCCGTCATCGCCTGGTTTGGCGGCATCTGGTACTGGACGGTTCTGGCTGGAGTCCGGCAGGCACACGGAAAAACAAACTGGGCGACTTTCTTGGCGACTGGCCAGTGGGCGTCTCCGGTTCTCATCCCCTGGATGGCCTTTGTCGTTTGGTCCTTCACGACGATCGCCTGGTCTCCGCTGAAGGCCGTATCCGCAGGCCAGTGGCTGGGCTTGGCAGCGCTAGTGGTGTTCTCTCAGGTCGTGGCATTGAGGTATCAGACCGCTGAGCCGGCTGGCAGCCGCCGAGCCCCTTCCAGCTTGCAGACGAACCGCTGGGTCGTACTCATCCGGCAACTGTCCCTTATTCTGGGTTTGTATAGTTTTCTCGTACTGGCAGTGCATGGCGCCGCGCCGCAAATGTCCGGCCTCGATCGTTCCGTTTCGCTTGCGGGCAGCAACGGATTGGTCCATCCCACGGCCGCTGGTGCCACCTCCTCTTTGGGAATCGTCCTGAACATATTCCTGTTGCTACGTGGGCTGTCCAGGGGCAGGTGGCTCCTGTACGCCTCCACGCTAGTCCACTTGGCCGTCCTGCTCCTTTCTGCCAGTCGCGCCGCATTGGCGGTGACCTGCCTGACGCTTGCAATTTGCTGCCTACTGCTGGTGAGGCGTCAGACTCGCGGATGGTTGATGTTTGGATCGGGCATGGTTGTACTGCTCTTTTTGATCGTTGATCCAGGATTCGAACTCTTAGCCGGTGGCCTGTCGGGCACTGCCGAGTATGTACAACGAGGCCAATCGATTGAGCAGCTACGCGGTGTGTCTGGACGGGTCGAGATGTGGCAGGCCGTCTGGGATCAGTTCGAGAAATCCCCTTGGATCGGACATGGCTATTTCGTCACTTCGTCCGATGGCCAGCTCGATGTGTGGGATGGCCCGGCCAACCATGACGCTCACCACTTGGTTTTACAAGTTTTGGTATCGACCGGCGTTGTCGGCAGCGTGATTCTAGCTTGGGCTACCTGGCGCGGACTCAGGCATCTTCTCGCATCACTCCTGAGAGGCGTCCGCAACGGGCAAGACCAACGATCGAGAGACCTCAGCTGGCTCCTCGTTGTGTTTGGCATCTGGTTCGCCGGTTGGGGTCAAGGCTGCGTCACGTTCCTGGGCCCGATTCGCCCTGAATCGGTGTTCTTCTTCGCGCTGCTGGGATTGCTGGCTGGTGCGGCTGGGACAGAACAACGTTCCGCCGGTACAGAACATATCGACAAGCAGGCTTCTTGGGGGTCGCCCTGATGAAAATCGTCTATTGCCACAACTATTATCGACACCGGGGCGGTGAGGATGTTTCGTTCGAGAGCGATGTCGAGATGCTGCGTGACGAAGGCCACGAAGTGATTCCGTTCACCCGCGATAACGAAACGATCGAGGAGGGGAACCCACTAAAACTGGCGGCCGAGACGCTCTGGAACCGGCAAACCTATCGAGAGATGCAAGACGTTCTGCGGAAGGAACAGCCCGACGTGATGCATTGCAATAACCTGTTCCCGCAGATTTCCGTCTCGGTCTACCATGCCGCGCGAAAGTCGGGGATACCGGTTGTCCAAGCACTGCGAAATTACAGATCCTTCTGCGCGAATTCGTTTCTTTACCGCGCTGGAAGCACCTGCACCAAATGCCTGACGTCGGCGGTTCCATGGAACGCACTACGCTATCGCTGTTACCGCGGCAGTCTTGCCGCCACGTCGGTTGTTGTCTCGATGCAGCTGATGCACCGGATCCTGAGAATTCAGCGGCGATACGTAGACGCGTTCTTTACTCCGACGCAATTCGCCCGGCAAATCCACATTAGTGGCGGCTTCAATCCAGAGTCCATCTTTGTGCGAAGCAACTTTCTCATTCCTGACCTGGGCCCGGCTGGCGGAGACGCAGGGTACGCTCTGTTCGTCGGACGTTTGTCAGAGGAAAAGGGAGTAGAAACGGTGATTGATGCATGGCAGCAGAACAATATTCCGATACCGCTGCGGATCGTTGGCGAAGGCCCCGAGGCACAGGCTCTGAAGCAAAAGGCCCAGGGCAATGCCAAGATCACGCTAGTCGGAATGCTCGATACCCAGGGTGTACTGGCGGAACTGGCGGGCGCGCGATGCCTGATCATGCCGTCCCGCTGGTATGAGACTTTCGGCCGAACCATTGCCGAGGCTTTTTCGCGTGGTACTCCTGTCGTCGCAAGCCGGCTGGGCGCCATGGCGGAGCTGGTTGACCATGGAACCAATGGTTACCTATTCACCCCCGGCGATGCCGACGGTCTTGCCAGGGCGATCCTGCAGCTGACTGAATCCGAGCCGGCCGCCCGACAACGCATGCGTGCAGCCGCTCGGCAAACCTTTCAGAACAGGTTCAGTCGCCGTAGCAGCTACGTTCAGTTGCTACAGGTCTATGCCTTCGCGCTGCGCAACTCCCAAGCGGGCATTTCAGTCAGTCACGCGCTCGAAGCCGCGCGACGCGTCCACGGCGAACAGAGCCCCATGCTGCCGCAAGCCAATCCCTAGATAGATTCCATAGCTGAAGATCACCCAACATATGAAGTTGCTCAAACTACTACCTCGCTTTCGCCAGTTGGAAACGGAGTTGAATCGGTTTGCACAGCGCGAACGGTGGTCCGCTACCGAATTGCGAGACTTTCAGCTTCAGCGGATCAATCACGTGTGGACGACTGCCCGCCGGAATGTCCCGTACTATGAACGGCTTTCGCGCGAGCAAAATCTACCCGAGAGGTTTAGCTCGCTATCGGAATATGTCGAGCTGATGCCGCTGCTGCCCAAACAAGTCGTGCGAGAACAACCCGAAAGCTTTATCTCGCGGCAGGCCAAACCGGGCAGCTGGCACCGGACCGGTGGCTCGACGGGCGTGCCTACGGCGATTTACTGGAGCCACGCTGCCCATCGGGAAATGCTGCGTAGCAAGTACCGATCAGAGCAAGCCCATGGTGTCGATGTATTTGACAAAAAAGTTTTCTTTTGGGGCCATAGCGGCTCATTTGCGCCCGGATTCCGCGGCGTCGCCCAAAGATTCCTAAGGCCGTTCCAGGACAAGTTGCGAAACCGATTGCGGGCTTCTGCATATGACCTGAGCCCTCAACATCTGCAGGAGCACTTGGCGCGTATGGAGTCGTTTTCTCCGCGGAGTCTTTATGGCTATAGTTCGGCAATCGATTTGCTGGCGGGGGCGGCGGAGCGGTATGGAACGGCGCTACCGGACCTGCGGCTCGTAGTCCTGACAGCCGAGCCGGCCGACGCGCGGATGCTTGCTCGCGTGGCTCGCCGGTTGAAAGCGACCGCCGTCGTCGAATACGGGGCGGTCGAATGCGGTCTAATCGCCTACTTGATGCCCGATGGCACTCTGCGTACGCGAGATGACGTCGTGTTCGTAGAAACCGTTCCCACCGGACCAGCCACCCACGATATCGTCGTCACGGTACTCAACAATCCTTCATTCCCGCTCATGCGATACTGCATCGAAGACACAACCGTGGCTCCTCGGCAACAGCCCGAAAACGGATTTGGCATACTCGTGAACGTTCAAGGACGAAGCAACGACATGCTCATCAGTAAATCGGGCAAATGCCTGCATCCGATGGCCGTCAAGCATGTCCTGGAACACTGGCCGGAAATTCGCAGGTTCACGGCCAAGCAGAGTATCGGTGGCGACATGAAGGTGACGCTGGAAACCAATGAACTGCTTTCGGACGGATTGGTGACGTCGCTGCGATCGCGTCTTGAGTCCATCCTGGATGGCTACTCCGTCGAGATGGAACTGGTCGATGCCATCCCTGGAAATCTGGCCGGCAAGCATCGCTGGATCATCAGCGACCTAGCCGCACGCGGAACCTCTGCGCAGGTGCCGCATGCCAACTAGCTTCGTAACCGAACGGATACCGCGATGGCCGAAGCTGGCCTGGGTGGCGGAGTGCCGAGCGGGCCAGCCTGTCCACGTGCGACACGGCCGGTGGGTCGAGGCGCGCGAACACTGGTTCGGTGAGATTACTTGGGACGGCGAATTCGAAAGCGGCGACTTCGACCGAGCAGAGCATGCGTTCGGCTCCGGAGGGCGACAGCGAAATGCCGGGCTGACCTTCGTCTCGTCCTCGTCCGTTCTGGACCGTCTTCACTGGTTCCAACGCGGTGCGACCGCTTGGGTCAGCAACTCGCTGCCGGGCATTATGTCGGCCACGGGCCTGAAGGCGTTTGAGTTGCGCCGCAACTATCCGAGCATCTTCCGAAGTATCTGCCGAGGCGTCGAGAACTACCAAAAGCGAGTACCCATGGAGGGCGGCGATGTACTGCTCGCCTACATGAAGAATCTGGTGTGGGACGGAAACCGGCTGCATGAGGTCGCCAAGCCTCGCCCGCGGAGAGAGCTGCAGAACTATTCAGATTACCTCGAGCAGGTCCTGGATTGCCTGGGAAAACTGGGGAAGAACTGGCAAAGTCCATCC
This sequence comes from Pirellulaceae bacterium, assembly GCA_028281725.1. Taxonomy (GTDB): domain Bacteria; phylum Planctomycetota; class Planctomycetia; order Pirellulales; family Pirellulaceae; genus Aureliella. Next base: position 4,859 of record JANQJJ010000133.1, on the reverse strand, counting down.
CGCTCGGTTCCCTTCTCTCCATTGTCTACGATTTCCACGGGCTATGACTCCCCGACAGCCACCGTGCTGGGCCGCGCCGCCGGGCTGCGCGAAACGCTCTCCATATCAAGCGGCCGAAGTGGGGCTTCGGACGATGGTTCGGAGATCTCGCGCATGCTGGGACTGACGCCCCATGTGATCGGGCGCGAAGACTGGAGAGCCATGGAGTATCCCGAGATACCCTTCCTCGCCAGCGACGCTAAAGGGGAGGATGTCTATTTTTCCGGCGCTCGTGAACTGCTGGAGCGGCGCGTCCTGTTGACCGGATATGGAGGAACACGCGTCTGGGGGACTAAGCCCAATTTGTGCCAGGAGTACCAGCGCGGAGACCAGTCCGGGCTGTCTCATACCGAGGCCAGATTGCATCTGGGATATCTCCACATTCCTGTCCCCATGATCGTGGCCAACCAACCGGGTGCGATGCGGCGTATTTCTGCCAGTGACGAGATGCAGCCATGGCATGTAACGGGCTCGTACAACTGTCCCATCGCGCGACGAATCGTGGAAGATGCGGGGGTGAAACGCAGGCTGTTTGGCATGGAGAAAAAAGCGGCTTCGGTCCTTCTTTATGATCGCCAGAGTTTCCTGACGCATCGTTCTTTAGCAGATTTTCAAACGTGGCTCCATCAGCGCTCTGGTGGCTTTCAGGCCCACCTGAACGGTTGTCGAGATCGCCTTCTGGCAGCAGCCTGCCAGTTGGTAAGAAGGGGCCAGCAAGGCGCGACGACCCTCGCTGGATTCGCGCCATCAAGACAGATCGGGCGGATTGCGAAGTCATCCCGGCTGCAGGAGCTTGCCAGCTACCAGCCTCAGTTCGCCTACCTCTTTCCGTGGGCGGTTGAGCGAGCTGTCCGCGCCTATGAATCCCACTGATCCTGCCTATCGGCCGGACTTCCAGACCCCGGGCGTAGCGCTGGCGCCGCGACACGCTACGTTCGCATGCCCGCTCCCAACCGGAGCGGATTGGTCGTTGCCAAGCGGCTGTGCTGAGCGGTCTTCTGTCTGGCAGCGACTCGTTCCACCCTTCCCAGCGTGCAGCAGCGTATGGACCCCATACAGCACCAACAACATTTTGACGCCCACCAGCGGTGTCGCGTAGCGTTCGTAATAGCTCACCAGTACGTACGGTAGCAATGCCAAGCAACCAATTGCCATCGTCGCCCAAACCGTCGGTCCCAACGGGCGGCGCGTCGCCAGGATGACCATCACGCTGATCAGCGGTAGCGGGTAAAAATGTCGCTTGATCCATATGGGCCAGCCGTTGCCAAGTCCCTCTTCTCCCACGCGAAAGGCGGGAAGATATACACAGGCTGCAATCCAGCGGTTGGCGACTCGCGACAGGAAATCTAGTGGGCGGGCCCAGATGGCTTGCCTGGCCAGAGCTCCTTTCTCGGCAACAAAGGCCATCTCACCGACTTCGATGTACCGCTGACGTTGCGAGCCATTGGAGCACCAGGGATGCTGGCCTAACACCGGGCCGTCAATAACCCCAGTCTCGCCCAGGCATTGTGACTGCCAAACTTCGTACATGCTATTCGACTTAATAGGAATCCATTTGCCTAAGACCAAGCGATTGCGCAGGGTCCAAGGCGTAATTGCGAGAATTGAGACACTCGCTGAAATCACCAGGGGCATGAAGCGTTTCGCTATACGTTGCCCAGTAGAGACGCTCGTCTGAGCAGGCTTGACCGAACTGTCCGCTTGGTCGTCTGAAACGGTGGCCGGCAGCCGAACCTGATCCGAAACCAGCTTCGTTGGCCAGAGTCGCACGGTGGTAAGAACAGCCCACACCATGCCAATCACAGGACTCGACAAGGCACACAATCCGCCAAAGGCGCCCCAGACAGCGGCACCTAGGCCAGTGGAGATTCCATTCCAAATCCTGACGACGCCAAGCCACAACATCCCGGTCAGCAGAAGTAACCAGCCGCTGTCATGCGTGTATTGAAACAGCTGGTGAAAATGATTCGTGAATCCGCAGACCAGGGTAACATAGCCCAAGTTCACCAGCCGTAGCCCGCGCGCTTGGTGAATCACGATCAGTCCCGTGAGCAGGAGGGCTGCAGTTTGAATGGAGATCATGAAATCCACAGCGACGGCCTCGCTTTGGCCGCTCAAGCGGTACACGCCGGCAAGAACGTACGGCAGCACCGGTGGCATCCATGCGGTAGGGCCCGTTCCACGGCTGAAAGGATCGCTAAAACCGCGCCCGTCGATGATAGCGTGGGCGATGTTGTTGTACTCGGCTCCCAAATGCCCCTTCCTATCGTTCTGCAACCAAGACAGGCTTGACGGATAGTGCGTTTTCCACGAGGCCAACGTGAAACATCCAACCACAATGCCTGTCACCAGCACAAGATCCAGAAGCGTCACGCGTGTAGATCCTTTGGCGTCCAACATGCGATTCATATTTCGTGCGAGCAGAGAAGAATGACCAACGGGGCGGCAGATTAACCCATCCTAAGAGCACCTACTCGGCCGGATGGTCCAGAAAGTGAGGATAGGGATACTTTTCCGCGCGAAAGATCCAGTCGAGACGATCTTTGACAGGATATCTGTATTGCCAGCATGTCTTGCCGTTGGGATCCACCTCGAAGATCCATCCCTGGCAACCACTACAAATCAGCGTATTGCCATTAGGGAGTCGCTGTGCGCCAGAGACAAACTGTGAGTAAAAATCGTGGTAGCTCGACTCGTACGTCCACACAACGCTGAACTCTTTTTTCACTTCGTCGAACGAGACCTCCTGTACCTGGGAAGTCTCGTGTGTGTCTTCACGACCGTTGTTGAATATAAGTAGATTGCCTGCGCCGCTGAGTCCATCGCGAATCCAACGGGCGTTGTGTTGGTGGTACAACGTATGATCCGGCCCATCGCCCCCCCAGCGGGCGAAGATATCTCCACCGACTCCACGGACTCCACCGGAATCCGTTCTCGCTTCTTCCGACGTCGTGCTATGGTCAATCAGCCAGATTTCGTTGGTTTGCCGACAGCTAATAGCGATCAGGTCGCGATGCGGGTCGTGAGATATGGAGTTAAAATGCAACCAGTCACCAGCGTCTCTGCGGATATTCAAATCGACCTTGCCTGTCATCAGTCGGGCGACTCCAAAATTCGGCAGCTCGGGATCCAACGATTGCATTGTGTGGTCCCACGCATCCCACTGCCACACGATTTCATCCGTACGCGGATCCACCTCTATGATTCTTTCTGACAGGATCGGTGCCTCTTTGCTGCCCTTGGTACAGCCGATTGCTTTGGACTCTTCTAGTGGGATTCGCACCCAAGCCAGCATGAGTAGGTTGCCATTTTCCATTGGCTCGATATCGTGATGCAGTAGCACATCCTCAGTATTCAATTCAAAACGCCAACGAAGCGTGCCGTCCCACTCAAGCCAATCTACGCGTCCACCACTCCCTTTGCCGTAGGTTTTTTTGAACACCGCACCGATATCCTTGAGACGAGCGGTGCGCAGCAAGCTACCATCTGGCATCAGGTAAACGCATTGGCCAGGCGGAAACTGGGTATTCCAACGATGCAGGATTTCGTGCCTATTGTTCCTCAGTTGAGTTTCGGTTGAATGCAGTGGCGCGAATAGAACCACGCCGGCGTAGGGCTCGCTGGTGGAGCTGCTACATGCGGTAAGGCAACCGAGGTAGGAAACCACGACCATGTTTCGTAAAACGCGAGCTGGCACATGAAACTGCCCAAGGAAATGCTTCATGATGAATTCGCTAGCTTTTTCGAGAGCGCAGTGCATAGAAGGTCAACATACAGGCGCAGAGCGTCAGAGAAACCCAGAATGGCCCCCAGCGTGTCCACCTAACCGGCTGCTTCTCTCCCTGAGAAAAAAATTCTGTTCCTCGAAGCGTCAATCGTTTTAGGCGAAAATCCGACTGGACACTTTCCTTGGCCAGCCTGGTTGACCAGATCTGAATCTCAGTCAAATCCTCTGACGTACATTCCAGTTGCTTGATCTCTTCGAACTCTCCACCCTCCCGTACGCTCAACAGAAAGTTTTCGCCCTTGCGTTGAATTCTCCACGTTCCACTCGTGAACTCACATGGAACGGTGTGGCGCACGGGACTATCGGAATTGGTTTGCTCCATCGTGATCCGATACGCCCGATCAAAGTTGGGGGTGGCGACACAACCGAACGTGATTTTCGGAACATCGGCGTCGGCCGTCAAGAATCGGATCAGCAGTCCATGGCCCCATCCTTCCTTCGGAGGCTCAAGCTTCTGACAAACAAGATCCAGTTCAAAAGAAAAATCGCCGCGGACGTCCGCGTTCAACTTCAGACCGAACACACCAGATTCAGTAGACTTTGAACTCGCCTTTTGAACCATGCGAATGTGATCGCCACCAAAAACCAACTGCCTTGGGCCTTTCTTCCCCGGCAGCACGAATTGCAGTAGTGGGTCGTTCGCAGCCTCAGCATTCAAATGAATCTCGATCGAGTCTTCGCTGCGCAGTGGTCTTGCGCCAACGACAACGATGGCGATCGCTAACGCAGCGGTCATGTTGTGCATGCTATTCGAAAACCTCATTGGAATTCACTTCCCCTCCGTCTGGCGTTAATAAGGAACGCATGACTTTCCAGTTGACTGAAGCCGAGATCCAATGCACCGATCCATCAGCCATGCAGAATTGTGCTCCCTGCGGATGAGCGGATCCCCAGTTCTCCTTGAATTCGATTTGGCGACCATCGTTGACAATGGTGACACCCGCCCGCGCCGTGCCTTTGGAACCTCCGGAAAAGATAGGTTCGTCCCAATACCAACTTGTCGCTGTATGCACATCGAAGTTGAACGCCTTTT
>JANQJJ010000132.1 GCA_028281725.1 Pirellulaceae bacterium | reverse complement strand
GCGGATTATCTTTCTGCGAGATACCGATGGCGACGACAAGGCGGATGAGGTAACACAGGTACTCGACGGAATCGCTACGGATGACACCCACCACGCGATGGGCGCCTGGGAATGGTCCCACGGCGGCTTGTTGTACATGCTCGAAGGAGTCTCGATGTCGACGACGCTGGAGACTCCCTGGGGACCGTTTCGCAACAAAGGCCCCTCGGGTGCCTACGTATTGGATCCGAAGTCTTGGAAGTTCCGCCACTTCCGTACGCCAGGCTATGGCAACCCATGGTGCATGGTCTTTGACCGCTGGGGCATGGGGGTGATCGGAGATGGGACGAACGCGCAACAGCACTGGACGAGTCCGCTGTCCGGATTTCCGGTCTCTTCGCGAAGAACACTCAGGCCGGTTTTCGACAATCAGGGTATGCGTCCCGCTGTTGGCAACGACTTTCTCTACAGCCGCCAATTTCCCGACGAAGTCCAAGGCCAATTCATCTATGCGTGCGTCATCAATATGCATGGTTTGCCGCGATTCGAATTGGGAGACGAAGTCGGCACCGCCGGTTTTGCCGGCCAACGCATCGAAAACCTATTGGATTCCTCCGACAATTTCTTCCGGCCGGTGGACCCGCAGATCGGACCGGATGGTGCTCTATGGTTTGGCGATTGGTGCAATGCGCTGATCGGTCATATGCAGTACTCCCAGCGCGACCCCAATCGGGACCATGAGCATGGGCGGCTCTATCGGCTCGTTTACAAGGACAAGCCGTTGCTCAAGCCGGTTACTCAGGCCGGTAAGTCGATTGAAGCCTTGCTGACGCAACTCGAGGAATACGAAACTCGCACCCGATATCGCGCGCGGCGGGAACTGCGTGCCCGAGACGAAGCGGAGGTCTTGGCCGCCGCCGAGCGCTGGATTTCAACAGACGCGTCACCTAACAAGCTCTGCGAGGCTCTGTGGTTGCAGGAAAGTTTCCGCAAGGTCGATCCGCAGCTAGTTGCCCGGATTCTCGAACTCGATGAATTCCGGGCTCGCGCGGCGGCGGTCCATACCGTTGCCAATGAGATCGAGCGGTTTGACGGAGCCTTGGATGTATTCAAGACGGCGATTGAGGATGAGCATCCGCGGGTCCGGTTGGAGGCGATTCGCGGTCTGAGCTACGTGCAAACGTCCGAGGCTGCGGAGATCGCATTGCGAGCGGTCGAAAAGCCTCTCGACTACTGGCTGGAATACACGCTCGAACATACGCTCGGCGCGCTTCAGCCGTTCACCAGGGACGCCGAGCAGAAGGGGAAGTTCCTAGTCGGCGCCAGCGAAAAACTCAAAGACTACTACGCAACCTACCTACTCTCGACCGGCCCCGGCGGCAAAGCGGTTAAGCCGTTGAAGGATGCCGAAAATCCTGAACTCTCTCCCAAGCGACGCGATGCCGCCATCAACACGCTTGCCGGAATTCGGGGCGGCAAGGCCAACCAAGGTACGGTCGTGTTTACGCGAGTCTGCGCGGCTTGCCACCGGATCGGTGATGAAGGCAAGGACTTCGGACCGCGGCTCGACGATGTCGGAGGACGCTACTCGAAGGCAGAGATCATCCGTCACATCCTGATGCCCAATGACAAGATTTCCAAGGGCTACGAGACAGTGCAGGTCCTGACCCTCGAAGGCAATGTCATCAACGGTTTTATCCTGAAAGAGACCGACGAAGCACTCACGCTCGGTACCGCGAACGGCAAGGAAGAAGTGGTTTTACTCGATGATATCGAGATTCGCAAAGAAATGAGAGCCAGCTCGATGCCGGAAGGGTTAATCAAGACGATCGCGCCCAGCGAGTTTCTCGATTTGATCGAGTACCTAAGTAGCCAAAATCGATACGTGGTTCGAGAGGATGGTTGGATTGAGACGGGACTAGCTGACGTCGGTGCGCCGCGTAAACATGAGGAATTCGATGAGATCTCGCGGGACGCCCAATTACAACTAGGCGCCAACTTTCCGGATCACTGGAAGCAATACGCCAATCTGGTGCTAAGTGCCGCCGATCCCAGCAACCGCGAGTTTGCCTTTCATTCGCCCAACCACCCCGTAGAGTCGCCCGCAATCGGTATTCGGCTATCTGCGCCGGCGGAGATTCGACACATCGAAATCCAAAATCGTCGCAATGCTCAGTTCTACGATCGCGCCAAAGATCTCGCCGTTTGGGTCTCTGATGATGGAAACGATTGGCAGCGTGTTTGGAAGTCGGAGAAGCCGGCTGGCCAGTACTCCATTGATCTGCCCGCCGGAACGAAGGGTCAGTTCATCAAGATTGGTCTGGATGGTCGTGGGATTTTCCATCTCAATCAGGTCGTTGTTTACGGTCGGCGCTAGTATCACTTCTCGGGTCGCTTTTCTGGCGCCACTTGAGTTGCGGGTGAATCAAAGTGCCGTGGAAAAAGTCGAGCTGAGAGAGTATGAAATCGGCCCTATGCCAATGCTAGCTCTTGCTACTCTTATGCGATCCGCTACGGAGAGCGTCGCAGGTTTCACCGTTTGACAGGGAGCAGCGTTCGGAATGTTTGCATCCAGCGAGATTCGTCTTTGAATCGATTCTGGCTTCCGCTAGACTTCGCCGCAATTGGAACACACGCATTTCGTGTCGGCCTGACCGGCATCCTGGATACGGTTCGCAATCAGCGGGAAGTAGTTGCCCGCTGTCCGTCCCCTGCACGAAGCGCCTGGCGTGCCAGTTCCGGGCAAATGGTACCGTCCCACGATTTCCCACTTGTTTCCCACCCGATCCTCAAGAGCGTTCTCCTTGACAGGCATCGCCCGAATTCTGTTCCTGCTAGCTGCTATGCTGTGCTGCGGTGCCATGCTCCCCCGCGCGCAAGCGGCCGAGCCGAGAAAGTGGCCGGTCGAATTGACGGTGGGACAATTCAAGATCCATAGCGATTTTGAACTCGGCTCCCATCGGCGATTGGCTACCGAGCTAACGCGGATGTCTCAAGATGTCAGCACTCTTCTCGGCGTGTCTACTACCGACGCTCCCATTCACGTCGTGCTATTTCAAAGTGCCGGAGAGTATGGGCGATACATGCAAGCCTACTTTCCAGCCCTGCCGCAACGCCGGGCAATTTTTATCCAGGATCGCGGCCCTGGCATGTTGTTTACCCATTGGCATGAGGACGTCGCGACCGATTTGAGGCATGAAGTGGTCCACGCGCTGCTTAACGACGGCTCGGGAACACTCCCCCTCTGGCTGGATGAAGGACTGGCGGAGTACTTCGAAGTCGACGCCCGCCTGCGATACAGCGGTAATCCTTACGCAGATGAGGTTACCGAACGGGCTCGCGGTGGATTCATTCCGTCGCTAGCGCAGCTGGAGCGCGTGAACGATCTGCAGCATTTCCACGACGAGCACTACCGAGACAGTTGGGCTTGGGTGCATTTTTTGATTCATCGCCGTAGCGAGACTCGGCAGCTACTCACTCGATACTTGAACGACGCTCGAAGTGGCGCGCCGATATTGGATATGTCGCGCCAACTGCCGGAACTGGTCCCGGACCTCGAGGCAGAGTATCAGGAGCACTTTCGCATTCTGGTTTCCGAAAAACACAACCTCGCAAACTCCACGCTTAAGCGGGCACCTTGAGTCGAAAAACCGGCGTCCCAAAGCCCGCCGCTACAATCGGCGCGAGTGGATCAGAGTGAAATCTACCGCAATCCTTCACCCGGCGCGCTGCCGCAGCTCGATAGTAGATCCGTGCGCGGCTGTCCGGACGCGACTAAAACAGGCGTCTTCGATTTGTTGGAGGGGAAGATCGTGGAGTTTGATCGCAATCGCTACTTCATGATTGGCGTGCTGCTGGTTTTGCTGGGTATTCAGTTTCGGATGGTGGAGTCCTTTGTCCTGAACGAGACAAGTACGCGGGCACTGGCGCGGATAGCCAAAGACACGCCAATTGCTTCTCAGGATTTTGGCGCCTCGTTGTACATGAACGTCTATCCGTCACCTAAGAAGACGATCAAGCCGCCGCATTGGCTTGGATGGGCTCTGCTGACCGCCGGCGGCGTCATCTGCCTACACGCGATGATCTTGCCCAAGCCCAAGAGTTGACGCAAACGAGCATCGCGTCTGCCGCCTGACAACCAATCCAGGAAGAGAACTGGGTGTCAATTAGTTCGAATCGAGCCACGTTATGAAGCACCCAGAGCAACTTGTCTCCCGCCGAATCCCCTGCAAACTCTTGACACCACCGGTTGTTTGGTCTGGTATCTGCCTGCTGATGGCCTGCATCGCTACGAACCTAATTGCAGAAGAGTTCCAATCGACTCGAGCCTCCGGTTCTACGATCATGAAATCGGATGGCGCCAAGATTTTGCGCGAGGGCACGCGAATCGAAACTCGCCTGTGCCTGTGCCGGTCAGCGGGTGATCGTCTGGTTGTCGAGTTTGAAGACGAAAAACGCTCGCTCATCGCACTTGAGAACTTGGCCGCGCAGCGGATCCTCAAGTCCGTTGTGGACGACACCAATGATAGCGAGTGGATGGTAACTGGTCAGATTACGGAGTTTCGAGAGCACAACTACATCCTGCTCGAACGTGCTACTCGGGCATCGAGCAGCCAGTAGGCGCCGCGGCCTGGGCTACTTGCCATTCTTCTTGAAGTTCTGATCTTGGGGCCGTTGGGACACCGGCTTGCGCCGCTTCGGTGGCAAGCGGTCCTGGTGTTCGGCCACCTCATGCCACTTGGCTGCCAACTCCTCGGTCTTTTGAGGATATTGCCCGGCCAGGTCATGGGCCTCGTTGCGATCGCTGGACAAGTCGTACAGCTCCCAAGGGCCATTTCTGAGAGAGACCACTTTCCAGTCTCCGACTCGCAGCCCACGGTTCGGACCAAAGTGAAAATAGAGGTAAGGGTGTTCCTTGGCGATCTGTCCCTCGAGTATCGGCTTGATTGAACGTCCGACTAGGGGCTCGATCGCGCGCCCGTTGATGACGCTTGGATACTCACCTCCAGCAACATCCAGGCAAGTGGCCATGATGTCGACCAGATGCGATGGCGTAGCGTCAATGGTCCCGGCGGGGACTTTCATTCCCGCAGGCCAGTGGACAATCGCAGGTGAGGCGATGCCGCCTTCGTGATTGTTTTGCTTGTAGTAGCGAAACGGCGTATTGCCAACGTGCGCCCAGCCCGTGTCGTAGGTCCAGTAGCTGCGCGAGTCATAGGGCGGCAATTGCCTGCCTCGCGTGCGCTCAAACGGGCAGGCGCCGTTGTCAGAAACAAAAATGAACAGCGTATTCTCAAACGCCTCCCGCGACCGGAGGTGATCGACCAATCGGCCGACCTCACGGTCTAAGCAATCGACCATTCCAGCAAAGGCGGCCATGCGATCTGCTTCCCAGGCTTGATCCTCCGGAGAGAGCTCACTCCAGGCGGGAATGTAGTGGGGACGTGGCAGCTTGGTAACGGTCTGGCCGCGAAAGAGGCCGAGCTCTTGCTGCCGCCGAAATCGCCGGTCGCGAATCTCGTCCCAACCGGCGGAGTACCGCCCACGATACTTCTCGAAATCCTCCTGCAGCACGTGCAGCGGGTAGTGGGGAGCGTTGTACGCCAAGTAGACGAAGAAGGGTTGAGCCGTATCGATCGCTTCATCCACAAACTCGATGGCATAGTCAGTATTGGCGATCGTCGTATAGAAGTCTTCGCCGAAATCATTCCAAGGTTGGCCATTGAGACGAAACGTGTCGTCCCCGGTGAAAAAGTTCGTCGCGCCACTCAGGTGGCCGAAGTACCGGTCGAACCCATGGTCGGTCGGCTCGTCATGCAAATGCCACTTGCCGGCCATCGCCGTAAAGTAGCCGGCCTGCCTGAGCTGTCGCGCGATGGTGGTGCCCCGCGAGAGCGACTCGGCCCCGGCTTGATCGCAGTACAGTCCCGTTAGTAGCGAAACGCGAGATGAGTGGCATTTGGCCGTATTGTAGAACTGAGTCATCCGCAAGCCTTGCGAAGCGAGCGCGTCCAGGCGAGGCGTTTCGATCTCACTTCCGAAACACCCCAGGTCGGCAAATCCCAAATCGTCCGCCATGACAACTACAATATTCGGCTGGGGAGAACCGGCATGAGCCGAGTGGGTGAGGGCAAAATCCAGAATGATCAGGATGGTCAAAAGCCAGGGCAAGCGGCTGAGTCTCATGGTGGGTTCGCCTTTTTGGATTAGTTCTCTGCCCGAGGACCAAACGTGTCACGGCCGTCGCGAGAATCCCTATTGTAGTCCTTAGTCGTGCGGCCAGTCAGACGACTGGAATCCGGCTTCTCCAGGCAACACGAAGCCCCGAGAATCACTCCAAAGTAGAGGGAAATCAGATGCAGCAGCTATTGAACATCGCCATGCAGCGGCCTGACGACTTGGTGTTAACTCTCGAGTACGTGGACTCCAAGGGCTGCAAAACGAAGCGGGTGGTTAGTCCGATTCGATTCCTTTCTCGCGATCGATTTCTGGGATTGTGCCTCAGTCGGTGTGAGCCGAGGCAGTTTTACATCAGTCGCTGCAGCAACGGTCGGTTAAAGCCGGCGGCCGACTATGTCATGCCGGTTCCGATGGCAAGTGCTGGGTAAACGGCGCCTCAGCAGTAACGCTGCTCCCAGACCCCCAACCGCTCAATGAGAATTTCATCTTCGACCATCGCCTTCGTCCGCTGGCGCGATCGAAAATCAGTGACCATGGCATCCAGCTCCGGAGCAAGTTCCGCTGCGGCTCCCTCCTTGATGCGATCGATAAAGAGCGTTCCATCCAGATGGTCGGTCTCGTGCTGGATGACGCGTGCTTCAAACCCACTCACATCCACGTCGATCTCTTTTCCCGAGAGATCGAAGGCGTTGAGGTGAATGGTTTTCGCGCGGATGACATTCCCGTGGATGTTCGGCAAACTAAGACATCCCTCCTCTGCCTCCTCGTTACTTCTAGGACGAGAGACTACCGGGTTGATGATGACCTGTTCCGTTCCCTCGCCCCGCTGGCCCGTGGAGTTCATGACAAAAATGCGCAGCGGCAAGTCGACCTGCGTCGCGGCCAAGCCGACTCCATGATGCTCGTACATCAACTCCAACATCTTCTCCGCGATCTTTTTCAGCTCAGCGTCAACGCGACGAACGGGCTTGGCAACGTACCGCAGGGTTGGATGGGGATACGTGATGATAGCCAGAGAAGAGACGTCGAGTTCGGCAGCCATGGAATCGCATTTGAGGGGAGAGCTTAACGGAAGACGACTAGCTTAGTCGATTCGCCGGAATGCCCCAAGAGTCGCCGACAGATGCCGCACGCAGATTCGCAGATTCGCTTCCCTGTCGGCAGCGTCTAAGCCGCCCCGAGCTCTAGTCGCTTGAGCACAGGAGAGCCGTCTCCAGCCACTCGCGCCAGCTGGCGATTTCGCTCTCACTCAACGTTTCGTCGGACGTCTCCGGCAGCCGAACCTGGCGATTTCCGTCTGGCCAGAGCAAACTAGACTCCAGAATGCCGCTCTCGTCGACCTCTAGCCGGAGCTGGAGCGGTGCGTTCGCCTCCCGGTTCGGAAAGATCTCATCCGGCTTGACTTTGCCGAGCCGGAGCCAGTTGGAACTACCCAGGCTGCTACTTTCGATGAGCTGGAGCGTACTAAAAGAACGGCTGCTACTTCCGCCCAGAGAGCTGGGACGCAGACTGCGCGAGTAGGCCGCCGGTAAAGCGGACGACTTCTCGAGCAGCACGCGAGGTTTCAGCGTACCGCTGGAGGAACTGGCGGCGAGCAGCGCAAAATCGTAGGCCGAACAGCTGATCGCCTTGGGATGCAAGCGATCCGGCTCCGTCAAGGGCGCGCTCAGATGCTGGGCCTGCAGGGCCGCACCGCGAGCTAGGTCTGCCTTTTCCAGCACCGATACTTGAGCGCTATGGGGAACTGCCTTCCGCACGATCTCTTGAATCGGTTTCATCTGCATCATGGAGCCCACCAGCAGAATCTGGTCAATCTCGCTGCGGTCCGTTTTGGCAATACGGCAGGCGCTGTGAATCGACTCTTGCAGAGAGCGGGTCAGCTCCGGCGCAATCTTGACCAATCCAGCCTGCGTCACAGTCTGCTGAATGGAAGTCCCCTGCCAATCAAATCGCACGTCGACTTTGCTGGTCCTAGTCAGGCGGTCCATGGCGAGTTCTACGGTCCGTTGCAGGCGCGTTGCTGCCGCAACGTCTTCGAGAATCGATTTTCCGGACCGTTCACTCAGTGTCG
>JANQJJ010000440.1 GCA_028281725.1 Pirellulaceae bacterium | reverse complement strand
ATGTCGAGCAGTCAGTTCGGCGCGCCCACGTATCAGGTCCTACTCGAACAAGCAGACCAGGCCCTCTACGTGGCCAAGCACGACGGGCGGAACGCCTTGCGCCGCTGGAGCCCAGGACAAGCCACGCAGCCGGACAGAGCGTCGGCGTCGGCTGCCGAGTCCCTCTCGTCAGCGGATCAGCCGATTTCGTATCACGCGGCCGTGTCGCTCCATGCGGCGCTGGCTTATCGGGATGCCGATACGGCGCTCCACAGCCAACGCGTGGCGGAGATCAGCGTCGCGCTGGGGCGTGGGCTGATGCCGGTCAGTCAGCTGTACGTGCTGGAAATCGCCGCCATCCTTCACGATATTGGAAAGATCGGAGTTCCAGATTCCGTCTTGCTAAAACCAAGCTCGCTGACCGCCGATGAATGGCGGGTGATGGCATCTTACTCCAAGATCGGGTTGGAGATTGTGGAAGCATCCTTTAGCTCCCAGGCGTTGTCCGATGTTGTCCGCGAGTGTCACTATTGGTTTGGCGGTTCGAACGTACCGGAGGGAGGGCCCGTCGGAAGGGATATATCTATCGGCGCCCGGATTGTCGGCCTGGCCGATGCCTTCGACGCGATGGTCAGCGAACGCAGCTATCGCAAAGGACGCTCGATCGAAGCGGCTTTTGAGGAACTGCGGCGATGTGCTGGAACGCAATTCGATCCCGAACTGGTAGAACGGTTTATTCAGTTGCAATTGGGCTGGCGTCCAGACAGCCGTTACACGCAATCGGACATGGAAGGCAAACTGGCGCTTGCCATTGGCCACTTCACCGAACGCACGATGCATGCCTTCGAAACTCGCGACCGCCGCGCGCTGCGCGATTCCTTGAGCAAACTGGCCAGCGCGGGCAAGCAATACCAGTTGCCGGCGATCAATCACATGGCAAAGGCACTCGGCAAGTCGGTTGCTGAAGCCAGCGGTGACGATTGGGAGTTTGCTGTTCCTATCTTGCAGGACCTGTTAGATATGTGCCTTACCGTGCAGCGCGCTCATGTCCGCGGCGTAGCCGCCAAACCGCAAACGGTAGCCCATTGCCCTGCACCCGGTTTTTTTTGACGCGAGCAAAACGCGTTATGGTCGTGCCTTGGTCTTGACGCGGCATAGATAGTTGTCCACGGTCATGAACAGCCAGCCCGACGGACCCCAAGCACAGTTGCTGGTGCGTTCTCCTGTGACCAGTCTGCCCAGCAGTTTGCCTGCAGGACTCAGGACGTAGATGCCTCCCGGTCCACTGGCCCATAAATTTCCTTGGCCATCGACGGTCATACCGTCCGGTAGGCCAGGCTCTTTGCCGACTCGGTCCGTCGCGTTGTAGAACTCCTTGCCGGCGGCTAGCGTCCCATTACTTTTCACGGGAAAGGCTGTCCAGGTGGCCTGCTGCGGATTCGACTGGGCAACGTAAAGAACTTGCTCGTTCGGCGAGAATGCAATCCCGTTGGGGCGTGGGATGGCTTGGGTAAGCAGAGTGACTTCGCCATCGCGGCTGAGCCGGTAGACCCCACAGAAATCCAGTTCTCGGCGCGGATCGGTGAAACGTTCCGGAAGACCGTACGGCGGGTCCGTGAAGTAGATATCTCCATTGCTCTTGAGGACTCCGTCGTTGGGACTGTTCAGACGTTTGCCTTGATAGTTGTCGACCAAAGTGCGCTTGCCGCCCTGCTCTGTCAGCACACTGAGCCGCCGGTCGCCATGTTCGCACATCACCAGACGTCCCTGCAGGTCCAGTAGCAGTCCGTTGCTGCCCGGTTCGAGGCCATAGTAGGCGACGCCCGTGTAGCCCGAGGGCGACATGAACAGGGAGATCTGTCCGCTCTGCTCCCATTTGAAAATGCTGTTGCGCGGGATGTCCGAGAACAACAAATGCCCATCCTCGCCACCAATCCAGACTGGCCCCTCCGTCCAGGTAAAACCGCTAGCCAAGACCTCGATCTTGGCATCACTTCCAACGAGTTGGTCGAATTCAGGCGTCAGGCGCTCGATCGAACCGATGCTCTTCTGCGCCGTCGCCGTGGTGAGTGGTACTGCGAAGGTCGCCAACAGCATCGCAGGTAGTCGAAGGAGCAGCAAAGAGTGTTTCGTCATGCGAGGGTTTCCTTAAGTCGAAGAACCAGTGTCGGTTGGGACATTCTGGGCTGAGGGCAATGCGAGCCGCAACCACCCATGGCCTTTTTTCAGGCGCGATACAGAGAATCGCGGGCACACGGAGATCGGGCGTAGCGCGAGCTATCCGGCGCTGGGGAGCTCGGACTTAAGGGATGCCCGTCTGGCGCGAGTTGGCAGTCCGGCACGCGGATCTACCGAGCGGCCAGAGCGCTGCGCTGCTTGACCAGCAAGTCAATCCAAGGTCCTACGTAGTGTCCGTTGTCATGGAACGTCCTGCCACTGACGAGATTGCCATCGACGACGCACGGCTCGTCGACAAAAATCCCGCCGCAGACTTCCAAGTCAAAGCGGCACTTGGGTACGGTGGCCATTCGGCGACCTCGCACGCAATCGGCGTAAGCCGGGATTTCCACACCATGGCAGACACTGGCGACCGGTTTGCCTTCGGCGAAAAAATGTTTGGTAATACGAACCAAATTTTCGTCGTAGCGAATGTACTCAGGTGCACGACCACCGGAGAAAAGGATACCTGCGTACTCGTCTTCGTTGACTTCCGAGAACGGCACATCGCACTTGAGCGTATAGCCCTCCCATTCCTTCGTGATCGTCCAACCCGGCTTTATCTCGTGCAGCACCAGTTGGTAGGTGCGGTTCTCTGGAGCCGTTACGACCGGCTGGAAGCCTGCCTCTTGTACTCGATAGTAGGGGTACATTGTATCGAGCAACTCGGTGGCGTCTCCGATGACGATGAGCACTTTGTCCATGCTAGGGGTCCTCAGTTGGGCGTGGTGGTGTCCCGGGGGTGTTGATGTGGTCGTGGAGTTGTTACAGGCAAGCAGTCAAATACTGGCGCGCGCGATTGATTTCTGCGGTGACTTCTTCAGTCGTCTCCAAGATGGGAATGCCGCGAGGTACGGGATGCATGAAAATTTCTGTCCAGCCCGCAAACCGAATATCGGCCAACGCTTTGAGCAGCGGCGAGAAATCGAGTTCGCCACGCCCGGGCATCTGCAGCAGTTCCTGTTGTTTGGGCAGTTTCTTCATGCAGCCCATACCATGCTGCCAGGCATAAAAGACGGCGATGGAGTTGCCCAGATCTCTGATCAATTCGGAAAGCAGCAGCTCGTCCTGTGGGAGATGGTACGGTGCGAAGGCGACTGCCAAGTGCTTGTTCGGCGCCAATTCGGCCAACCATTTCATAGAGTCCGGTGAATCGATCAAGTTGTTCGCGTGGTTTTCAATGGCGACGGTGACACCGGTCCGCTCCGCGGTGGCCAGGTGGGGTTTCATTTGCTCGATGAACTTGCCGACAGCCGACTTCAACTCGGCCCCCTTCAGTCCGACCGGGCCCTTGCCGCCAGTGACAATCGTCTTGCAACCGAGTCGCTGGGCCAATCGCATTTCATCTTGCAGCCCAAACGGACCGAGCTTGTACTGCGTGATGCAGCCGAGCGAAACATCGTGTTCGGTCAGCATCGCAGCAAATTTCTCTTCACCTAGGTCATCGAGTTGTTCCCGCTGATTGCCATGCACCTTGGGCCAGATGTCGATCGCGGTCGCGCCGGTTTTTCGAACCTCCGGCAAGATCTCAGCGAGGGCCTGATAGCCGTACATGCAGGAGCCGAGAATGTAGTTTGGTGCAAATCGTGTTTTCTCCGCGGCCCATGTGGGGCGGCTGCAAGCGGCGGCTGCGGCTCCAGCCAGAGCGGCTTGAGCAAAGTGGCGACGTGTCCGTAACGTGGTCATGGGGGAGTGCCTTTCAGCCTACCGGCTTCGAAGTCGATTGCCGCGATCTAGAAATGGAACGCCCAGATGCATCAACTCTTGCGTACCTGGTTTGGTGATCGGTTCGGGCGAATACTGCGTGACATATGCGCGGCGCATCTGATCCGTCGTATTGGCCCCGCTGCTATGGAACGTCAGCGAACTGAAAACGACCAGACTCCCGGCAGGAACCACGGCAGGGATTCCCGCCTCGGAGCCAAAGTATCCTACCTTGTCGCCAGTCTCCGGGTCGCGGATGTGCTCCACCAGCGACCGAATTCCAACCGTGGAGTACGGCAGTACCCGTGCGGTTCCGTTCTCCAGCGTCATATCGTCTACGGCAGCCCATACCGTAACGTAAGGTGTGTGTGGGAATCCGAGATAACCGCCGTCCTGATGCCACGAGAACTGGATCCCCTGCTCTGCCGCCTTGGCTACATACTGATCATAAAAAAGATACGCGGTCTCGCCAATGGTCGCCTGGCAAACCTCCGCCATAAGATCGCTGAATACGTATTCGGCCAGCCCCGGTGCCTGCTCATACTGTTTGGCGATGTGATATCGCTTGCCCCGGTGGCTGATGTGGATGTGATCCGTTCCCTGCCGGTCCATCTCCTGGTGCATCAGATCGATCAAGTGATCACAAGAACTGCGGAGGATTTTCAGATGATGTTCGGGAATCACCTTCTCCAAGACAAAATAGCCCTCGTCTACGTACTGCTGACGCAAACGATCTGTCACGACTGAAGAAGTGGTTTGACTGGACATATTGCCACCTGTGGTTGTTCGCAGCCTCGACCGAACGCCGATAAGGCTGAGGGTTTCCGAAGCTGTAGATTGAAAGGAGGGAAGGTCAAGCCTCGCTGGGAAGCACGTTTACGCGTTCAGCCGACTTCGTATCCGCTGCGTTGCTCGCGACTGAGCCACCGGTTTGCTTGTTCGTCACCGACAAACCTTTCTGTTTGCGGATTCCAAGTCAGCTTGCGTCCCATTCGCATGGAGATGTTTCCCAGGTGACAAGTGCTGACGCTGCGGTGTTGGCTTTCGACGTCTGAGATAGGCGTCTTGCGATCTTCCACGCAGTCAAAAAAGTTCCCCATGTGATTGACGATCGCCTCCAGCTTGCCGGCCCGCTCTGGACGCTGCAGATTGTCAAAATCGTAGATTTGCCACGCTTGGCGCGGCAGCGGCTTGGTCGTCAATTCCTCGACCGGTTTGCCGTCGAGCGTGCCGCGATTGACAAAAATCCGTCCGCGATCACCGGTGAACATGATGCCATTGCGGCCCGTATCACCAACGGTCATCGTAACGCCGTTGGCGTATTGGTACTTCGCACTGAAGTCGATCGCCACGTTGTAACCATTGTTGGTATCGGGGAACTTCGCCTGGCCGTCGATCTCGACCGGATAGCTGTCGATGGCCCACTGGGCGATATCGAGATGATGGGCGCCCCAATCGGTCATCTGGCCGCCCGAGTATTCGTACCACCAACGAAAGGTATAGTGAGCTCGCTCTTCCAGATAGGGAACGTCCGGCGTCTGGCCCTGCCAAAGGTCCCAGTTGAAGTGGCTCGGCACCTTTCTCGCCTCGAACGGTCCGCCAACCTTGTTTTTTCCGAGGACCACGTCAACCTTCTGAAGTTTTCCCACGCGACCTTGTCGGACCATCTCGACGGCTTGCCGGAAACGATGGTCGCTACGTTGCCACGAGCCCACCTGAACAACGCGCTGCGTCTCCCGGACGACATCGCGCAGTAGCTTTCCCTCGTCAATCGTAAGTGTCAGCGGCTTTTCACAGTAAACATCTTTACCGGCACGGCAGGCGTCGATGACCATTTGGGTATGCCAATGATCGGGCGTGCCGATCGTGACGACGTCGACATCCTGACGCGCTAGCAGATCTCGATAGTCCTCGAAGTCGCGAGGTGTACTTCCGAAGGCCGCCTTAGCGGGATCGCGCACATTTTTGTCGACGTCGCAAACAGCCACGATATCGCCATACATCTGAGCTTTATGCGCAATGACACTGCCCTGATATCTCAGGCCGATCGCTCCAATTCCCAGTCGCTCGACGCGATGGCGTGGTTTGTCCTGCGCCCGACTTGGGGAGTGCGAACCCAGGCCGGCAAACAAGCCGGCCCCGCGCCCCGCGCCGAGACCGGTCGTGCCTAGGAAGCCGCGTCGCGACAGAGTGGGATGGGTCATAGTCTTTCTCGGCTGGTGGATGGCTGGGCCGCGAGGCGTCCCAGTCAGGATGGATGCGGGTTGTCAATCGGCGAGTTCCGCATCCAAGGAGATGCAACGCATTGCCACTAAATGTAGCAGAAGCACGCTCCGTGTCATTCAGCAATTGCGTATTTCGATTACGATATTTTGTCATGCGGATCCGAGATTGTCGTTGCGGAAACGGGACACGCTCCACCAGCCAGGATGGTCCTTCGCGTGCTGCGCACTTTGGAGGTCAGCCTCCTTTCCACGTCTCTCACAGGACTTTGCGTTGAAACGCGTCGCCTTATTGATTGAAACCTCTCGTTCCTACGGTCGTGACTTACTTCGTGGCGTGCGGAGTTACGTGACCGAGAATGGGCCGTGGTCCCTGTTCGTCGAAGTTCGCGATTTGGAGTCGAAGCCGCCCCTGTGGCTCAAGGGATGGAATGGCGATGGAATCCTTGTGCGTTCCGGCAGCAACGCCATCGCGGCCGCAGTCAAACGCGTCGGAGTACCGGCGGTCGAGTTGCGGTCGACGGGCCGCAGCGCGGGTTTTCCGTGTGTAGGTGTCGACAACGAAGCGGTCGGATGCATGGTCGCCGAGCATCTGTTGGATCGAGGC
>JANQJJ010000014.1 GCA_028281725.1 Pirellulaceae bacterium | reverse complement strand
TTGGGTAAAGGGGTCAGGAGTCAATTGCCGGAACGGCCCTTCGGGTGCTGTGCACAATTGACTCCTGACCCCTTTACCCGACCCAAAGATTAAGCTTTGACAGACCACTAGGCTGTGAACTTCTTTCCGAGCAACTCCGCTAGCTGCTTCATCTGGTCCATTAGTTCACTGTATTGCTGCGGCAGCAAAGCCTGTGGCCCGTCGCTCTTCGCTTCCTCGGGACAGTCGTGGACCTCGATGTGCACTCCGTCGGCCCCCACCGCCAGCCCGGCGAGCGCACACGACGGAATGAGATCGGGCCGCCCCGTAGCATGGCTTGGGTCCACAATGATCGGCAAATGACTCAAACGCTTTACCAGGGCGACCGAGGCGACGTCGAACACGTTGCGGGTGGCGCTATCAAACCCCTTTACCCCCCGCTCACACAGAACGACTTTCGAGTTACCTTGGCTGAGCACGTATTCGGCGCACATCAGCAGATCGTTTACCGTTGCCGACATTCCGCGTTTCAACAGGACCGGACGTTTTGTCCTGCCCGCCTCGGTAAGCAGCACGAAATTCTGCATGTTCCGGGCACCGATTTGCAGCATGTCGGCGTACTCTGCGACCGTCTCGACATTCCTGGGATCGGTCACTTCCGTCACGACGGGCATGGAGTGCTGGCGGCCGGTATCTCGCAATATCTTCAAGCCCTCTTCGCCGAGCCCCTGAAACGCGTAGGGACTCGTGCGAGGCTTGTAGGCACCGCCACGCAGGATATTGGCGCCACACGCTCGCACCGCTTTCGCAATTCGGTCCATCCGTTCCGGCTCTTCTACCGAACAAGGACCAGCGATCATCGCTAGCTGTCCGCCTCCGATCTTTGTGCCGGAAACATCCACCACGCTATCTTGAGGATGCGCATCGCGGCTGGCCAGTTTGTACGGCGGGAGGACCGGAATCACATCGGCAACTCCGGGAATCGCGCGCAGCGGGGCTTCGCGGGTCCGATCTTCGTCGCCAATAATCCCGACAATGGTGCGATGGGTTCCCCGGCTGAGGTGCGCAGACAGCCCCATGGACTCCACGCGCGCAATCACATGGTTGATTTCTTGGTCAGTCGCGGAGCTTCGCAGTATGAGGATCAAGCCTATTTTACCTATCGTCGACCGAGCCGCCGACCGCAGATGACACCAGCGCCGTAAATCTACTGCCGTCCGGTACTTCAGGCCGTCCGGGGCCCACCGTCTACCAAGATGGCCGACTTTCATAGAATCCAGTAGTTTAATGGTCGCTCCAAAATGCGTCGAGCCGGTTATTCGGGCCCCGGCAGCCCTCTTTTCAGCGCGTGGAAACACCCTCAAGTGGGGATGCTTCTGGGATGGGAAGACAAAATCACCCTTACAGCCCGTCCGCCGCCTGTGCCCCAAAAGCCCTATTTTCACAGAATTCGTTGACAGTAGAATTCTGGAGCAACTATATTGCTAATTGCCGTGTTAACCGAGTTGCCGTCGCTCCCGAGCAGATTCACCTGGGAGCTTTGACGTCGGCCGCTTGCGTGAAAACCGGAACCCTGCGAATAGCTACTCGTCGAATTTTCCACCATCAGACTTCTCTTTAACATAGCCGTTAGGCCTGGGCCTCCGCTGTGTGTGTTGATCGAGGTAACGTCGTATGACACTTCTGGGAAAAGTTTTTACCGGACTCGTGTTCTTGCTGAGCGTGATCTTCTTTTCACTCTCCGTCGCAGTGAACGCCTCGCACATCAACCAGAAGGTCGAAGCTGAGAAGTTCCAGAAACAAGCCAGCGACGCAAAGCAGAGAAACACGCAGTTGACCGGTCTACTGGAGGTCTACAAAAACGAACTGGCAATTGAGCAGGTCGCCCGCCGCTCGGCACTAGCCGCCCTGCAAACTCAACTTCAGCAGACCCAGCAGGAGCTCGAGGCACAGGAATTAGATCTATCGAACCTGCAATCAGCCCACACGGCTTTGGTGCAAACCGAACAAGCCACACAACAGGAGCTCGAAGCTAAGACCGCCGACAATGAGCTGCTGCGTCGTCAAATTAAAAGTACCCGCGAGGATCGCAACCAGATCTTCCAGCGCTTGGTGACCGCCAAGGATCAGTTCAATCGCCTGCAAGGCATTTACCAGTCCTTGGCCGAGCGAGAGCAGCAACTGGCCGAAGACTATACGGCCGCTAAGGAAAAGCTGGACATCCTGGACATTGGCCCCGACACGCTGCTTGAGGCGCCTCCAGTCAATGGCAAGGTGCTAGCAGTTGCCACAGACGGCTTGGTCGAGGTTTCACTCGGTCGTGACGATGGAATGCGAGAAGGATTCACACTGGAGGTGCATCGAGGCGGTCAGTATTTGGGACGCCTCAAGTTACGCAAGGTTCGCGACGACAAATCGGTAGCTGAAATACTAACCGGTTATCAAAAGGGCTACATACGCGAAGGGGACCGCGTTGATTCCAGACTATACTAGTCCCTTCTCAGCAGCACCTCTTTTTTTATTGGCGCCTCGCGAACTCGTGGGCAAGTGAATTCGAACCGCGAGCACTCAGCGCGACGCGAAGACTCACGACGTAGTCGTTTGCGAAGTTTCGGGTATTTTTTGTTGACCTTAAGATTTTGAGATCCGGCTATGAGCGAACCCAAACATCCCTATACCGTCTACACCGTCATGCTCATTGCATCGACGCTGTTTATGTTGATCGCTTGTATTCTCATGGGCGTTGAATGGGCGCGGGCTACGTAAGTTCCGGTCGCATCGGATTAGGCCGTGGGTACCATTGATCGGTCAATCGTTCACGCGAGGGTGGGCAATGGAATCGGCCGAGCGTCCTGCGTAGATAGTCCTTCCACCATCGACCGGCAAGCAGACGCCGGTGACAAAGGGGCTGGTCGCGAGAAACCAAGCGGCCCCGGCCACATCCTCCGCCGTTCCCTCGCGCTTCAGCAGCGATTCTTCTGCAATCCGCCGCCTTCGCTCGTCGGACAATCCCCCTGCTAACATGACCGGTCCAGGCAAAACCGCGTTCACCCGGACCGCCGGATTGCGAGTTGCCAGTTCGACTGCCATCGACCGGGTCATCGTTTCCACGGCGCCTTTGCTGGAAAAGTAGGCAGAAAAGTCTCGGTAAGGTCTCTCGACCGCCCAGTCTCCGATGTTGATGATCGCTCCGCCGGCGTCCTGCTCGGTCATCCAAAGGCCAAAGTGCTTGCACGTCAATGCGATTCCCATCGCGTTGACGCGAAAGAACGCCTCGAAGTCGCCGGCTGTTGTCGATTCGAGCGGTTTGGGCTCCCATATGGCGGCCGAGTTGACCAGCACGTCGATGCGTCCGAATTGTTGTCCGAGTTCCTCTCGCCAGCGCTGAACTACCCGCTCATCCTCGACAGCACCGGTCACGAGCCCGGCGGAATGCCCGAGCTGCTTTGCCTGCGACACGAGTTCTTCTGCCTCGGCGGTCCGCGAGTGCGCGTGAAAAACGACCTGAAATCCTTGCTCCAGAAAGGTCTCGGCTATCGTGCGGCCGACTCGAGGAGCGCTGCTGCCGGTAATCATGACGACCGGATTCTCGGTGCCGAATAGGCGAACGTTTCGCATGGGGCTGGTCTCGCGTGGTCGCATTCGGCAAAGACTCTTCAGAAGGTGCTAATAACAATGAATCGAACTCGACCGGCCCGTTGCTCGCCCGCAAAATCATCGGCCTGCTGCGGAACCGGATGTCCGCGTGCCGTTCTCGTCACTCACAGACTTATAAAGATAATCTAGAGGCACCGTGGCCACACCTACCTGATCCCCGTCTCCTGGACAAGTAATGCCAGCATTGATGTTCATGCGACGCTGAACTTGAGGCTCTGATTTATCTGGACGCGCGATGGCTCGGGTACTATCACTTTAGGCAAGCTAAGTCGGTTTCCAAGTAGTTTTCAACGCTAGCAATTTGCAGTCGATAAAACTGATACGACCGAAATAGATTAACTTGCCGGAATAACCCGGATTTTTTAACACGAGCTGCCGAAAAGAAACATTGACGACGTAATCGGGATCAAGTATTCCCTCTGGCGGCACGTGTTGCTTGCCTGAACGGAACATGGACCGGTACGAGTTTTCCACGTTGAACGTGCTAAATTCCATTGCGTCTGGCAGTGAGGCAGTCTCGTTTCGGTGGTACAGACCAACTGAACCAAGCCAGGATGGCTTCGTTTCGGGGAAGTCCAAGACCGAGTGACAGTTGGGCCGACGAATGATCTGTGCAACCAATCACAGTGATCTTTCGGCCAGCGAATCAAGGCTGCCTTGAACAGGGCCGTGAGGATTGCGGCAACTAAGATACACCATTGTACGCCACACGGCCGGGCATACCGGTTACTCACCATCGCGGAGAAGGAGAGTCGCGTTGAGTCACGAAATTTGGAAACAGAAGCGACGTTGGCTTAAACGGATTCTAAGCGCTCATGCGCCCAAGGTCCTATGGCTCGCACCCGTTTTGCTCTCGCCAGTGATCATGTCTACGGTCGCTCCAGAGTTAGCGCGGGGGCAGACTCCTAGCACACGGAGCATTTCCGATGGCAACTCGCCTGTCAGCGCCGAGTTCGTACTAGGCTGGCTGGATCACGCGGCCCGGCAGGCGGCGGCCGACGATGCCGCTACTTCCGCCAAGGCGTTTGCTGAGGCTCTTCGCGGTCGTTTGATTTTGGGGGCCAGCGACCCTCAAGTCGAAAAGCGGCTCAAGGAGGTGGAGAAGATCTTGCTGGGGAAAGGATTGACGCAGAAGCAGATTGTTGACGCGAGTAAAACTCTCAGCGCGATCGCACCAGCTCCGAAGGCGATGCCCGCGTTGCCAAGCAGCCCCAAGTCCGGCCTGCCGGCTCGTCCAGCGGCGCTGCCCGTGGTCAAGGGCCGGCCTCAGCCAGGCGCTCCTGTGGTCACCGCGAATGCGTTGGGCAAGCCTCAAGCCAGTAGTCCGGTTGCTCCCGGAGTCTTTTTCCCCAAGGCAGACAAGACCCGGAACGAGCCCGCGGGCGCTCAGGTCGAGTTGCCTGGGGCACCTCCAAGCGGCAACAGCCTTGGTGGCAACGAGTTGTATCGCCGAGGTCTTGAATTGTTGAGTAAAGGGGACACGCAAGCGGCCTACAGTCACTTCCTGCAAGCGTGGCAATTCGAAGGCGAGATGGACCCAGCGCTGCGGAACCAACTGAAAGACAAGCTCAGTGCCATGCAGGCGGCATCCATCAACCGCCGCGCTGAGAACGTAGCCGCATCGCCGCTGCGTCAAGTCAACGAAGAAGAGTTGATGATGCGGCAACGGATGATGAGCGAGGTCGCCGGCGAGATCGCCGCGGCACAAGCCAATCGCGAGGCCGAGCCTCAGCTGGTCACCGAGCGATTGCGAACGCTTCGCTTGCGAGTTTCCCAAGCCAACTTGGATGGGAACGCTCGTAAACAGATGCTGACTTTGGTTGACCGAGCTATCTCAGCTCATCAGATCTACCTGAATCAGAATCGTGCGGCTATCGACCAAAACATGCGAAACCGCCAGATAACTGAGCAAATAGCACTCGACCAGGAGCAGCAGTTCCAAGTCAACCAGGAAATTGCTTCGCTGGTGGAAACTTACAACGACCTGATGGACAAAGGCAGTTTTGCCGAAGCCGAAGTCGTGGCTAAGAACGTGGGTGTGCTCGATCGCAGATCGACCATCGCTCGCCTGCTGATCTCCAATGCTCGCAACGCTCGACGCATTGGTGAATACGAAAGCATCAAGCAACGCAAAGAAGACAAGTTCATCGATAACCTGCTGACCGTCGATGAAGCCGCGATTCCGTTTGATGATCGGGAACCGATGCTCTTTCCGGAAATCCAGAGATGGGAGCAGTTGACCAAGAGCCGCGCGGAGCTTGTCTCTGAAGCACAGCGTGGCATGTCAGCCGCCGACGCAGCGATTTGGGAGAAACTGAAGCAACCGGTATTGGTTGACTTCAACCAGCGACCGCTTTCGGAAGTGGTTCGCGTGCTCTCGGACATGACCGGCATCTTGATTCACATCGATCCGGCCGGTCTGGAATTGGCAGGCCACAACTCGGAAATGCCCATCACCCTGAGCCTGCCTTCGCAAATCTCGCTTCGCAGTGCCCTTAACCTGATGCTTAATACGCAGGATCTTGATTTCCAAGTCCTCAATGAAGTGCTGATGATCACGTCCGCACGTAATGCGGCGCAGGCCAACGTAACGCGGACGTACAGTGTGAAAGATTTGGTCATTCCAATCCCGGACTTCGTCCACGACTACAACAGTGGCATGGCTGGCGCCCTGCGTCAGGCCTACGAAACATTGGGCCGCGGTCTGGTAGCTCAGAACGATCGGCCGGTTGTCGGCAACAACAGCGTCCAGTTTGCATCCGCTTCGATGAATCCGGACGCACCCGTACTAGGCCAGTTGAACAACAATCTGCCTGGCGGCGTCAACCTACCTCCGGGAATTGGCCTGCGTGGTTTGGGAGGCGGCGGCTCGGGACCGATCATGGGCGGCGGTGGCATGATGGGGGGTGGCATGATGGGTGGTGTTCCCATGTCCATGGGATCGCCCGGGGCCATCGGTGGCGGAGCAGCTCAGGCTGACTTCAATACCCTAATCAACCTGATCAATCAGACCATCGATCCGGATTCCTGGTTGGCCGCTGGTGGTACCAACAGCATCCTGCCCTATCCAGCCAACCTGTCGCTGGTCGTGAGTGCTCCTCAAACGACCCACGAGAAGATTACCGAGCTGCTCGAATCGCTACGTCGCTTGCAAGATCTGCAGGTGACGATTGAAGTCAAGTTCATCACGTTGAACGACAACTTCTTCGAACGCATCGGCGTCGACTTCGATTTGCAAATTGATGACAACGTGCGTCAACTGCCCGAGGACGATTCCGGACCAAGTACCGTGGTTGGCCTGAACTCGCAGTTCAACGCGGGATCGCCCATCGATTTCACCGCCGATTTCGATATCGGGGTAGCCCAGGATAGCTTCACCACGGCTGTCCCGGCTTTTGGTGGCTTTGTCCAAGAGGCGGGAGCCAGCGTGGGTTTTGCCATCCTGAGTGACTTGGAAATGTTCTTCTTCATGAACGCCGCTCAGGGAGACCAGAGAACGAACGTGCTGCAGGCTCCGCGGGTGACGATGTTCGATGGCCAATTCGCTTCGATCAACGATACCGTTTCGCGACCGTTTGTCACGAGCTTGATCCCGGTGGTCGGCGATTTCGCGGTCGCCCAACAACCGGTGATCGTTGTCCTCAACGAAGGTACGGTGCTGAATGTCCAAGCCACGGTCTCTCCAGACAAACGGTTTGTACGGCTGACACTCAACCCGACGTTCTCTCAGATCGATCGAGTGGACACGTTCACATTTGAAGGGTCAACCACGACGGACTCCGGTACCAACGTCCTCGATCCGGACGGCGAAGTTACCGGAGATACGGACAACGCGCAAACGACTACCACCGGTACCACGGTTCAGCAGCCCAGTTTCGCTGTCACCAGCGTTTCGACGACGGTGAGTGTACCCGATGGCGGCACGATTCTGCTCGGCGGAATCAAACGGATGCGTGAAGGCCGTATCGAACGGGGCGTTCCTATTCTCAGCAAGATTCCTTATGTGAATCGCCTGTTCAAGAACACGGCCATCGGTCGTGAGACCAGTACTCTGATGATGACCGTCACGCCACGAATCATCATTCAAGAAGAGGAAGAGCAGAAGTACGACAACTAGTCCGGAGCTTTTTTGACTCCTGGCAAGAATTCAGATCTCCAAGGGCTTGTCCAGCTTTACCGGCTGGCGAGCCCTTCTTGCTTGAAGTGCCGATCAGGTGCCGCGCCGGTTGCCGAACCACTCGATGTGGGCTCGCTGGCAGAAACGCATGTTGTGCGTCTCGCACCAAGGTCTCAGCCATGCCGCCTGTTCTTCCAGGTCGGGCTGCGTGATCCCCTGCGGCATGAGCAACACGCGCTGGCGATCGTAGCTGCCCAGCCGCTCCAGGTACTCGAGAACTTCGTTGGCATCACCGGATGAGTCGACGACAAACTTCAACTGGTACTCATGACGGCCCATCAGCTCTCGGACCACCTCCAAACGTTCTCGCCGCTGGTTATGGCGCCGTCGCCAGCTGCCGGCATCAGCCGCCGGCGCGGATCCTTGGAGCTTGGGGCTGATCGACATCAAATCGCACGGAACGTCCCGAGCGACCGTGCCGGCCGTTTCAATCGTCAGATGTGCCTTGGCTTGCTTCAGAGCCAGACACAGCTCCCCAATGTTTGCGTAGATCATCGGTTCGCCCCCGGTCAGCACGACGTGGCTCACGTTCCACCGGGCTACTTGATCGGCGATCTCCTCGGTGGTCAGGTAGGAACCCTCCGGTTGCCATGATGCGAAGGGCGTGTCGCAAAACCAGCACCGCAGATTGCACCCGCTCGTTCGCACGAAGATGCTCGGCGTGCCGGTCAAAATCCCCTCACCTTGGACGCTCGCGTAGATCTCGCTAATGCGCAGCCTAGCCCCCTTTCGATTTGTGTCCTGAGGTTTCATACTGCGAGTAATCAAGACTGCCAGTGAGGATTTTGCTTCGCCGTGCGTCAAGTCGACTGGACTAGTGCTTTGTCAACACTAAAGATTTGGGTAAAGGGGTCAGGAGTCAATTGCCGCCAGCGGCCCTTCGGGTGCTGTGCACAATTGACTCCTGACCCCT
>JANQJJ010000012.1 GCA_028281725.1 Pirellulaceae bacterium | reverse complement strand
CGTAGCGTTCGGCGCTGCTCGGCCATTCCTTGCATCAGTTCGATCGCCGCCAGCGACCCAGCCATCGAGGCTGCCGGGGGAGCCGTGCTAAACAGGTAGCTACGGCAGCGATCGACCAGGAACTGAACTAAGTCCTGCGGGCCGCACGCGTAACCGCCCACGCCTCCGAGCGCCTTGCATAGCGTTCCCAATTTTAGGAAGACGCTCCGATCGAGGTCCATTTCTTCCAGCAACCCACTGCCACGCTGACCATAGACTCCCGTTGCGTGAGCCTCATCCACGACCAGCCCGCAGTCGTACTGTTGCGCTAGCTCCACCAATTCTCTCAGCGGTCCCGCGTCACCATCCATACTAAAAATGGACTCGGTTACCACCAGCACTTTGCCAAAGCCATGGCGTTGGCTCTGGAGAGAGTTGCGGAGATAGTCCACATCGCCGTGCGGATAGACCATCTTTCTTGCGCGACTGAGCCGGCAACCATCGATTAGGCTGGCGTGATTGAGCTGGTCACTGTAGACGGCGTCGTGCTCTCCAGCCAAACAGGCCAGCGTTCCGGCGTTGCACGCAAATCCGCTCGTAAAAACCAGCGCGGACTCACTGCCGCAGAGCGCCGCCAGTCGATCCTCCAAATCGGCATGCCGGCTTCCATGGCCGCCCAGTACCGGACTCGCACCGCTGCCCCAGCCTCCGTTTGCCAGGGTTTCCTCCACTGCCTGCAAAACCATCTTATGATTGCGAAGCCCGAGATAGTCGTTGCTGCCAAAGTCGACTGCCGAGACACTGCGATCACCGCCCCGCCGCCGGCTCAATCCCGCCGCATCGAACTGAGCATTGGACTCGGTAAGAAAAGAGGACCAACTGTCGGCCATGCGTTACTTTGCAACTGCGAATGAAGGTGAACCGCATGCGGGGCCAACGGCTGGCTAGCCATCGGAGCTGGCGGGCAGCCGCCGTTTCTTCCACTGCATGATCTGACGCGTTCTCTGCTGAGATTCTTCCAGCGGGCAAGCCAGAGAACGGCTGGAAAAGCCAAGCCTCGCATCGGGCTCGAACCTCGGGAAAACACTCTTCGGATCCTCTCCACTGAGCAGCATGGCGGTTACCAACGCGTAGTCGCTGATCCGTACTACCATGCGTCGCTGCTCCGTAGGCGTCGGAGCCGGCGCGCCCGGTGGCGGCGTATCGGATTCATGGATGTCGCTTTGCAAGGTGAGCGCATCTTCTTCCTTGAATTCGTCGACGACCGTCGCATCCTCTAGAAACGAGGCTAGCGTAGGGATATCGGTTTCATCACCAAACCGTGCCAAAGAACGAAAGGCGAATTCACGCGTGATCTTTCCAAGATTGGCACTCAGATGCCTTCTCGCGACTTGCGCTCCCTCAGGTAGATTGTGCCGAAGAGAGATGTCCATGGCGTCAATGGCCATTGCGGAGTGGGTCTTGGGGATCCATGCCGAGAGCAATTTCCGCAGGCAGCTTCCATACCCCTGTTTGACCATGTAGCTACCGATCAACATGCCATAAACGTTGTCACCAACCACCTCGTTGACTTCGATGGGCGCTTGACTGTCGATCGCATGCACGGCCAAAAGCAGCCCGGCAAAGTCACCGATGTGCAAGTCTCGAAGCTCAAGC
Source organism: Pirellulaceae bacterium (assembly GCA_028281725.1). Classification (GTDB taxonomy): domain Bacteria; phylum Planctomycetota; class Planctomycetia; order Pirellulales; family Pirellulaceae; genus Aureliella. The sequence goes on along the minus strand of JANQJJ010000012.1, from coordinate 9,355 downwards.
TGCCGTTTCCTCAGTAGTCCAGCCGTGGACGCCATGTGGGCGGCCAGTTTCTTCTCGCTTTCTTGCACCGTGAACCATGCCGCTGCTGATTCATCGCGGCTCGCGACCTCTTCCTTCCGCGCATTGCTGACATCATCGATCAACTCAGCCAATTCATACTGACGATGAATCAGGTCCAGGAATATCAGCTTGCTCGTTCTCGTAGATCCGACTAAATCGCGAAACGTCTCCCAGGCTGGAAGCCCATAAGAATGCGCTGGATCTAAGTCCAGAAGAAAACTCTTGGAACGCTCGGCGAAGGCCTGCTCTTCGATCCGTTCGAGAATCAGTTTCAGGCGATAACGAACTTCCCGAGTCGCGGCCCGCCTCTGGGCCTTCAACTGGGCTAATCCAGGCTCTCCAATATTCAGCAACGAGGCCGACGCTTGCTCACGCGTGACAAAATCGTCGTCAGCGAGTTGCGATATGAGCTTGGCGATTCTCGGTTGTAGCTCCGCCGAGTGCTCAGGGGCCTCTTGTGCGACCAGAGACCCGCGACCTGCGATCACGAGCACGCAGCTGATGAACAACGCAGGCCAATGGTTTCGCATGGCCGAGTCTTGTCGTTTCATGGCAAGCATCCACAAAGAGTGCGAGTCGCCCAGACGCATGGCTGGTGCCATCCCTGGTCTTCATCCCCAGCCAGGCTACATCAAGCACCCACGGCAAGAAAAATGCGTTGGCTGGAGCGATCCAACGAGCCGCAATCTGCTTGCCCACCGAGGGGAACGTAGCGGCACGTCTGATAGGGACTCTTGATTGTAATGGCTCGGGCCGAATGTTGGTGACTCGGCATTAGAAAATCGATCACAACCGCAGCATGCCATGCCTGAATGCGCCATCTGTATCAGCTGCTGCAGCCGCATTCTCGCTAGCATTGGACTAGCTTCTCACCGGCATTATCTAACGAGGTTGTCTGGGTCCCACCACGAATCTTCCGCCGGTCGCAGTGCTTGCCCGTCACGTTTTTCGCCCGAGGTGCCCGCTTCAACCCCAAGCAAGCGGCTTGGGGACCGCCGAGCAGTCCACGGCCGGCACCTAGCCAGCCGCCCCAGAACGCTGGGGCTTGGCGGCGTCCCGGTTGGAAATCCACAGCAGCACGGGCGCTGCTACAAAAATCGAACTGTACGTACCGACCAGCACGCCAATCAGCAGAGCAAAGGCAAAAGCGTGAATCCCTTCGCCGCCGAAGACGTACAACAAGCAGACGGTTAGCAGCGTCGTACCACTGGTAAGCAAGGTTCGACTGAGCGTTTGATTGACGCTATCGTTGATCATCTTCTCAGTCAGCTTGGGACTGCGGCCACGCACCTCTCGGATGCGGTCGAATACAACGATCGTATCGTTCAGCGAGTAACCAATGATTGTCAGGAATGCCGCCACCTCGGTTAGACCGATTTTGAAGTCTTCGATCAGCAAGATTTGTAGGGGGCCGGCCAGCCAGTGGCAGAGCGCCAAAACGCCCAGCGTAATCAACACATCGTGGACGAGTGCCACCACGGCAGCCAGGCCATAGGCCATCTTCTGAAAGCGGAACCAGATATAGGCCACGATGAAAACGAGACTCAATAGGACGGCCGCGATGGCTCGCTGCTGCATTTCACCAGCAACGCTGGTTCCAATCTTACTGAGCGATAACCATTTGGGTTGTTTCTGAATTTCTCCCTCCAGGCTCGATAGCAGCGTCTCTGCCGACGCTTCATCCAGCGGTAGCTTGATCCGCCAAGTTGGGTAGCCTCGATCATCATCTTCGGCAGACCACTCCGCAGGACGTGGTTCCGGCGCGACCTCAACCATCGCCGCATTCACAGTGACGCCCGCATTGGCCGCCGCCTCTAGCAGCCGCTCCTGGAGTGCCTGTGCGGTAATCTTGGCTTCCTTATCCGCCTCATCCAATTCGGGATCGTCAGCGTTGCTGGCGCTAAACTGCAGTACATACTCGGTGAACGTCTGGGGCGTCGGCTCGGCGATGGCGAGCCCCTCATCTCCTGGCGTCGCATCGGCCGCCGCGTCCGGCGTCTCGGCGCCGCTGTCGGGCGAAGTCGCCGTAGTCTCAGCGCCCTCTGCTCCCGGCGCCGAGGGAGTTGCCGCCGGTTTCTCGCCAGGCGCTGCGTTTTCTTCCGGTGCTACGTTTTCTTCTTCCAGTGCCGCGTTTTCTTGCGGCGCTGTGTCTTGGTCGGACGCGTTCTCCGTTGTTTCCTGGGGAGCTGTGTCGTCCTGATAGGCGACCAGACGATCGGCCCGGCCTTCAGAACGCCGGCTGCTGCTCGTCGAATCCAACGGCTCTCCTCCCTTGGTTACTTTCACGCGATAGGTCACCAGATTGGCCGAACCACTCCCGGCGAAACCGTCTACCAACTGTTGCGAGAGGAACTCCACGTCTTCGATCGACGTGACCAGTGTGTAGACAGTATCCATCGGTGGTTTTTCGACGCGCACGAGCGTCGACTGGACCGGTTTTCCCTCGGTGTCTTCAGTCAGAATGCTTCGCGTTACTTGACGCAGCGCATCAGCTTCGAGTGGTTCCTGGAGTTGGAAGGTCACGCTGGTTCCACCGGTAAAGTCAATGTTCAGAACATCTTTGCCTCGGAAGGCGACGGCGGTGATTCCGATGCCCAGCAAGAGCAAGGAGAATACCAAACAGGCCCTCTGCCAATTCATGAAGTTCAGATCGGAGTCGCCAAGAAAGCTGCGCTTCAAGAAGCCCACGCCATCGGACATCGACAGGCTGACTAGCTTCAACTTCTCCGCCATCTCGAATACGATCCGCGAGCAGAAGGTCGCGGTAAACATACTGGTCGCGATCCCGATGATCAGAGCCACGGCGAAGCCGCGAACCTGCTCGGTACCAATCCAGTAAAGGACGATGGCGGCAATCAGCGTCGTCAGGTTGGAGTCGATGATGGTGGTGAAAGCGCGATCGAATCCGTTGCGAATCGACATCCGTGGGGCAGACCCCTTCTTCTTCTCTTCCCGTATCCGCTCAAAGATCAGCACATTGGCGTCAACCGACATACCGACCGTCAACACCAGACCAGCCAATCCCGGTAGCGTGAGACGCTGCCCAATAAAGATCATGACTCCAAAAATCAACAGGCCATTGATGATCAGTGCCATCGCGGCCACGACGCCCGAAAAACGGTAGTACAGCAAGATACAGGCGAACGTGGCCACAATCGCCCAAATCGACGCGGTCGTTCCTTTGCGAATTGTGGTCGCCCCTAATCCTGCTCCCACCCGGTCCTCGCTGGCTGGCTTCTCTTCGAGCGTCGCAGGCAAACGCCCGGCTCTCAAAATGGTGACTAGGAATTCCACCTCGGCCGTCGTGAAGCGTCCCGTAATCTGCCCGTTGCTACTGATAGGCGAGTTGAGCTGAGGGGCGGAAAGGACTTCCCCGTCCATGATGATTGCCATGCGGCGATGAAAATTGCCGTCCTTCTGATTGGCTACCGTCAAACGCAGCATCTTGTCCGCACCGGCCGTGTTGAGTCGGAACTCGACGACGGGCATTCCGGTTTTGTCGCGTCCCATCTGAGCGCTATCCAAGTCGTCGCCACCGACCTTGGCATAAGGAACTCCGACTTGATTCTCCAGCGCCATCAAAACCTGAACATCACGTATCCCCTCGCGTTGCATCCATTTCTCGAACGCGAATTTCTCATCCTGTAGCGGTGGATTGGAAATGAGCTCGCCGGTTCGGGCGTTGCGAAGAATATCCTGGCTGTATAGAGCCTTCAGAGGATAGATCCCCTCCTGGATGTCCGTCTCGCGACCGAGTCGAACCCACAGTCCCACTTCTTTGCCGGACGCGTCGAGCACTTGGCTCTTGACGTTCGACGAATCTTTCGTCTGTTCCTTGGCCAAATTGATAATCGCGGCGTGATCTCGCGAATTGGCTACAATGCGGAACTGCAGCGTACCGGCAGTCACGATTGATTTTTTGAGCGTTGCCAACTCGAGTTCGTCTTCGTTGGACACCGTAATCTCAATTTGTGAATCGCCGCGTGGGCGAATGGTCATTTCCTTGACACCAGACGGATTGAGACGACTACTGAGAGCGCTCGCCAAGGCTCCGGCATCGATTTTTTCGCCATCCTTGTTCTTGACAATGTTGTAAACCAGATTGGTGCCACCCTTCATGTCCGCGCCGAGCGGTAGCTTGAAGTCCTTGCTCCAGGCGAAAAGCAGACCTCCCACGATCGCAGCGATCATCACTCCCAACCGAAACGAGTGGCTCGGCATGCGCAGCGCGGAGGCAATGAAATGGCTAACGATAAAAGGCAGCACGAAGATGGCCAGGACAAACATCGCACTGTAACCGAGTGCAAACCAGGGATTTTCCGGCACTGTCTCCAGCGTCTCGGCTCCCTTTTGGATGCTCTCACCTTGAGCGAGAACCAGTGCGCTAGATATTGGGTTGAACAAAGAAGAGCTGTCCATTGATCATCCTATTTATCGATCGGTGTCGTCGCCGGAGCCCGATCTACTCTTTAGTTTCAGATTTCAGTACTTGGGATATCGATTCTCGGTTGATCGTCATGCGAGCTCCCGAGTTTTCGTCGATGCGAATGGTCACCACCGGGTCATCCGAGCCCGCTTGAACGACTGTCCCGTGAATACCGCTGGCGGTCACGACACGATCGTTCTTCTTCAAGCCGGCCAGGAGCGCTTGCTGCTGTTTCATCTGTTTCTGCTGCGGTCTGACCACGATAAACATAAACAGAATGGCGCTGATCAGGATTAAGTTCAGCGGATTCATCAGAAACTCGACGACCGGGCTCACCGGCTCGGCCGCGGCATCCTCAGCCGGAACCCCGCCGACCGCCGCATCCGCTTGGCCCAGCAGCCAACTGGCCTGCCATAGGAGGTCGCTTATCAATCCGGATTTCATGGTGGTTGTCACCGCAAGCTAAACCAAGGGGAAAATCAGAGCCGCTAAACCGCTCATGGAAATGGGGGGATTTGCCCGAGAATCAACTCGAAATGATACGAGTCCCCCCAAGAACCCACAAGACCTAAGATTCTGCGGTGGGCTTGGGGGCTTGGCGGCCCGCTCGATTTGAAAAACCGGTCACCTGAGCTTGTTACTGATTTTTTCTCCACTGGGTTCTCCGAAAGTGGTGTCTCTGTCCACGGCCCCATTCGAGGCGACTGCCTTTTTGCCACGTCGCCAGTCGAGGTTGTGGCGGAAGGTTCTCTGGGCAACTCAACACGCCGCAGGGGCCGTTGGTCCGGTGACCCTTCGTCGAGCCACGCCTCATATCGGCTAATTTTTTAGTTTTTCGATTGCAAAGAGATCTTTCGGCTAATATATTAGCCGATGACTTTCTGACGATGAATCGAGGTATCGATGACGGTTGACGAACCCCTAAGTGCCCGCGAGCGGGAAATCCTCGACGTGATCTATCGACTCGGCGAAGCGACTGCATCGCAGGTGATTTCAGAAATGAAACAGCCGCCATCGAGAAGTGCCGTCCGGACCTTCCTCAGAATCTTGGAGACCAAGGGACACATCCATCATCGCAAGGAGGGCCGCGAATTCGTCTTTCGCGCCAGTAGCTCTCCCCGCCGCGTCGGACAGCGAGCGGTCGCTCACGTGCTAGAGACCTTTTTCGGCGGCTCGCTTTCAGAAGCGGTTGCCTCGCATCTAGCCAATACTCGGCAGTCGATCGATGCCGAAGAACTCGACAAACTGGCTGAACTGATCAACGAAGTCCGCAAAGAGGAGCAGCAGCCATGAGCAGCCTGGCATTAGGTTTGAAAGAGGCGGCGACGGTGTTACTCCTTTGGTCACTAGCGGCGGGGCTGATGGTGTTGTTGGGCACCCTGGTCGATCGCCTGGCTCGACGTCGCTCGGCATCGGAGCGCCACGTGATCTGGCTGGCCACTACCGCCATGGTGCTCTTACTGCCGGTCAGTTGGTTTGTTTTGCCGGGTGTGTTGCCGCAGGCCGGTTCCATGCCGATTGACGACGACTCTGCGCTGGCGAACAGGCCCTACGAAACGTGGAGCCCGCCCCCACCGGTCCAGCCAAGCCGGGCGGATCCTGCCGGCCTACCCGAGTGGCCCTCAGATAAATTGCAACAGGCAGTTCAGCCGATTGCAGTAGCAGCAGAGCGCGCGAAGCGGGCCGATCTCTCGATCGTCTCGCGTCCACCGGCGAGTGACCTATCGATGCTCTGGGGCAGTGGTGCTTTGATCGGCGTATGGCTGCTGGGCATGTCGATCGTGGCAGTCAGGTACGTGTTTGAGCGTCAGCGGCTGGAGCGGGAGTTCCGCGACTGCCAGCGCGCCCCTCCGGCCACCTTGGTAGCGTTTGCCGGTCGACTGGCGCGAGAAGATGGTTTGCACGTGGTTCTTCCCGGCAGTTCCGTGCCACTGCGAGCCGCGGCAAACGCAGTCCAGATTTTTGTCAGCAAGCGGGACGTTGGCCCGCTGATCTGCGGCAGTTTTCCCGCGAGACTTCTGCTGCCGTGGTCACTCGCTGCGCAGTCGATCGAAGCGCAGGAAGCGGCCATCCGACATGAACTTGCCCACGTTGTCCGCCGCGACGAATGGACGCGCCAGTTGCTTCTGGTGTTGCGGCTGCTTTTTTGGTTTCATCCTTTGGTCCGGTTCAGTTGCCAGCAAGTGCAGTTGTACGCCGAACATGCGTGCGACGACCGAGTACTGCTGCGCGGCTGCCGCGCGGATACCTACTCCGACTTGCTGCTGTGCGTCGGCCGCGCCCAGAATCACGTCGCTCTGACCACTGCCGCTACCAGCGGCATGGCTCAGTCGCAGATCGCCAAACGTATCGTCGCTATTGTTCGGCCAAATGCCCGTCGCGGGCACGTGTCCGCGGGTCGCGCGTTGACAATCACCTCCGCCGCCTTTGGGTTGATGCTCAGCGTGGCCATGTTGCGTCCGTCCGATGCTCGCACCGGTGCTCGGCAGGCGGCCGACACCCTCCCCGTCCGAGAAAACTCGCCGTCGGCAGCGGGGCGTACCCTGTCGTTCCCGGACGATCGCATCGTGGGTACGCTGAAGATCCGCCCGGCCCGCGACAGAACGATGATGGAAGACCTGTCTCAACGCTGGACGCCTCACGGACAGGCAACCGGCCAAGTAGCCATTCCGCCAGATCACGAGGTGACGTTGTGGGTCAGCGCAGACGGTGCCAAGGACCTTTCATTCTTGAGCACCCTGCCCCAAGACTCACTGTACGGCTTGAACCTCCGGCGCTCTCGCGCCGAGGACAGCCAGGCAAAGTTCATCGCCAAGCTGACGGGACTGAAGCACCTTCGGCTCGAGGACACGCGTCTGTCGCCCCAAGGCATCCGGGAACTATCGTCCCTTTCCAACTTGGTGCTCTTCGACTACGACGCATTCGGAATCAACCGACAGCCGATCGCCGACGTCGCCCCAGGCGAATCCACCCTTGATGGCCGGCAACCGTCTGCGGCACCCACGTATGGAGTCGACGATGAAGCGGCCAAGGTGTTTCTGTCCATGCCCCGTCTGCGGTTTCTCGGCTTGCGGCTCAACCCAATCACCAGCAGGGCACTGCTCTCCATCTCGCGCCTACCGGAACTGGAGATACTGCAACTGACTGAAACTCGCGTTTCGGACAAAGGATTGGAACTGCTCAAGAACCTCAAGCAACTGCGCAGCCTGTCGTTTGGAGTCTACGATCGCGGAGCGCCGATCTCGGATGCAGGCGCTGCCAAGTTGGCCGGGCTATCCAATCTGAAAAGGCTCTCTCTCAACGGAACACTCATTACGAAGGAGGGGCTCGCTCAGGTCGCCAAGCTTCCCAAGCTAGAGGAGTTGTCGGTCGAGGGCGTTGAGCTGGCGCCGGAAGATTTCTCGGTGCTTCAAACGGCCCGGAGTCTGCGGAAAATCTCTGCCGATTGGAATCACCGCCGATGGCGTGCGTACGGACGTACCCTGGCCGAGATTAGAACGCTCGAAGAAATCGGGCAGAACCTCCCGGTCGATCGCGAAGGCTTGCAGCGACTGTTGCAGTTGCCCAACCTGCGAAAGCTATCCGTGAGCGGACATGGCGGCGATGAAGACTACTCGGGCCTTGGTAAGGAGTTGGCGCAATGCAAGAAGCTGGAAAGTCTGAGCTTACAAGGTATCTCGATCGGCGACGAAGGAGTCCTCGCCCTGAGCGAGTTGAAACAACTGACTCACGTTGCCTTGTATCTAACGGCCGTGAAGGGGCCGGGCCTGAAAGGACTGGCAGGCTTGCCCAAGCTCGATTGGCTGTCGTTGTCCTGCGGAGAGGAACTCGATTTGTGGCAGTTGCCGGATCTGCCGAACCTGAGAGCCATCAATCTGACTACGAGTACACTCCCGACGGACGTCCGTTGGTATCGCAAGCTGCGGACACTGAAAAGCGCCCAGATTTTTTCCTTGGTGGGCGATCGCGAGATGGCTGGAATCGCGCAGTGGAAGTCGCTTGAGGGGCTCACCCTGGAAAATGGTGCGCTGAGCGACGCCGGGCTGCAACATGTTCGGGAACTAAAACAGCTGACCTACGTGAGCGTCGGCGGTGCGCTCACACCCGCCGGCCTGTCGACGCTGGGGGACATGCCGAATCTGCAAAGTATGTGGGTGGTGTCCCCGTACTTTGGCAAGGAGGACGTCACGGCGTTGGAAAAGAAGCTGGGAGCGGTCAGCGTCAAAGTTCAAGGTGGGGATCGTTGCCTCTTCCCCGGCCTGAAAGATGGCATTCTCCGGTCGAGCAGCAAGCAGCGTCTGGTGCTTGACGCACTCGAAGGAAATCCGGCGCCACCGCTGGAAATCGAACGATGGTTCCCGCCGGCCAAGGCGCCTGCAACGTGGGAGCCCATCGCGCTGGATGCTTATCGCGGGCAAGTCGTGTTGATTAACTTTTGGACGAACAGGCGTTCAAGCTGCGTTCGCGCCATCCTAGAGCTAAAACGCCTCAGAAAGGCTTATCGAAACCAAGGCTTCGAAGTCCTCGGGATCCACCAGACGCGCGGCGGGGACACGCTGGCACAATTTCTCAGAGCTTTCCCTTTGCCTTGGCCCGTTGGTCTCGATCGGGAGGACGGGACGGCCCAGGCGCTGAGCAACTCCCAGTTTCCCAGCTATTACCTGGTCGATCGACGAGGCATCCTGCGAATGGCCTTGGTCGCGCCCAACGATCTTGAATCCGCCATCGAGTTGCTGCTCAGCGAGTAGCCGGCTCCACAGAGCATGGAAGCTAGTGGTCTGTCAAAGCTTAATCTTTGGATCGGGTAAAGGGGTCAGGAGTCAATTGTGCACAGCACCCGAAGGGCCGTTCCGGCAATTGACTCCTGAC
>JANQJJ010000010.1 GCA_028281725.1 Pirellulaceae bacterium | reverse complement strand
GTCAGGAGTCAATTGCCGGAACGGCCCTTCGGGTGCTGTGCACAATTGACTCCTGACCCCTTTACCCGATCCAAAGATTAAGCTTTGACAGACCACTAGTCTTCGCGAATGACTTCGATTGCGGACAGGGTTGGAAGCAATTCGTCTCTTCTGGGGATCATTTCGACAATCAAGTTCTGATCGACGGAAACGTTGGTGAACTCCCTGATCAGCGGCTTAGTGAATCCGTTCGACGCTCGTTGAACATGGACGGTACCCGCGACTTGACCCTGCAACTGGATGTCCACGGGGCCTGTTGGGGTATCGTCCAAGTTGGCGAAGTAGCATTTGACCGTGTATTGGCTCCGGGCATCATCCGGGCCGAGCAGCGGGAGTTCGAAACGCTTCAGGCCGCGGGCGCCAGAGGTGAACAGCCAGGGAGTGTCGGTGTCCGGGATGTTTACCGACTCTATATTCCGGCTGTACCAGCCGCCACCGGCGGCCAACTCTGGTTTGACGTCAAACACGAATTCGAGTCGCTCTCGTGTGCTTGGTCGTGGATAACCGAACCACTCGCGTCGCGCCAGATCCTTGCGATCCCCCGGAGCACCGAAATTGATCCCGATCCTTTTGACTGGCGTTGTTGGTCCCACGGCACTCAAGATTCCCCAAGACTTGTTTTCCGTCTTCGGTTCCATGACGACAGTCGACGCGATAGAGAATTGGCAGACACAGCCTGCACTGGCCTCCGGAATCATGACCAGTCCGTTTCCTGGAATCGCATTGACCCAGCAACCGAGTCGTTGGCCCGCAAAGTGACGTGTTCCGCTGTCGCGATATAAATCGTAGTAGCCGATGAACCCGGAGCGGAAGAACATCATGTTGGGCGTAGCCGTGACAATGCCGCAGTGATGCCCCGGGCGACTGAAACGCCACGGGCTTTCTTTCCCAGTCAGTGGATGGGGGCGCGTTTTCGCTTTGCCGGTATGGAGGTCAAACGCCCACGGCTCTGCGTAGATTTCATTGCCAATCACGGCGGGGCGATTCATATAGTTGGCGTTTTGGGACCACAACTCCTGCCCGTTGCCCGCATCGAGAACGACCAGCTTGCGTTTTTCGAATTCCCCCGCCAGGAATTGTTTCCAATAGTGTCCGTTCGCGTTGGCTCCGCAAAGCACCACGTGCCCGTCAGCGTACATTAACGTCAAACTGCCTCCACCGGCGCTAACGTTGGTCGTGTCGGTGACATTGATCGGTTGCTCCCATACCTTTTCACCCGTACGCCGATCCAGAGCGACGGCCAGCCGCAAATCGAACTTCTTCATCTCTTCTTCGGCTTTGCGAGCCGCTTCGCCGGTCAGCTTCCGCAAATCGCCCTTGTCTTGCAGGTACAGTTGCTGACGTTCTTCGGGACTGATCGAGCTATCGATGAAGTACATCCGCTCTGGGCCGATTGCGATGGTGGTATGCAGAATGTTGTCGCCGCGATAAGTCCACATTTGCTTACCGGTCTGAGTGTCGATCGCAAAGATGGCATCGGTTTGGCTTTTGACGGTCAAGCCACGTCTGCGCATTCTTTGTTCCAACTCTTCGCGGATGGTGCTGGTCCCAAATAGTTGACCCCGATCGTACGCCAGGTAGGCCCAAGCCCGCTCGATGCCATCGGACGAGTCGGGCGTTGTGTACTCGGCCACGATGTCTCCACTCTCGGCACTGAGCGCCGTGCATTGATCGCCCACGGCGACATACAGCACGTCATCACTGGCAGCCAAATTGTGGGTTTCGCGATTGTTGAAGACGCCGGTGCGAATGGCGCCCGGGTTTTCGTATTCCCACAGAAATGTTCCGTTGTAGGCGTCGTAGGCCATCACACGATCGGTGCCTTGAATAAACATCCGCCCATTGGTCGATAGGGGAGCGCCAGCCGCTTCGTGGCGGTTGATCATGGCGCTCGGCCCCGGGTCGCCATACCAAAGCACTCCCAACCCGTCCCGAATCCGATAGTCTTCTGCGTACGATGTATTGGCTACGTTACCGTACTGGTGCGACCATTGGCCGGCGCCCGGGAGTTTCCCCCTTCGTAACATGAACCAGGGTGCATCCGCGGTGACCTCTCCTTCGTCTTTGTGGTACAGCTCCGTCAGCCACTGGGCGATCGCCTGATTGTCGGCCGCATCGTCGGCAGCCGGACGGCCAAGTATCGCAACACCTCCGCAAGGTTTCAGATGGCGAGCGATCTGGTCAGGCTGATACGGCAACTGACCACCGAGCAAAACCGAGTCGGAAACGATCAGGTTGGCAAAGTAGTTCGAGAAGGGCAATTGATCGATCGGCGCGTTGACGATCGTAATGCGTGTTGCATGGAGTCCGGCCCGCTCAAGCGCTTGCCGCGATGCAGCCGCCTTGCTCGCATCGGGTTCGACGCCAATCACCGTGAGCTGGCTTTGCTGAGCCAGTTCGTACGCCAGACGCCCTTGTTCACTTCCCAGGACGAGACAGTAGCCGGTTTGCTGGCCGCTGCGCCGGAGGATCTCAGCTGAGGCCGACTGATAGAAGGAGGTCAATTCGTCCTCGGGGAACGGCGCCGAGTAGGGGGCCGGCCATGTTTTCGCCAGACCGACGCTGGGTGGTTCATTGTGGAACCCATAAATGTGCCCCTCCTCGGTGCTAACGGTCAACACGTTGTCCGCAACCGCCAAGCCTCGCACATTGCCGTCAACCGAATGCTCCCACACCTTTTTGCCAGTGCTTCGGTCCAGGGCGACCAGTTCGTTCATGCCGCCTGCGATCACCAGGTTATCGGTCGCGATCAACACGTCGTCAAAATCGCTGGGGTACTCCCACTGGATGCCGACCGCCGCGTACTTTTCCATGTTGCGTTTGGCTTCAGCGACCTTGTCGGGATCACGGCGGTGCTCGCGCACTTTCAGGAACCACTTCTGTTTTTCCTGACTTGCCTTGGCGTGTTCGGCTCGATCGACGCAATAGATTTTTTTGCCATCCATCAGGTAAGCGAATTCACCCGCCAGCACCATCTGTCGACCATCGATCCAAGCTGCACCGACGCTGCCGGTCTGTTGGTCCATCGCCAGGAAGTGATGCGGACCGCCCGCGTAAACCTGCCGGTCGCCCAGTAGGGCCTTGGTCCCACCGACCACACCTCCAGCATCGGTCCGCCAAGAGTGTTGTCTTTGGAAGAGGATCTCGCCGGTCTGTTTGGAGATGGCTACCGGTAGTGAGCGGCCTGACGGTACGTACAAATTCTTTTCGTTGCACAGCAAGTAACCTTGCGGCGAAAGATCGTTGCGGCCAGCGTTCTTTTCACTGATCGTGTCGTTGCGCCAAATCACCTTTCCATCCTTGGCATTCACCGCACACATGTAAACGGATTCGTGAGGGAAAACACCCGCGCCAAAGTAGGCCGTCTCACCATCGACCAGCACGCCTGTTCGGACTGGCCACCGAGAAATCATTTCGCCACGTGAGAGCAATCGGTCATCCTTCGGGCCAACGCGCATCTTCCACACCAGTTGACCACGGGTGGCTTCCAGGCAGTAGACGAGCCCGTCATCAGAGCCAAAGTAAACGTTGCCATGCGCCAAGGTTGGCGCCAACCGAATCGGGCCGTCGGTATAGAAGCTCCAGACAGGTTTGCCGCTCTTGGCTTCCACGCAGTGTAAGCGATGGTCGACGGTGTTTCCGAAATACGCTAGACCGCCCGACATGACCACTTGCATCGCGGCATCAAAGTCGACGCGATGCCGCATCTCGTGCCCTTCGATGGGCGCGTTGCGAGGACCCGACCAGGCCTTGATCGGTTTTGCCGACGCCCGGTAAGTCCATGCCAAGTGAAGCGACGGGTCGATCGTCGACCGAGTGAAACCAGTCCGCTTGTTGCCATTCAGGTACGTTGTCCAGTCGGCGGCTGCAGTGGATGTGACTAACGTCAGGACGAGCGGAGTAACGGTGCAAAGAGGTGGGACTTTCATGCGGAATTCCAGTGAAAGACATGGCCGGTGGGACGTCAGACGCGGCAGGTGCTTCGAACGATTCTACTTTCTTCATCTGTTATAGCAGCTTGGCCGAGCTTGAGCCCGTCGGGCGAGGTAGACAAATCTCGATTTCTTTCAGGCTATGATTGGTCCGGCCAAAGAAACCATGATAACAGCCCGGCATCTCATTTCAGCACGCGCTTGAGACTGGCCGTCGGAGGGGATTTAAGGCAACTAAGCGGAGATGGAAATTGTTGGTCCAGTCGGCAACATGGTTTCTAAGACGCAAGGGGGGCGAGCCCCTTTCCACTCGCAGGGCCAAGCAAGAGGCCGCTCTAGAAGCTCGCGTTTTTAGGCGCGAACTTCTGAGTCGGATTCCCCGCGTACCATAGGCTGAACGTTCCTCGAACGGTACTCGGAGGTTTGTTTAAAATAATGGTGTAAACTGAGCGAAGCGAACTGTGGCGCCTATCTCCAAGAGCGAACGCCGTAAATGCGGCCGTCCCAGCTGACCGCTGCGGCTTCGGCGACCAGCGTCATGCCGTTGTCTCCCTCACAAGTGTGAATCAGGTCAGCCCCAGGGAAGGTCGTTCCCGTTCCGGTGACGGAGCCATACGGATTGTTGCCGCCAGGGTGACCATTGCGGAGATAGCCTTGATACCCGCGCTGCGCTATGCGGTTGGCCTCTTCCTGAGCCCACGCTTGAGCCCTTGGGTCGATCCGCCGAGTCCATTTGTTGGCGTTGTGAAATCTCCAGCGCTTTGTTGTCGTTGATTTAGTTTGCGGCAACGTTCTCGCAGCACTTGCCGGCTGCACCGCAGAACTCGGCGACGACTTGGAGCTGACCGCTGATGCAGGTTGAACGCTCACTTTCGCCCGCGTTTGTACCTGAGCTGTCGAGGCGGGAACTCCGGCGGTCGTGGATGTGGAGCGCACATGGTAGCGACCACACTTGGAACACTGGTAGCGAACCGTCTGGGCAGAACATTCGGCGATCAGCAGTGGACTGATCAGAAGCGTGAGAAGTAGGCTAATTTTATTCACTGGGATTGCACTCCGTTTTAGTTTTGACCGAACTGAAAAATGTCGTTACGTGAGTCCTTATCATCGCTCACAAATCGCCGCAGTTCACCGCGGCTACGGACACAGGGTGCGAAGCACGCGCTCCGGTTTCACAATAGACACTCAAATTACGTTACACCGGGCTGGTGAGATCGCCAGGGGGGGCGAGGTGAGAGAGACAGCCAGGCCCCTCCAGAGAAGTGCTTCAGCCTCATACATGCTGCGTTTTGTCGTCTGTTTTGACGAGTGTTAATTCTTCGAAAACTAACGAAGTCTGCCCAAACTTCCTCATAGTTGAGCACGTCCACGAGAGCGCCCGGCAGCAAAAAGTGTGGGACTTGCGGAAGGGCCGTTGATCGTATAGCCATCCGGATTCAGCCGGCCTTTCGACCGTTCAATTAGCCATAGAGGGATCAACAGGAACCCAGATCATAAAAAACTACTTGATAGGTATTGCTCTCATGATCGTGCTGAGCACGACGCTGCCAGTTCTTGCGGCAGAAAATGCCCAGCCAGGTGTCTTTATTTTTTCGCCCTAACCCTGTTTCGGGACGTCGCGCGCTGCAATGCGAGCAGCCGTTGAGATACGAATCAGCAAGATGCCGGATCTCAAAACGGCAAGCAGGATGAATACGACAATCGCGCCTTCGGCAACCTGCCGATTGGAGATGTACAGCAGCGCCGTGCGCATCAATAGCATGGCGACTGCTACCAAAACCCAGCCAAGAACTTCACGGATCCAGAAAAACATGGTGCGTTCCTTTTAGGGGAGTCAGAGCGAGTCATTAGGACTCGCTAAAGTTTGCTTTAGGTTGTCGGGGCCCCGTGGCCGCAGTGCTTATGGTTTCGTCTCGATCTCTCATCGACTGTTATCTACCGCGCTGGCGAGTCCGCTCAAGCTTTTGTCGGCGGCGAATCACTCTGCGCCAATCAACCTCTAACCAGCTAGCCAGGTAGCCGCGCAGATAAACGCTCGCCTGCGCGGGAGACAGCTTTCGCCAAATCCACACTCCAACAACTATCGACGCTGCCAAGTAAGATACCATCAGCACAAAGCAGAGCACGATCATGCGCAGTTCAGTCGGGAGCAGGCCTACCGTTTGATTCGCATTTTCGACCAGAGGTACGCTGGCCAAAACAATAATCGCTACCGTCACACACACCATCGCGATTCCGGCCAGGCGCGCCAGCGGCCAAATCAGGTTCTTGTCAAGTTCTCCCAATACCGGCCCGTTTAGCTGCCGGGAATCGTGGCCGCGGGTGGGCGGCAGGTGGGGTATGGCCGTTTGTTTACTCAAAAGTCGCATGGCCCGAATTCGATCTGCCACTGCAAGCAGCGACAATCCCAGCGCGGGCAAAACCACATGGGAACTCACTTGGTTATTCGTCGGCTCGTGAAACAGAAGAGCGGCTTGCATCGCAAGAAGAAGTAGAACGCTGTTCGTACGCCACCAGACCAGCACGACCATCGCGAAGAAGCCGAGCTTGATCTGGCCTCCGAAAACCGGTGCGTAAAAAAGCAGCGGCATCAGCAGGAGAGATAGGATCGTCAGGGCTACGAAGTAGGTCAGCGCGGCCAGGCGATATTGGGGGTCGGGCAGTCGCCGTGGAGGTGTCTTCACGTCATCATTCCTGCTTTGTAGCGACCACTTCCAGCCAACTCAGCCTCGTTCATCACGACGGATATCAGGTTCCTTTCGCTCACGAAGGCGACGGCCGCGCCCGTGCTCCGCAAACGGGCTTTGAATTCGCGAGACTTTTCCAAAGTATTGATCCGCGTTACCTGGCGATACAACTCTTCCATCGTCTGTGGCGGCGTTTCTGCAGCTTGGGCTTTCCCCGTAACTCCTGGTGGCAGCGGACAGACAAACACGACCGGATGGTGTCTGGCCATGGCAACTTTAGCAGCTGAAACAAGCGGCTCGATTTCGTCTTCTGCATCCAGCATGTCGACGATTAGGACGAAGAGTTCGTTATCGTTTGCGTATGCAATGGCACGAGTTAGCTCACGAGACAGCAATTCAAATCTTGCGCTTGCCTCCGTCTGGCCGCGATTAGCGTTCTGCGGTGATGGCAGAAGAACATCATGCTCATGAGCCCAACGCTGAGCCACATTGGCGAGCACGCGATCATCAAAGGTCAATTCGACCTGTTGCGTCGGCGAAAGCTGATACAACTCTGAGAGTATGGCAGCCAGTTGGCGGCGCGCCTGTAGCCTGCGGCGTTTGGCGGGTCGAATAGGAAGCAGGGAGAAAGATCGCGATTCCAATCTCCGCTCGATAAACTCCGGATAACGTTCGCGACACAGATCGATCACGGTGTCGAGTGCCTGAACCGGCAGGTGATCCAAGCCACCCGGAGCCGGGATGGAAAAATCTGCTAGTGCCTCGAGGACCTTGTAAAAAGCGCGATCTCCGGAGGCCGGCCGCATTCGTCGCCTGACTTCCTTATCCACCAGGATCATTCCAATGGAATCACCGACGGAGATTGCGGTTTTTGCAATCGTGGCCGTGATGTTCGTGAGCTGATCCAGAGGACGCTGCCCCAGCGTTCCCCAGCGCGTCCTTTCCGACACATCGAGCAGGATCGTGACTTTGACTGGAACTTCCGATTCATACTGGCGTGTCATGAGTTGCCCACGCCGCGCGGAAACTTTCCACGCTATCGATTTTGGTGGATCCCCGGGCTGATACTCGCGCAGTTCCAGCAACTCGCTTCCCAGTCCGGCCCGCTGAAGCTGATGAATTCCGTGCTGCGGAATTGAGTTGATACGCTTTATGTGGGACCGAGCATCTTTTGCCTGCGTAAAGGATGGCAGCACCCTGAATTGTATTTCGTCGCGCAGCACTCGTTCGCTCAGAAACAAACCTTGTGGATCTTGAAAACGGAAGTGAACTCCAAAAAAACTGACCCTGCCGGCCGCTGGGCAGCAGCAATTGTATTGCATGCGGATCATGGAGCTGTCTTCAATGATGGCAGTCGTGGCATGTCTCGATTCCACCAGTACATTTGGTGGCAGCAGATCCCGCACGACGGCGACAGCTGGTATCTTTCCGCCGCTCGCGGAAATCTCGACAGACATGGTGATCGGGCGATCCGACCATAGCGTTGTGTGCCGGTGGCTTCTGCCATTGACGCTACGGTTCAACTTGAGCTTGGGCCAACTCAGCCCAAGACGCAATTGGAAATGG
Source organism: Pirellulaceae bacterium (assembly GCA_028281725.1). GTDB lineage: Bacteria > Planctomycetota > Planctomycetia > Pirellulales > Pirellulaceae > Aureliella. The sequence continues at coordinate 2,894 of JANQJJ010000010.1, read as the reverse complement.
AGCCAAACGAGAAAGAGCCATACCAGGACCGCGAGCGAAAGGGTGGCCAGTGACGATTGATCGCGCAGGACTCCAAGCACCATCCCGATGATGCCCAAGATGATGAGAACACGGCAGCGGTTAGTCATGCTCTTCGCCTACTGGTCATCGGTTATCACGGGCACGGACGCAACCACCTCGTCAATGACATCGCGCGGCCCGCGACCGTCCATTTCCGCTTCCGGACGCATGATGATACGGTGGCCGAGGACCGGTAACGCAACGGACTGCACGTCTTCATGCGTCATGTAACTGCGTCCAAACATCAGCGCGTGGACTCGAGCCGCCTTCATCAGGTAGATTGCCGCGCGGGGACTGCCACCTAAAACCAGGTCGGAATGTTCCCGGCTTTTTCGAATCAGATCGATAATGTACTCCTGCAGCTCAGGCGTCAGGAAAACGGAGTCTGTCTGTTCCTGAATGCTGGTTATTGTTGCCGCATCGGCTATGGGTGAAGGTTCGTACGCGCGAGTACTATGCAATTTGAGCATGTCGACTTCGGCATCTCGGTGCGGGTATCCTACCTCGATTCGAAACAGAAAGCGGTCGAGCTGAGCTTCTGGAAGCCGATAGACGCCCTCTTGTTCAATTGGGTTTTGCGTGGCAAGGACCATGAATGGTTCAGGCAAGGCAAGTGTCTTGCCTTCGATGGTCACTTGCTTTTCTTGCATGGCTTCCAACAGCGCTGACTGGGTTCGAGCGGGAGCCCGGTTGAGTTCGTCCGCCAACAGCATCTGACAAAATACCGGGCCTTTGCGCAAGACAAAATCACTCGACTGACGATCCAGAACTTGGGTGCCGGTGACGTCCGACGGAAGCAGATCCGGTGTGAACTGCACACGTTCATAGTTGATGCCCAACACCGACGAGAAAGTTCGGCACAAGGTCGTTTTAGCGGTACCTGGCACTCCTTCGAGCAAGACGTGGCCTCCAGCTAGCAGGGCCATCAGCATCTGCTGGGATACTTGTTCCATTCCCACGACCACACGACTCACTTCGCCAGTGGTCCGTCGTCGTAGTTCACTTACTTGTTGAGCCAAATCGGTTGAGATTGCCACAGTTGCCTTGCCAGTCAGATGTGTTTCCGAATCAGTTTTTTCAGGATGCGCCGCCCGTCAGCAGCGTCTTGAGCTCGGCGATAGCGCGTCCGATCTCCAGGAGTCGTGACCGGGTCAGATGAGGACTTTGTTCGCGTTCCGCCAGCGATAAGACGAGAGACAGGTTGCCGCGAACATCGTCCGGCAGATCGACTCCTCGAGCCGCAACCGCCTCCGGTGACAACATTTGTTTCCATCGGGCCGGTTCCGGGGAGCGCGTCAATTCACGACAAAAGTTACGGGACAGTTCTCTGGCGGCTTGCCCGCGCCGCTCGGGACTATCCTCCTGCCACTTGACGCGTTCGCTGCTGGCTGGACGTTGCGTCTGTCGAGCGACCGGCAGGGTAGGGCCTCGAGTACGCCCAGCCAACTTGCTAATCGCAATGATCACCAGGCCGGCAGCCAGTGCGTTCAACAGCAAACGACGATAGATGGATTCCCGCATATCACGAGGTTGAGAAGCAACCAGTTTGTTGATGACGTTCGAATCCTCGACATGTTTAACGACCGAATTCGCTACTTTCAGCATCTGCTCGACTTCCAACTCGGGCGTTTTTTCCGTGTCAAGAGGCGGGATCGGCAGCTGATCTGCGAGTGGCCCGACGAGATAGCTGTTCAAGGCGTCCCCATCGACCAGGAACAAGACCTGGGTCCGCTGTTGACGGCAAAGATAATTACTGACATTGATCGCAAAGATTGCGTTGTCCCCGTGCCACATCATGCCGTTGGTAAACAGGCTGTGATCGGCAGCCACAATCAAACAGGAACCGCTAGTCTGCGCCCTATCCAATAGGACGACGATCGGTCGTCCGCGATTTTGCTGCTGCGTCGTCTGAGGTAAGTGGGCGATAGCTCGCCAGGCTCTACGGGCAGACCGACGCTGCCGAATCCACCCGGTCCGATTGGCAATCAACTCCTTGACGCCGCTGGCAAGTGGATGAGCGCGATCCAGATCTGTAATGCGAATGCAATCTCGGTGTCCCTGGTATTCGTCCGAATTGGAATAGGTCAATACGGGACCGGCGGCAATGGATAACTCAGCACTGAGCGAATGAGATTTGTCTGTTGCAACCAGCATGGCCCCTCCTCGGCTTAGGTACTGGTTCAGCTCAGTCGATCTGCTGCGCAAAGGAGCATCTCCCAATGAGACGATGACCGTCTCTTCGGGGCTTGCCAGCGCGGCCTTCCAGTCCCGGATGGGCCGCAAGCCGTTTTGCTCAAAAAGCATTTGAAAGAGATCAAATCGAAAGTGCCAATCGCCGTAATCTCCCGTTTGCGCTGATGTGCCGGCCGACTGGGCCATCGCACAGCGCTGCAACCCGATCTCCTGGTGCAGCAAGCCGAGCAGCAGGGCTGACACCAATCGAAAGGGGCCACTTAAGCTGAATGATCTCTCGGCGAATACCACGTACCGCCGGAGCGTTGCCATCCCCAGGAGATGGACTCGGCAAGCCGTCCTCGATCTATCGGTCATGTCGTGAGTGACTCCACGGCACGGCGGGCAAGTTGGAATTGCTCTTCCGACAAACTGTCTTGCTCCGGACTGTACCGAGCAAGCTCATAGAGATAAGTCAAAGTTCTTACTTCGGGTTCGGCACTGGCGCGCCCCTTGGAGATCGCGCTGGCTATTCGGCGATGGGACCACCAGCTTTCCGCAGGGTCGGCAGAACCATGGGCCAGCCAATGAAAGGCCCGGATAATGTCAGCGCGGCTCGCAATTTCCATCGAAGCCAGCTTCGGCGATATCTGTTGGGCAGT
>JANQJJ010000001.1 GCA_028281725.1 Pirellulaceae bacterium | reverse complement strand
GTACCCGTTCAAGCAGCATGGCCAATCGAGTGCCTGGGTTTCCGACCGGCTGCCGAAGTTTGCCGGCGCGATCGACCAGGTTTGCTTCATCAAGTCGATGCAGACCGATCAGTTTAATCATGGCCCCGCGCAGCTGATGGTGCATACAGGCCAAGCTCGCGTCGGCTATCCGTCTATCGGCTCGTGGGTTACGTGGGGACTCGGCACCGACAACGAAGACCTGCCCGGTTTTATCGTATTGCTTTCCGGTGGTCGTCCACCTCGTGTGGGTAACGCACTTTGGAGCAGTGGCTTCCTGCCGTCGGTTTATCAGGGCGTGCAGTGCCGATCGAAGGGCGAACCGGTGCTCAATGTCTCCAATCCCGAGGGGGTCAGTCGTGGCGGGCGGCGAGCGGCACTCGACACGCTCCGGCGGCTCAACGAGATCAATCACGAGTCCTTTGGTGATCCCGAAACGTTGACCAGGATTGCTCAATACGAGATGGCGTTTCGCATGCAGGCCGCCGTGCCCAAGGCGATGGATTTGTCGGATGAGCCGCAGTATGTGCATGATATGTATGGTACCAAGCCAGGTGACGTCTCATTTGCGAACAACTGTCTCCTCGCGCGTCGTCTGGCCGAGCGTGGAGTCCGCTTTATCCAGCTGTTTGACTGGGGGTGGGATTCTCACGGAGCGAGCAAGAGTGAGGCGCTCAACGCGGGCTTTAAAGACAAGTGCGAACAGATCGACGGTCCCATGACGGCCCTGCTGAAAGACCTCGAGCAGCGGGGATTGCTCGAAGATACGTTGGTCGTCTGGGGTGGCGAGTTCGGCCGGACTTCGATGGCAGAGAATCGTGGCGGCGTAACCATGGCGGACGTAGGACGCGATCACAATCCCAACGCGTTCACCTTTTGGTTGGCCGGCGCTGGAGTCAAGGCGGGCATGAGCTATGGTCAAACCGATAGCATGGGGTATCAAGTTGCCGAGAACCCAGTGCAGCTGCGTGATTTTCATGCGACGTTGCAGCATTTGATGGGTATCGATCACGAGAGAATGATCTATCCCTATCAAGGACTCAATCAGAAACTCACAGGCGTCAAGCCCACGTCCGTTATCCAGGATATCCTGACGTAGTCTAGCGCAGGGGGAGAGTAAGCCGAGGGAGGCCAGCAGCCGTTTCCAGCCCAGCGTTGGGCGCCTGGACAGTGGATGCCGATGCCTGCGAAGTCACGGCACAAACACGACACACCCAGCACCCGCAACCAGCCAGCAACATGCAGTTAGCAGAGTGATGAATCCCAGCGATTTGCAACCTGTTTCGATCGAAAGGATGGTGCGTGCCGTGGAGAAAGTGCGCGAGCGATTGCTAAGATCGACCGAAGCGTTGGAAAAGGCTGGGATCCCCTATGCCGTGATCGGCGGAAATGCCGTGGCAGCTTGGGTGTCGCGAGTCGATGAGGCCGCGGTGCGCAACACGCAGGACGTCGACATTTTGATTCGGCGAGAGGATTTTCAGCGAGTCAAGCAGGCGTTGGAGTCGGCCGGCTTTGAACATGGAACAGCGATGGATGTCGACTTTTTTCTTGATGGGCCTGATGCCAAAGTGCGGGACGCCGTTCAATTGCTCATGGCCGGTGAGAAGGTCAAACCGAAGTATGCATCCCCCACGCCCGACGTCGCCCAATCGGAACACACCGGTGACTTCCGATTGATCGCCTTGGAGCCGCTCGTTGAGATGAAGCTGAATTCATTTCGGCGTAAAGAACAGGTCCACCTGATCGACATGATCGGAATTGGTCTGATCGATGCCACTTGGCCAGGCAAGTTTCCTCCGCCGTTGGCTCAGCGCCTGCAGCAACTGCTAGACGATCCCGATGGCTAGCGCGGTTTCTGTAGCCTGCCAGGTCACCGGGGCTGCTGAATCTTGTAAGCCTGAAACGTTCGTTTTGAGTCGCTACTGGTGCAGTCGATAACCCAACCCGGATAGGCACTCGCGGATCCGCGCGACGTGATTCCCTTGGATCTCCAGGTTCGACCCGTCCAGGGTGCCGCCCGCGCCGCAGTCATTTTTCAGTGCCGTCAGCGTTTGGCGCATCTGTTCTTTGGAGCAGGAAAACCCGGCGACTACCGTGACCACTTTGCCTCGCTTGCGCTTCTCAAAGCGCACTTTAAGCGTCTGTTTTGCGTGGGGGGTGTCCGGCTCCGTCGGCGGTGGACATCGGCAATCGCTTTGGTCTTCCCCACATCGATCGCATAAAACAGGGCGTTCCAGCGGCGTTCCATCAAAAAGACCCAACGGAATATCCTCCCCCCGAGACAGCGGCCAATCAGGATTGGTGACGATTAAAATTTGCTAAATAGGTCATGCTTGGGCCACCGGCGAACGGCGCCCGCCGCTTCATTTAGCCCGCGATCGATGAACTTCCCGAGATGCGTGGCGGTCGGACTGATGCGGCTATTGAGCAGCGCCACGAAGTTGCGGCCATCATGCCGGCGAATCAGGATCGTGGCGGTGCCCGAAAGAGAACCGGTATGCCAATGATTCACTTCCGAGGAATCGAGAACACGATTTTGCCAGCCTAGGGAATAGTACACTTCTTTCGGGTTCCCATCTTCGTCGTGGCCAGCCAAGCCGTCGGGCCGAGCCGCCATCCGCTGGATACTCTCCGAGCTCAAGATCGGACAATTGTCCGGGTCGTCGAATGCGGAGGCAAACTTAGCCAAGTCAATCGCTGACGCGATCCAGCCGCCGTGGGAATCCATCGCCTCCAGATACCAGCCGCCATACTGCCAGGGCACCTCTTCACCCAAGTCGGCGTCGAACACGGACTTCGTGCTGCCGGGCTGATAGTAGCGGACTTCCTTGGCTGAGCGATCGGCCAGCCGGCTGGCTCCGATTCGCATGCTGTAGATACCCAAAGGCGCCAGGACGTGTTGACGGACATAGTCTTCGTACGGCTGGCCAGCTACCTTCTCGATCACGCGTCCCAGCAGGTTGTAACCAAAGTTGGAATACGCATACCGCTCGCCGGGTGCGAAGTCCAGCTTCTGAACCAGCATGGCGCGGATCACATCGTTCTTGCCTGCCGGCGCCGGCACGTCCAATTGATTCGCAAACCTGACCGGTTGAAACATCGCGTCAAATGATTGGTTTCTGTCCCAGCCTCCGCGGTGTTGCAATAGGTGCTCAAGGGTGATGTCGTGCCAGGCATCGTCAAAAGAATCACCGGCGGCTGTGATGTGTTCCTGGTAGTCCAAGTGCTCCAGCACTTTGTCCGTCAACTTGAGTTTTCCCAACTCGGCGAGCTGCAAAATGGCAACCGCCGTAATGGGTTTCGAAATACTCGCGATCCGAAACAGGCTGGTGGGTTCGACTTTCTCTTTAGTAGCCAGGTCCGCGTAACCGTAGCCGCTGGCATGCACCAACCGGCCCTGATGGGTGACGGCGATCGCCATACCCGGCACTCCGTGCTCTGCCAAAAAATCGGCTGACATCAAATCGAAGCTCTTCAGTCCTACATCCGCGCCCGTGCGGATTGCTGGGGAAGCCTGCTGTGGATCGTAACCTGGTCCACGGAGTACTTTTCCGGGCCGAGCGTCGGTGAGCTCACCCTCTTTGAGTACCAATTCGCCCGCGACCAGCACGAACTTCATGCCTTCGGCGGTTGCCTTGGGCTTCGAGAACGACGCTTTATCGGCCAGCTGATGGTAGTCGAAAACGATGATATCTGCCGCGAGACCCTCCGCGATACGGCCTCGGTCGTGTACGAGCACGTCGTTAGCCGCAGCGGCGCTCGCTTGCGCGACGGCCCGCTCGAGTGAAATCGTGCCTAGGTCGCGTACATATCGAGATATCAGACGTGGAAAGGCACCGTAGGCGCGAGGATGAGAGGCGGAACTGTCCTTTCCGGCCGGCCCTACATCGGTACAGAACGATACAAAGTCTTGTTGCATCGCCAGGATCTTGTTCGCGTCACTCATGCTTTGCGGCAGCGCAAACGCTCCGGTCTGAACCAAACGGAAAAACGTATCCCACGGATCTTCTCCCTTGGCTTGGGCGATCTGCGCCAGCGACTGTCCGACCAGTTCGCGGTAGTTCTTATCGTTCGATTGACCGATGATTACCCGGTCCCAGTCATAGCCTACATGGCGGTACCAGTTCTCCCAGCCTCCGGTATTCTCCATTTCGTCTCGGATTTCAGCTCGCAGATCCTTGTCTTCGAGTCGGCTTCTCAGGCGAGCATGTCCGTCGGCAAAATGTCGCGGATGAATAAATGCCGCGATACCGAGACCATTGTTGATGTAGGGGTAAATGTCGGCGGTGACCTGTTCTCCGGCGGCTCGAGCGGCTTTGATTTTCGCAATGGCCAATTGCATCTTGCCCCAATTCTGTCTGCCGGCGGCCTTGAGGTGGAATATGTGGACGGGTGTCTTTCCGCGCCGACCAATCTCCAGGGCTTCCTCAATGGCCTCGAGCAACTGATCCCCTTCATTGCGCATATGCGTGTAGTATCGGCCGCCGGACTGTCCTGCAACCTCAGCCAGAGCGGCGATTTCTTCCATCGGTGCGTAGACCGCTGGCGGATAGATCAATGCAGTCGATACGCCGATGGCTCCCGCCTCCATCGCTTCGCGGACCAGTCCTCTCATTTGTTCCAGTTCTTCGTCGCTTGGTCTTCGGTCGACGTCACCCAGGACGATCCGCCGAACCTGCGTGTGACCGATGGTCTGTACGACGTTTACCGGCAGGCCTTGTATGTCGAGCAGGGCCAGGTATTCGCGCATCGTTGTCCAGCCTTTGCGGAGTCCCTCCTCGCTACTCAGAGGCGCCGCCGAGCCTCCCTCGCCGGCGTTGATGGTGGTGATTCCTTGGGTCAGCAAGTTGACCGCCGTTTTCGGATCCTCCACCATGGGGGTCGCCGTCTGCCCCATCATGTCAATGAATCCGGGAGCGACAATCATTCCGCTCGCATCGATGGTCGTCTCGGCCGAGGACGCGTCGATTCGACCGATCTCCACGATCAGTCCGTCGCGGACCCCTACGTCCGCGTGGTACCATGGCGCACCGGTACCGTCGACAATACGTCCGCCTAAAATCGCGATATCCAGAGGCGGTTCGGCTGCCCCGAGCGAGCACGCCAGAACGGCCAGCGGGAGAAAAAGTAACCAACAGGGGTTGGCGTTTCGTTTTATCATCGCAATTACTTTCACCTCAAAGAATCCACTTAGTTGCTCGATCTATGTTGCTGGCTCCGGACGGATCGACGGAGCGACCCGGCCAAGCCACTAAGATATACTAGTGGCACAGAGCACTTCGGTGGTGCGTCTTTCCGGCTACTTCACGTTAAAAACCGTCGATGGCGCACTCCACGTGGCCGTGCGCCCGGCACTAATCCCACCTTTTTTGAGTTCATGCACGAGGTGCTACCGATGAAGCTTTGCTCAGGATTTTGCGTTTTTTTGTCCCTGTGGGTTTTCGGCGTCCCGGCCCCGGCACAAGAAGACGTCGGCCGGTGGGTACCCCTTTTTAATGGACAAGATCTCAGCGGATGGGTACTGGTCAATACACCTCCGGAGACGTGGTCCATTAAAGATGGGATGCTCATCTGTTCCGGCAAGCCCATTGGTGAAATACGAACAGACCGAATGTATCAGAATTTTGAGCTAGAGCTCGAGTGGCGACATATGAAGCCGCGTGGCAATGCGGGCGTGTTTGTATGGGCTGATGACATCACATCGCGCGGTGTTCCCTTCCATCGTGGCATCGAAGTCCAGGTACTGGAGAACGCCTACGGCAACACGCGCAGTCACACCACGCACGGCGACATTTTTCCAATCCACGGTGCTACGATGACACCGATCAACGGTCGCGGAGGCCAGCGTGCCTTTCCGACCGAAGAGCGATCCAACCCCAGCCCGCAGTGGAATCACTATCGGATTGTCTGTAACGATGGCGATATCTCTCTGGCGGTCAACGGAAAGGTCGTCACGCGCGGTACCGACGCCAGCCCGCGGAAGGGCTACATCTGCCTGGAGTCCGAAGGCGGCATTGTTCACTACCGCAACATCCGCATTAAGGAGCTGCCTGAGACGCCGGTCGCTGACGAACACATCGCGGTGGCCAATCGAAACTATCGGTCGATTTACTCAGGCTTGGACTTGAATGGCTGGGGGACAAGTTCTCCGGCAGCCGGTTCGTGGCAGCCCAAAGACTGGATACTCGCCTTTGATGGTCAGGTCACCCAGGGTGATTCTCGCCTGGAGTCCCAGGAGACTTGGGATCTCTCAGGATTCGTCTTTGATTTCCGCTTCAGCGAACAGTCTCAGCGGTTGTGTTTCCACTTGGGTAGTCAAGACAGTCCTTCGTTGACCATCGATGCCATAGACGATGCGCGGGTCGGAGATATGCTTGAGAAGACTGGCCGTTGGAATCGCGTTGAAGGCCGGCGCGAAGGCGATGTTTGGACGCTCAGCATCAATGGCAAGCCGCACCTTATCGAATCTCCGGCGGCCTCCCCTATGCGGATTGCCTTTACGGCCGGCGGACCAGTCGACTTGGCCAACCTCTACATTCGGGAAGCCGAGTAGATGCTGGCCCTGCATTACGTTTCTGGCTTACTTCGATCCGAGGCAATAGAGTGTTTCTTGTCGTTGGCCGTCGGGGCTGCGGTGGGCAACACGGTGATAAATGCGGTTGCCGCAAATCGTTGGAGTGGCCAAAACCTCTTGGCCTAACTGGTTCTTGCCAAGTTGTTCAAATTTCTCATGGTCAGCGCGAAAGATAAACATCTCGCCGGCTTCGCTGGATACAAAGATCTTATCACCAACCAAAACGGGAGACGAGGAAAACGTTCCTCCCAGACGAGCCTTCCACATTTCCTTGCCGCTAGCAGCTTGCCAGCATACGGCGATCCCTTCATCGAGAACGCCATACAAATAGCCATCGCGCGTGACCAACGACGGCACATAAAGTCGCGCCCTGTTCTGCCACACCAACTCGCCCGATCCGTCGGCTCGTATGGCGGACACGTGATCGCGTGGATATCCGCCGCTAGTGAAAACCAGGCCATCGGTCGTCAGCGTCGACGTGACGCACTCGGTAGTCGCTCCGGGCGTTTCCCAGAGAGTCTCCCCTGTGAGCGGAGCGTAGCTGACGATCATGTCACACCCGGTCATCAGCAGTTGGTCTCGGCCGGCCGCATGCAGCAGGATAGGTGATGGGTAGTTGGGTTTCCTCGGTCGCTCGCGTCGCCAAACGATTTGGCCTGTTTCTCGGTCGAGCGCGGCGAGAGCGCCACCCCCTTTGTTATCCGCCGAAACGATGACGAGATGCTGATAGAGTGCCGGAGACGAGCCATAGCCCTGGTGAACAACGTAGTCGGAGATTTTCTTTTGCCAAAGTCGTTTGCCTTCGAGGTTCAGGGCTGTGGTGTAGAGCGCACCATCGTTGGGGAAATTAATGAACACGCGTTCTCCGTCGCAAGCGGGTGTGCTCGACGCGGCGGTGGCTTTGTTGTTCTTGCGCATGCCACCCGACGGATGGACGACCGTCCGCCACAACTGCTTGCCCGTGGCGCGCGCGAAACAGAGCAGCGATTGCTCGCCGCTGTCTTCATTGGCAGTGGCCAGGAAGACTCGCTCACCGTAAACCATCGGCGAACCATAGCCGCGGCCTGACACTGCGGCTTTCCAGAGAACGTTTGTCGTCTGGCTCCAGCTCATAGGCGGCGTTTGGGCGGCATCTGCCGAACCGTTCCGCCATGGACCACGCCACCACGGCCAATCGCCGGTCGAGATATCGAATCCGTCGTTTACCTTAGACTTAGATGGCTCTGCGGCAGGCAAGCCAGATCCGATTGAGGCCAGAGCAGCCCAACAGCCCAGGGTTAAAAGCAAGTTGTTTCGCATGATCTATCGGTCAGCCCAAGAGAAAACCAGTTTTCGCCAGAACTGCGAAGTATAAACCAGTTCGAGTCCGCCGCAAAATGCCGTGTCCAGACGCTCGCTACGGACCTGATTTTGGCTAGCGTGGGCACGTGAAGGGCCGAGAAGTGAATCAGCAGCAGCGTGCCTTCGCGGCCAGAGCTTGCCTCTCCGGCTCGGGAGACTCGCCACCTGCCCTGCCGGCATTTGGGTGCAGGGCAAGTTGGGGTCGGGTAAAGGGGTCAGGAGTCAATTGCCGCCAGCGGCCCTTCGGGTGCTGTGCACAATTGACTCCTGATCCCTTTACCCGACCCAAAGATTAAGCTTTGACAGGCCACTAGGGACCGGCTTCCGTGTCGGCCAAAGGCTGCTGCTCAACCAATCGAAGCAAGAACACGCTTCGAGGCATGAAACCATCATCAGCAACCTGCAGCGAAGCCGAGACGCCAAAAACGATCGACTGGTTCAGCTTGGTGGTGATTTCGCTGGAGAACTGAATGCCCCCGCCAGTCTGCAGTTCTAGCTCTACCGAAAGAGCATCGCTATCACGGATGCGCCCGAGTGTGAGTCTGGCTTCAAGATGTCCTTGTTTGGTAGAGCCCGTTGCACGACTTCCCTGGGCGTCTACCATGGAAGCAATTTGTAGGGTGCCTATCTTGGACAGATTCCGGAACCCGCGTTTGGCGAGCTGCGCTTCCAGAGAGCCGGTGACGTCACCTTCGGCTTCACTTTTTTCCTGCAACCATACGATCTCGGCGGTCACGTTTTGAACAGCCGGTGCGGCCATGGCCTGCTGGGCTGCATCTGTCGTTAGCGACCGCAAAAGCTCTTGGGCCTGGTTTACCGCGTCGCGACGGCCTCTGAGCACCACGACGTCCTGTGTGGTGGCGATGTCCAGATCCAGGTCCAGACTTTGGATGGTATCGGCCAGCATGCGCACCTCGTTACGTTTTGCGTCCAGCGTTTCAATGACGGCGTCGTCATGATCGCTAGTTTCTGGCGAGTCGAGCCTCTCTATCAGAGCCGAAAGCAACTCCATATCGGCTGAGGTGCCGTGAACGATCAACGAGTTCGTGCGGAGATCGGGAGCCACTCTCAGCGCTGTCTCCCCTAGCAGGGGCGCCATGATTTCTATGAACGCATCGGCTTGGACGTATCGGAGTGAAAATACCTGTATCTTGTTTTGTGGCGGTTCTTCGACCGGTGGCTCCTGTGCCGTGACACTCGCCGTCAGACAGACGCCAAATCCCACCACGAAAAGGACCAGCATTCGAGGCAGACACACGTAGCCGCTAATGGGTTTTTGCATTCGATATCTCCTTGAGTGTGTTGAGTTTTGGATAGAGCATAATGAAGGTGAGTTCATCGGAACCGTCCTGCTCGACAATGGCCAAATGGCTGTTGGACGTGACGGATCGAATTTGGGGTTTCTCAGGTGTTGTCTTGTGCGGCTCTACTGGCTGAGTATCACCGGTTAGGTTCGGCCGCACCTCGGCGGGTCCTACTGCCATGTCTCGATCCCTATCGGAGCGAGTCCAAGCCAGCAGTGCCCACACCAAGGCTGCGGCGGCGAACCCTGCCAGCGCCCAACGCCCGAGAGAGCGCTGTGGCCGGCCGCGAACCATCAGCCGGCTTTCACGGGGAAGGACTTGTCGAGAATAGGATTGCAGTGCGTCGTCCAGCGTGCGCTGGATGTGAACTTTCTGCTGACACTCTCCGCACCCGGAGAGATGCTTTTCAAAGTCGCGCTGCGCGTCGGCCGATAGGCCCTCGTCAAGATAGTCATCCAAGAATTCGCAAGAAGGCAGATTCATGATGGGGCCTCGGATTGCGACTGGGACTGCGGAAGCTGGTCCGCAAACTGGGATCGAATTCGTTTTCGAGCCGCAGCTAGATTGGATCGAACCAGTTGGGGCGAAAGGGCTAGGATTTCGGCGATCTCAACAGGTTTCATCTGTTCAATGACTCGTAGGTGAAGCACTTCGCGTTGTCGTTTGGGAAGCTGGTCGATTGCCAACCAAATTTGTTCCCCTAATTCCTTGGCGGCTGCTACGTCATCCGGAGGAGCCTGTTGGTCGACCGCTTGTAGCCAAACGGAATCAACGACTTGATCGCAAGCCTGATTGCGATGATCCTTCCACACGTTGACGGCGATTCGAAACACCCAAACCCGAGCTGCCCCCCGTTCCCGCAATCGCCGCCGGTTCTTCCATGCTCGCAGCAACGAATCCTGGACGAGGTCGCTGGCCACGTCCGGATCGCCACACAGACGCAGTAAGAAGCGATACAGGGGAAGTTCGAGTTCTTGCAGGAGTTGTTCCAAAAACCTGCCTTAAATGCTTGAGGAAAACTGCTCTAATAGACGGCTGGGAGCTCCCAGCGCCAAATCGTTTCCCGAAAGATTTCAGAAGAATTCTGGAACTGTGCTACGCGCGTCGCTCACGTTCGGCGCATTGCCACCACCGGATCCAGACGCGCAGCCCGCCAGGCTGGGAGAATACTCGCTAGCACACAGATCGCGATGGCGATCCCGATGACCGCGAGCATCGGCCCCAGGGAGAATTGGAACAACGTACTCGCCAGATCGTTGTGGTCGATGCGATTCTCAACGTAAGATTTTAGGATTCCGTCTCCTATGGTTGCCAAAACCAGGCTGACGGTAATCGCGATGATAGCACCCAGTAGGCCTAGAATCGCACCTTCGCAGACCATCAGCAGAACCAAGGTCGTATCCTTGGCTCCTACCGACTTGAGAATGCCGAATTCCGGCGTCCGTTCCAGGACCGAGATCAGCAGGGTGTTGGAGATTCCGATCGCAGCGGTCAGCAAGATGGCGGCGGCGATACCGAGCACGATCCAGGCACTCTCATCAATGTTCCGATCTATGTTCTCGATAATCCGCAGCGCCGACATGGCGCTCTGCCCCTGTTCCTCGAGCGCCTCGGTCACGGCAGCCAGATGCCGAGTGCTGTCCACCGTGACGATCGCGTTATAGAAGCTCGACTCCGGCTGAGCAGCCAAATGAATACCCGATGCGACTTCATGGTGAAGAAAGATCCCTCCGCTCCGACCAAGATAGTGACCACGGAAGAGCCGAGATAGGCTGTCGGGCTCACCCCCTCTGAGTACTCCACGAATGCGGTACTTCTTGGAGACGCTCACCGGAGTCGCCGAGTCGACTGCTTCATCGCGGTGTATGAGATCTCGAATCATTTTTTTCTGGTCTTCCGAGAGTGAAGTGGAGTCCAGATCGCCGATCAGTTGGGATAGGGTCGTCACGAACTGGGCCTGTTTTTCATATTCACTTTGTGACAGTTGCCCCCATGTTTCCGTCAGCAAGTTGTAGATGTTTGAGACGCGACCGCCTGATACCTGATACTCGACAACCAGTTCCTGTCCAACGATTTCTGCCAATTGCGAATCACTGTAGTAGCCCAGCTGATAGGCGGTGAATTCATCGATCAGAGCTTCGTCGCGGGTTTCGTCAGAAAGCATCTCGCCCACGATCAGCCGGTCTGCCACCAAGCCGCTTTGAACGTCGATGCCACCGATCGTATCGACCACTTGATCTTTCCCATGGATCCTCGCGCTACACTCCACACTGATGTCAGGCACCACGCTCCGGACGTGCGGCAGCGCCGACATGGCGGCAATCTGCTGCGGAGTGATGCGCCAGTCGCGAGGTCGCCGATTCTGGCTTTTCCAAAGGTCCGTGAGTCGATCGCGGATTCTTGTTCTCCTCTCTTCAGACATCTCGCCGATGACCTCAATGGCTTTCTCCGGAGGCTCCAGACCGCTGTATGGATTGGGGTAAACACCAATTTGTCGAGCCGCCTCAGCCGAATCAAACAAGGCGTGGAGTGCATCCTTGACTCCAGACACACCGGCGACCGTCATCAGCAAGACAATGCAACCGACGACGATGCCAGTCAGGTTGAGCGCCGTCCGTAGCTTCCGTTGCCACAGATTGTGAATCGCCATCTTGAGGACGTCATCTAGCCGCATAGGAAACTACTCCACGAGTTCTCCATCGGCCATGGTCAGCTTGCGTCCACACATGTGATGGGCGAGTTCATCATCGTGAGTCACCAGGACGAACGTCACTTGGGACTGGTCGCACAGTTTCAGCAAAAGATCGACAATCTCTCCGGCGGTCGCCGTATCCAGGTTGCCGGTGGGTTCGTCGGCCAGCACGACCTGAGGTTGATTTGCCAGCGCTCGAGCGATGGCGACCCGCTGTTGTTCGCCGCCGGAGAGCGCGTAGGGCAGGTGATGCGCGCGATGCTCCAGGCCCACTTGCCTGAGCCACTGAGCCGCCTGGGCTCGCCGCTCGCCGCCGCGCATTCTGGACAGCATCATCGGTAGCTCGACATTCTGAATCGCAGTCCGTTGCGGGATCAGCTGAAAAGCTTGAAACACCACGCCGACCGTTTTGAGGCGATAGTGGGCCATCTCCGTCCGGGTCATGGCGTCCAGTCTCCGGCCGCCAACCGTCAACGCCCCTTCCGATGGTCGATCCAAGCCGGCCAGCAGATTGAGCAGCGTGGATTTGCCAGAACCACTCTTGCCCACGATGGCTACCCGTTCACCGTCGCCAATGGAAAGATCCAAGTTGTGGACGGCACAGACCCGTTGATCTGATTCGCCGTAGAACTTGCCTACGGACTGGGCAGTAATCATAGTCTGAGTGGCTCCCGAAGATTTTCCCCGCCGCGCCGTTGCCGCCGAGTCTTGGCTACAATGAAGGCGATTGGCCAACAAGTCAATAGCGCCGTCCCCCTTCCTCGCAACCCTACCCAACAAACTACGGAGCGGTCTCCATGGGCACCTCTCGGTTTCGCCGATTCGTGATTCCTGCCGTCACGGCATGGTTAACTCAGGTTTTTCTGGTCACGGTGTTCTGCTCGTTCAGCGCCGCTCAAGATGCGCTCTTGCACTCCTTTGACGCCCAGCGTTTGACCGGCACGTATTACTCCGAAGGTGTCAGCGTCGGCGATATCAACGGTGATGGAGAGCATGACGTCGTGTACGGACCGGTTTGGTTTGCCGGCCCCGATTTTTCAACGAAACATGAAATCTATCCAGCCAAACCGCAGCCGATGCAGCGCTATGCGGACAATTTTTTTTCATGGGTCTACGACTTCGATCAAGATGGGGCCAATGACGTATTTGTGGTTGGATTTCCAGGCACGCCAGCTTACGTATACCAGAATCCGGGTACCGGAATTGGCCAGTGGAAGAAACATCAGGTCTTCGATTGGGTGTCTAATGAGTCGCCTCGGCTAATCAATCTGCTCGGTGACGAACGTCCCGAGCTAGTTTGCACCAGAGATGGATTCTTCGGATTTGCGACTGTGGATTGGACGCAGCCGTTTTCTCCGTGGCAGTTTCATCCTGTCTCCGAGAAGGTGGCGGCAGCCAGGTTTGGACATGGACTGGGTATCGGTGACGTCAACGGTGATGGCCGGCAAGATATTTTGCACTCTGGCGGTTGGTATGAACAGCCGGCCGAAAACGCTGCCGGTCGCCGCTGGCGAGCACACAAGGTTTCGTTTTCGTCCAGCTATGGCGGCGCCGAGATGTATGCCTATGACGTCGATGGAGATGGTGACCAAGATGTCATTACGAGCGAAGCCGCCCACGACTTTGGTCTGTCCTGGTATGAGCAAACTGCCGGTGACGGGCAGCCCCAGTTCATCAGGCATGTCATCATGGGGCAGCATCCGTCGGACAACAGGTATGGCGTACTCTTCAGCGAACTCCATAGCGTCAATCTAGCCGATATCGACGGCGACGGACTGAAAGATATCGTTACGGGCAAAACGTACTACTCGCACCATCAACAAAGCCCCATGTGGGATGCCGGCGCGGTGGTTTATTGGTTCAAGTTGGTTCGCGGCGAGGAGGGCGTGCATTGGCTGCCCTATCAAGCCAACGGGGATGCCGGTATCGGTAGGCAAGTAACCGTCGCCGACGTCGACGGGGACCAGCTGCCCGACATTGTGACAGGCGGCATGCTGGGCGCCCACGTGTTGCGGCAGAACAAACGGCAAGTGCCCCGGGAGCAGTTCTTGGCTGCCCAGCCGAAGCTCTATGACGGTCCCAAGCCTCGGATCGTAGAGCAGGCCAAGGCCTTGCGGGGACCTCGCTCGCCCATCGATGACCAGTCCACGAAGGTGGCGCGGGCCATCGAAGGGGAATCGCTCCAAGCTACCGTCACCGGCGGTGCCGCTCGGCCGCAACCGATGGTCAACTTCGCGGCCGACCGCTGGAGCGGTAACAGCCAACTCTGGTGGACCGGTGGAAAGCCAGGTGACCGGCTATCGATTCAGCTGGACGTGACGCGCCGGATCGAGGCAATCGAGATGGCGCTCACCTGCGCTAGGGACTATGGTTTCGTCCAGCTGTTCCTCGACGGCAAGGAGCTCGGTGAGCCCATCGATCTTTACGATCCCGAGGTGATTACCACGGGCCTGCTGGAGTTTGCGACGCCCAAACTGGCGGCTGGCAAGCATACGCTCTCATTCGAGATCGTGGGAGCCAATCCCAAGGCGGCTAAAGCCTACATGATGGGCCTCGATTACCTGAGATTACGGGCTCCCGGCGAGACGTTTCCGCAGCTGTTTCCGGCTCGGCAGGCTGGAGCGAAGCGATCTGGCGGACGAGCCGGCCCGCGGGCTTGCGCGCTTTGGGCTGATCGGCATGTGGCTGCTTCAGTACGCCATCGCAGCCGACCGCAAGGAGCTCGAACGTATCCGCGGCTATCGCCCGATGGCAAAACCGAGCCGGAGGTCCGATCGGTTTATGCCGAA